>NZ_CAXAPL010000001.1:0-384808 GCF_963970845.1 Pseudomonas sp. RA_105y_Pfl2_P56
TTTGGGATAGGAGCTTCGTTGGCGCATGGAAATCCTGGCGATAAGGGTGATCGCGTCCGCTTAAAAATAGGCGGACACCATCGCCCTTAATTCCGGATTTCTGAAGGTGTGTTCGCTGGCCGCTTACCCTCATCCGACGATACTGCGTTCCTAGCCGCTGCAACATCTGGAGTTTCTCCGCTTCACTATTTATCGGAACGTTATGCAACCTGGACAGGTAGAATAGCAATCGAAGGCATAATGTTTACAACCATTGCTACCTCCATGTTCTGGAAATTAGCGATTCCTACATGCTTACTTATAGCCGCCTATTCCATATGGAAGTCTTTTTTTTCAGACCGACTTAACTACACCCTAGGCATTCCACTCTGCCTATTTTTATATTGGCTATAGACCACTCGATTCTCGACGCCTCTGTCTTTTACGTAACTGGCTTTTATAATTATCTATTACCCGCTTCATGCGGACTCTTTGTATCGGCAGTTTTTATACGACCGCTTAATTTTACGCCTTCAGAAAAAATGCTCGCCATTCCAATGGCGCTCATCGCATCGCAGTCAGAACAAGTTGGTATTTCTATAACAACAATACTCGCGACATCGCTAATATGGGAATTTAAAGACGCAAAATATTATAGGTCACTTTTATTTCTGATCGTCATAACAGGTTTTGTACTCCTTCTCACCGCACCGGGAAACTATGTACGTCTGGAGTCAGAAAAAATATACATGCCAGAATTTAGTGACTACTCTTTCTTAAGAAAAACCCTTAATGATTTCGATGTGTTCAATGCACACTATATTGACCCAGCAAACCTTTACCCTAAAGCAATTGCCGCACTCATCCTTCTGCTATCGACAGGGAAAAGATTTGAACTCAAGCGTACAGCACTGATATTGGCAATCGGCGGCATATTACAAGGAAGTCTTTTCTCCCATTTATTCACAAACAACAGCATCGAACATTACTCCATCTACTTCCTTAGCTCCGGAGTGGGACTGGAATACTTTTTCTCCTACACACTATCGATAGCTTCGCTGATCAGCATAACTTATATTATGAAAAGAACAATCAAGGATAGCTCCGCATTTTATTTCGGGATACTTTTACTACTATTGCATGCTGGCATTACCACCTTAGTAGGACTTTCACCTACCACTTACGAATCAGGATCCAGGGCTCTATTCGCAGGTGACATTGTCAACCTAATTTTTATTTGCGTATTATTCAGGTGTGTGACGGGGTGGCCAGAAGAGGTAAAATCAACAAACTTCTTGAAAGTAGACAGCTAACTGAATATACCTCTCAAGCATAGCGCTGCCTATCGACAGCGCCCGCAACTCGCCTATCTTTCAGCGTTTAGTGATCTCGCACTAACGGATCGAACACCTATCAATTCACTAAGGAGCAGGACAATACCTAGAACACTCATTGTGTTTGTATAAAATAGCAATCGAGCATCCGCGGCATTTCCAAACAAGGCTAATCCGAAGAAATAAAACCCCGCCGAGAAATAAACCACAATAATTTCAACATTTAATCTTTTCTGAATCAGCAGCAATAAAAACAGCAGCATCGAGACCAAATACAGGAGCCAAGGTTTAAATACGAAAAGCTCTGAGGCATCTACAATATACTGTACAACTTTGTCGCGCATGATAGATCTAGGAAGCGTATACCCATACTTATTCGCATCGACCTGTGGAGATACAACCAGAAACTGTTGACCTGCATTAGCACCTACGAGATACTTGGAAAGCAACAGTTTATTATACCCAAAGCAGACTGGCCGCTCCTTCAGAACTGCAAACCAAAGATCGTCAAGGCTTTTATTAAAAGGCAGCTTCGAAAAAAGCCCCAACGACAAGTTGGAGTGCCTTGGATCATAATTATTCTGAATATCAGAAAATGTGAGCGCCGGAGCAATATTCTCGAATAAATTTTCACCACTGCAAATACTGGCACCGGCAATATCCATCACCCGAGTAACCCGAATCAAAGCAGTAGCCCCCTTAATTTCTCGAAACTCTGGAATCGAATACTTATCCAACTGCAACTTTGCTGTGTATAAAACTCCGATCAGGACCAGACCTATTACCGTAACAAAAGCCACAACTGGTCTACTAAAAGAAAGGCGCTTACTCAATATCCATACCGAATAGAAGAGTAAAGGTACAGCCGCCGTTATTGCATTGTGCCGAGAACATATACCCAAAAATACAAGAAACAACGAGAGTACAAACAGAGTGTAAAAACTGAAGCGACCTCTCGATTCTTTCATCGCAAGCATGACTGCCAGAGCCGCAACAAAAAAAGACGCCATTAGCACATCTTTCCAAATCGCCGCAGCAGTTCCAATTACAGCAGGCATAATCAGATAAAACAGCATAAACAGCGATGTAATACTATTCCTCCTGAGGAAATAGTACATCACATAATAGACAGCCCCCTGCAACAAAAGCAGTTGCGTAAAGAACATCGCAACGGGGCTATTTGAAAAAACGTTAACAACTCGCCATATATAGCTTACGACAGGAGGCCACGTAGAATCGACAACACCGTATCTTGCACTATCAAGAGCATGAAATGTATCGAACGTCATGAAACCCGGATAAAAAATCCACACTATCGATAATGACGCGATCGCAGGAATGGCGAGCCCAGGAAAGACTCTGGCCATGGTTTTAAGATTACCTCTCGCCAACACAGCAAATAACAAAACAAAAAACAACGAACACGCCAAGCTGATCAGCATCAATCTTCTTTCATTGATACTTGTATCAGGTTTGAATATCGTTAACTCGAACTGCGGATCTTCGTCTGAGGTACTTATTAGAAGGCGCCCTTCCACCACCTCTATTTTATTGATACCTTGCAATGGAATTATTCGCCCCAACAACTCTTCAGGCGTCAATACAACAGTCGAAAAAAGATAGTTTAGCTGAACACTTCTTATCGCCATATTGACGAGATGATCGGAAGGATCAACCCTGAGTGACTTCATTGCCCCATCTGGCAGCGTTAACCCTATACCTAGACCGGCGGTTCCTTCGTACGCTACCCGCTCACTATTCTCAGCCAAATAGGTTGGATAAATCGAAGAGTCCTTGAAGACGGGAAAGTAGAGCTGCATGAATTCAGGCTTATTGGATTCCGCATAAAAAACAATAGTATCCTTATGAACCTTCCCAAGCCCAAAAACCAGCATCAAAGAAAAAAGCAACGAAGCACAATAAAATACAAACGCCCTTGTAAGGCACTTTAGAGTTAAAAATTTCATAATTCCTCTGCCCAGCATTTATTTTAATTCAAGCCGACCTCGCACCGAAAGCTCGAAAGACAGCTTTATAAAGATCATGCAACTGTTCGAAACTGACCGCTGAGGGTCTGCTCCGCCCCCATCACTTGTTTATAATTGCGACCAGATCGACCGCGAGTTTTTTAGAATATTGCCGCAATTCCGGAACGGCCGTTGCTTCCCAATAATCAGCCTTTAACATAGGGCCGACGTAATACAACCAAGAGGAGCAAATACCTGAAGAACTCTTAACGGCCAACCGCTCATTGACGCACACACCCAAACCGAGCGTATCGACCTGTATGACACCGTCAGCACAAAGCTGCTGAATCAGTGGATCTTTGACACGACGCAAGTCGGTAGTAGGGCCCGTACAATTAATAACCTGCGCTACGTTTATCTCTTCGAGCGCTTGTTGATTACGCCGTTGAATACCGATACGCAAATAATCAGAGCCCGTCTCAACGCTTTTTATACGGCCTGCAAGGCAACGGACTTGACCGGTCTCTAAAGCCTCTTCGAAACGCTGGTAAGCCGCTGGTGCGACCCGATGACGGTGAACATCCCAATAAGGCTGAAGATGGCGCAAGAAGCGTCGACGTTCGGCCATTGGTAACCGAATCCACAGATCTGGAGTAATCGGCCTCAGGGCTGCTACCAGGTCACGCCAGTCCAAACGATGGTTGCGTGCAGCTTTGATCTCACGCCGAATCAATTGCAGGTAGGCACGCACCGAGGGCGTAACCTGCAGCAGCCGCTCGGCAAAATCGGCCGGAACTTCATCAGTCGTGCGCTTGGGCCGATGAGGCAATGGACGAAGCCCTCGGCGGGAAACCATGTAGATAGGTCCTTTGTGCCCGCTTTGTAACAAACCGAGGGAGACATCAAGTGCAGTGAGCCCTGCGCCCACCAGTAAAATCGCACGATTCGGGTCCGCAGAGGGTGCCGACGCGCCTGCCCACGGATCAGGCTGGTACCGCTCAGCACCCATCGACGCGCAAAATCCCGGCGGATCGAGCGGTGAAAAGTTTCCGAACGCCAGAACCACTTGGTCAGCTTCGATGCATTGCCCGTTAGTCAGTTCGACAACGGCGCCAGTCTCTCGGGGTTGCAGACTGCGGACTTCAGCGACGATACGTTCGAGCGTTACTCCGCGTGCACAATGCTTCTCCGCACCATCCAAAACAGAGGTCAGATATTCGCCATAGATCTTGCGTGGAACAAATGAAGACGCTGTGCAAGCAGCATCCCTGACTCGACAGAACCGCAGAAAATGCTCTGGATCATCGACATCCGCGCTCATATTGCCGGTGGGCACATTGAGCAAGTGCAGCGAACTGTTAGTGCCGTATGCCAACCCTCGCGCCATGGCTCCGGACCGGTTTATCAATACGACTCGCACATCGGCTGGGCTGTGACGCAAGAACTGCGCTGCCGTCACCGCACCACTAAAACCGGCCCCAATGATAACGAGGGTTTTCATTGACCAAACCTTTTATCCAGATACTCCAGCACTCGCGCGATGGATTCGGACAACTCCTCGGTAACGGTATTGATTCGAATGTGCGGATCAGTTGGAGCCTCATAGGCAGAGTCGATTCCGGTGAAGTTCTTTATCTGTCCAGCTCTGGCCTTGCAGTACAGGCCCTTCGGGTCTCGGCGCTCACACTCCTCCAGGGAAGTGTCGATGAATACTTCGACAAAAGCGTCATCCCCGATCACCTCGCATGCCATCGCACGATCACGGTGAAATGGAGAGATAAACGCTGTAATCACGATCAATCCGGCGTCGATGAGCAACTTCGAAACCTCCGCGACACGGCGAATGTTCTCAACTCGATCAGCATCGGTAAAACCAAGATCCTTGCACAAGCCCATGCGCAAGTTGTCGCCATCCAGCAAAAAGGTGTGCCGTGCCTTGGCCACCAAGGCTTGCTCCAGGGCATTGGCGATCGTCGACTTACCCGCCCCACTCAACCCCGTGAGCCAGATCACTGCGGGTTTTTGCCCTTTCACGTGGGCTCGGGCCGAGGCGCTGATGGCCGTGGCGTGAAAAACCAGATCCTTACTCATTCGATTAACCTTATTCAAATCAGACGATCAAGGCCCGCCAGCGGACTGGCGGGCCTCCGGAGCGCTACGCCTGGGGCAGTAGACGATCACGCAAGCCTTTGATGCGAGCCTCACAGATGCGATAAGACTCGCTATTGAGCAAGTCGGCACGCTGCTGCTCATCAGTCAGCGCAAGCGTGTGGGTGTCACAGCCAATTCGGTGAATGTAGTCACCGATAAAATCGCAGGTGCGCAATGACGCCCAATCCGTGCCGTCGCGAGTAAATAACTGCATCGTCAGATAGTAGTCTTCCATGTACTTCATATCATCGAAGTAAGTAATGGCTTGCAGATCGCACTGGTTCAGATCCAGCAGGAAACTGTGCAGCGGCGCATGGTTATGCTCGATGAAATCGCGATAGGTTTCACCATAATCATAAATTTTGTCACGCTTGATAATGCACCCGGTCGCCGAATCCACCATGGTGGAGTAAACACGCGCGAAGGTTGCGTTCTTGCCGCTGGACTTGAGTTGCTCAAGTTGTGAACTGTAGGCCCACGGAAACAGCATGTCGTCATAATCAAGAAATGCCGCATAGCCACTGCCGACAGCTTTTAACGCATCGTTCAACATCAGCGAGCGTAGATCCGGTGCTTGTTCTGTCGAGAAGTAACGGCGAATAACCGGTGCGCAATGCTCACTCCACGGCAGTTGATCGAGCTGCGCCTGGAGTATCGCTATTTCTTCGTCATCCATGTCCTGGATAGCCAGCACAGGCAACACCCGGCAACCGGACTGGGCAATCAAAGAAAGCAGCGCATTGATCAGCGACGCCCGGTCACCACGGCGGTGGTAGCGCACAATAGTCGACACAGTATCAAGTGCGGCGGACTGAGTGCGACTCTCAGACAGCAAACGGAAACATGTGGCTTCACAGCATATTTTGTAACCGGTCGTCGGAGCCGCTGGTTGCAACGCCATGAACGCAACCTGATCCGCATCGATACCGAAGTTGACAGTACCTTCACTCTGCACAAACAGCGGATCATTTCGCACACTGGCTGATACTGCATAACCCTTGTGTCGGTTCGCCATTTTCAGCAATGACTCGATGGCCAATGCGGGAAACAGGCAAAGATCACTGAACACTAAAGTAAAATCAGCATCCGAGGGCTGGTGGCTGCCGACGTTCAGACCCTGCGCTATTAATGCCTGCTGGAGCTGGACATTGTCCGCAGCGATCAAGCAAGTCTGCAGCACGTTCGAACTGGACAGGCACGCCAGGAACTTGCGACGCGATTCCGGCTCGGCCTCCAGACGAGCCAAAGCGTCGGAGGTCAAAGTTATGTTGAGCTTAAAATCCGCGGCAGGAGCACAATGGCCGGTCGCTGCAAACGGCTGACCGGATAGCGCGCGCCCGATGGAATTGAGGTAGCCGTAGCCGAACCGGGTATCGGGTTCAAGATGCGCGCCCTCTGCCCATTCATTCCAAGCGTTGACGACAACGTATCGACGATCTTCCGGTAGGTTTTGCTCGGAATAGTCCACCAAAAACTCCATCCAGGTCTGGAATTTTTCCGTAGTGAAGTTGTTCAACACATAGGCTCTTGTGCCGTAACGAGCAGTGTTGTCCCAGGTCGGAACCAAGGACCGGAACAATGTGAAATCCTGGCCCAGATCCTGCGCCATGTAATGGTCGGCAACCTCACCGTAGTTAAGAACGTTACCTTCCAGTGGCCAGTACGGACGCAACTGGCTGCGGGTGTCTTGTACGGCATCAGCGGTCCAGTCGTGCAATACTCGCTCGACTGCAGCATCCATCCCGTGGTCGCTTGGCTGCGTGGCACCGCGCGTCAATGTCGCCACCATATAAGGTGCCTTGAGACCCGCGCTTTCGCACTCCTCACGCCAGACTTCCAGGTACTCCTCAATATGTTCGATCGAAGACGGACGATACACATGCAACATCGGACGCCCATCTACTTTGATGTAGCGCTCGTCTTTGAAGAACGGGATCAGATACCGAATGAAGCCACGCGCATCTTCTTTCGAATAGACCTGGCCCAGTAGAATTTCCTGTTCGTTGCCATCCCATCGACGAGTCCAGTTTTCATTTGCCCAGCAGAAGGCAAAAGGCATGTTTATCTCGGGATTGGCCATCAGCATCTGGGCCGGCTTCTCAAGGATCATGCGACCAGTAAACCAGTAATGATAGAAAATCAGGCCATGAACCCCTGACTTCTGCATCATTTCGGCCTGCTGCTGCAATTGCGCCGGGCCATCCAGGTGGTAGTAGCCGATGTCTTCATGCGGAACATGTTGTTGGTAATGCCCGAGGAACAGCGGATTGGCCGAACGAACTTTGTGCCATTCGGTAAACCCGGTCCCGTGCCATTCATCATTTTCAGGCGTGGGGTGAAACTGGGGCAGGTAGTACGCCAGCACCTTGACAGTGTCGTGCTTGATACTGGCGGAGTAATCACCCTGTGGCTCGTAGTAGTCCCGAGGTTCGTGGGAGATCTGCGGCGCTTCCAACTGATAATTGCGCCCTTTACTGGTCGTGGTATTAACCAGAACCAGACGTTCCAGCGAACGGCTCAACATATCCGGCGCAACATCATTGGCAGCATTTGCGAAGTGCTCATACTGCACCGGAAGTTGCAGCAGCTCGTTGATGGTGCCAACCCGCGCCCAGAACAGAGCGGCGCGCGGGAATTGCGCGCTCGGGAAAACTTTCGCATCAACCTCACGGTATTTTTCCAGAGCCGTACCGATCACATTTGCGGCATCACTCCAACCGGCCTGATGGTAGGCGGCGGGTTCAGCTCGGGTGTCGGCGGGATACACCACCTTCGCATCCCCACCGAGCAGTTGCAGAATCTGTCCGACATTGGCAGGCGAACCGCAGAGGAGATCGAGACGCTCTTTGACGCCGGAATTATCAGCATCGCCGGCAGCACCAGCTTCGTCGTGCAAGTGCGCTACAACGTCGTATTCCTTGAGACGGTCGCCGAACTGGACAATCAGAGATGCAATTGCCCCGGCCTGCTCAGGTACGGAATTAACAACCAACTGGCGCAGCAGAGGTACCGCAGCACGCAGCGGTTTGTCGTCAAATTTCGACCCACACCCACCCATGCGAGAAATGTACAGGTCGAACTCGACAGGGACGTTCTTGAGGTATCCGAGCCAGTCCCCGGACAGTTGCTCACTGCTCAAATGAAGATGAACAGCAACCATCTGTGCGGCTGTTTTTGGAACCTCGCAAAGATACGGATCCAGATAATAAGGCACGACCTTCAGTACTTCGTACTCGGTCAATGCCGCATCGCCGAGCGGCTTGGATATCTGGCTCAGGGCAAATCGCTTCTGACTACGCTTGAGTTTGCGAGCAGCAATTGCCAACGCGTGACGCAGCCCTCCACGCCGAGCTTCACGCACAAAACGACCGAGCAATTGCGGCTGCTGCGAAACCAGATTCAGCAGTTGCACGACAACTCGGTGACGGCTTACCTTACGAGAAAGCTGATAGTTGCGCCCCTTGTTGTCGAAAATCGGCCGTCCTTCATAATATCCATAGCGCAAGTAATGTATTAGCGGGTTGATACGCCGTAGCCGCACGTCTGAATAATGCTCCAGGTACGCCTTAGTGGAAAAACCAGCCGATGGATCACGGCCTTCGCGCCAGCCTTGCTCGAGATAGTGCTGCAACGGATTGATACCTGCGGCACGAACGTCTTCGTAAGTACTCAGGTAGTAATCAGCATCGAACAGCTCGCTTTCAGCGGGGTTATCGCCTCGATAGCGCAAGCCGATTCGCTCGGCAATATGCAAGACCAGCGACTTGAGCAAAAACCGTCCGGAGGTGTAGCGATACAAGTCAGTTTCGAGGCTATGAACCGAGCTCTGCGACTCGGAAAGAGTCGCTTGAAAAGAATCGTATTGGCCCTCAAGCCAGTGACGGTATTCGCTCAGTTTTGAATAATCAGCTTTTAACTCGGCATGGCTCGTTTCAAGCTTGCCGTGATCAGTGTCGAGAGCCTCAAGGCTCTTGCCCTTCACACTCAGTTGCGCGCTCAGATCAGCGTTGTTGTCATCGAAATGCCGCATGAGCCGATACGCCGGCAAACGCGCGAGCATCGCTTGATAGAGCTCGCTAACGGTAGCGACCACAGCCTGGTCATCTGCATGCTCATCGCGCGAAAGTTGCAAAAGCAGGAGACTGAGATTCAAGACATCAGCGGGGACCTTGTCGTCCTTGGCGAGCCCATCCAGGGTAAAGCTGTTGTGCTGCAACGAATGCTGGAGAAACTCGTGCTGATACTCTTGAAACTCCGGCCCCTGAGGATCGAAAGGCAATCCCAGGGACTTGGAGATGCGGCACAGCTGCTTCTCAGGCTCTTCAAGCATCAGCTCGTAGTTTACAAATACCCGTGAAGCACCCTGGCTGTACTTCAAGCTGAACAGCATGTGCTCCAGCCAGAGGAAGTAGCCCTTCTCCACTTCGAAGTCGTTCCGCTTGACCAGCGAATGGGCAACATTTTTCGGATTACGGAAAGCGACGACGTAGCTGACTTTCAAACCCAGCTCGGCAAAGATTTCCTGCCAAAACGGTAGCAGTCTCGACATGCGTGGGTCTTTTACACCGAAACATTTGATATCCGCGACTTTCTCGCGAAGATGCTCAATGGCACGAACTTTATGGCTTTGAGTGATCGGCGAATTCAGCTCTTCAGGGCTGATGGGCACCAGACTATCCCAGGCGTGGCCCAAGTCGGCCAGCAACTCTTCGTTGTACGCCGTGATGGTCGCGTCTTCGAAGAAGCCTTTTTCATTATTGCCAGACTCGGCGGGCAACAGGTTATCGCCCAGGTCGACACCAAGGACTTTTAAACCACGCGTAATGGCACTGGTACCGCTTCGGTGCATGCCCAGAACTACGACTATTTGTTTATCATCCATAAGATTAATCATGCTCAACACTTGAAGTGGTAAAGGCTGCAATACATTTGAAATCCACCGTTCCGGTCGCGGTGATTGCGGTTTCCGGCAGAACACGAAACAGGCATGCGTCGATCAGGCGGTGCAGGTAGGTTTCTCCCTCCCCGACGACACCCACCACCCCCGAGTTGAGAAAATAGGTGCCCGGGTTCAGGTTGCACTCAAACTTGAACTCCACGTCCATTTGCGCGTCGGCTGCAACGTAAGTAATGGAGTCCTGCGCGTTGGCTGCACTGGCCGCACCACCGATCTCGATACCTGCCAGCGTTTTGATCATCATGCCAAAGCGGACAGCCACCGCGCCTGTCGAAAACGATACGCGGTAGGTATAACGATAGCTGTCACCACGCTTAAGGCAGTTGACCTGTTTGCCGGCAGCATTGAGGATGCGTGGATCGCTGATGAGAACCCCGTGAGATTCGTAGGACATCACGCTTTTGGAGACGATATGAGGATCGAAGTATTCCTCCAGACCGTTTTCCGTGGCCTGCGAAGCCTCGACTGCTACTGCCGAACGTTGCGCTTCTCGCTCCAGTTCAAGTCGCTCGAGTGCGCCTGACTTGATCGATTCGCGGATGTCGAGAACCTTGTCGGCGGGTGCATACAGCAGCTTCTGGTATTGACCGACGATGACCTTCGGCACACCCTCGGCGAGCTTCTCGCCCTTGTCCAGAAGAATCGCACGGGTACACAGTTCTATGACCGCACTACCAGAGTGCGATACAAACAGGATCGTGGCGCCACTGGCTTTGATCGCCTCGATGCGCGCAAAGCACTTGCGCTGAAACAGTTCGTCGCCAACGGACAACGCCTCATCGACGATCAGTATTTGTGGATCGACGTTAATGGCGACGGCAAAAGCCAGGCGAACCATCATGCCACTGGAATAGGTCTTGACCGGCTGATCGATGAATTCGCCAATTTCCGCAAATGCTTCGATTTCAGCAAAGCGTGCGTTGGTTTCCTCTCGCGTAAGACCGAGCACCGCAGCATTCATGTACACGTTTTCGCGGCCGCTGAACTCCGGATTGAACCCGGATCCCAGTTCCAGCAATGCAGCCACACGTCCATGGGTCTGAATATCGCCATGAGTCTGGTTGAGTGTGCCGCAAATCATCTGCAGCAGCGTGGATTTACCACTGCCGTTACGCCCCAGAATACCGACCGTTTCGCCCCGATTGATGGTGAACGAAACATCCTGCAGAGCCCAGAACTCACGGAAGTACTGTTTGCGGCCGCGAGCGAACATCTGCATCAGCCGATCTCTCGGCTTGTCGTAGATATGAAAGCACTTGCTCAGATTATTAACGGCAATTGCTGTATTAGAGGACATCAGCGAACCCTTTACGCGTTTTTTGGAACCACGCAAATCCTAGCCAAAAGACAAGGGCTGCAGCGATATAGTAGAAACCCAAGTGCAGAAAACTCGGTAGCTCACCCCGGAAAAGCAGCGCCCGCGTATTTTCTATTGCGGGTGTCAGCGGATTCAGGAACAACAGGTGCCGGTACTGTTCGGGCAATGCCGTGATCGGATAGAAAATCGGCGACAGAAACATCAGAACGGAAGTGCAGACACCAATAATCTGACTCACATCCCTGAGGTAAACCCCAATCGAGGCGAGAAACCAGACCAGGCCCACAACGAAAATAATCAGGGGCGCGAGAAATACCGGCAACAGCAAAACCGTGTACTGCAGCTTTCCGAAGAAAATCAGGTAAGCAATCAACCAAACGCTAAGACTGACAAGGAAATGAAACATGGCGGCGCCCAGCGTTACCCAAGGAAGAATTTCCAGCGGGAACACCACTTTCTTTACATAGTTGACGTTGCCGACAATCAGACCGGGAGCCCGGTTAATACACTCGGCGAACAGATTGAAGACGATCAGGCCGGCAAACAGCATGAGCGCGAACTCGGTCTTCGAGCTGCTATCCACGCTCCATCGGGCTTTGAACACGACGCTGAATACAAAGGTGTAGATTACCAGCATCACAATCGGGTTGAACAATGACCACAGCATGCCCATGATCGAGCCGCGATAGCGTCCGACAATTTCCCGCTGCACCAGCGCTCGAATGAGACCTTTATTGCGCCAGATTCCATTGAGCATCTCTTTGGGCGAAGTCGAAAAGTTCAGCATTTTTTCAAAACCTCAATAAATCCGAGGGAGTTTAAATTCCCCAGCAAACTCTCTCGTCCAACCATTACTTGAATTACCACAGAACTCTTCCTGAAAGGAGCCAAGCCCGGCTGCGTGTCAGATTCCATTGAACAACGTCGCCAAAACCAGCCCAAGGTTGCCCCATAAGGATTGCCGGTAGACCCCGGATCGTCGTAACCAGATGACCCGGGCCAATCCTCGAGAGCTGCGCGCTCGCTGAAACCGATCCAGCCTCATCCGACTTTCTTCATTCAACTGGAACCGGATCGATTCCAGTGCTGCAATATTCTTTTGATTCCAACCACGAAAACGACCGCGAAACTGCATGCGAACCCGCATCAACTGCACCATCACGCCCGACGCAGCACCGATGACATTCGCATCATGTTGCCTGTAGAGAATCGTCGGGCTGGTATCGTAAATGACACGGCCGCCCGCACCGGCAACGAGGAGATAGGCCCACCAGTCATGAGATACCACATCCAGATCCTCGCCTGCCTGTTGAAACAGCTGGCGGGCCGCCTGGTTGAACACCATTGTGTTTCCACCACCTACACTTTGCACCAGAGCATTGGCAAATCCGACCGGACGCTCGAACAAGGGTGAAAAGCCGATACGCCCTCCCTGCTCGTCAATCAACTCAGTTCTGCCACAGTACAGCGCCGGACTTTGCGAAGGCGTTTCCTGAAGTTTTTGCAGGGCGCATTCCAGCTTGTTTGCCTTCCAGATATCGTCTTGATCTGCCCAAGCGTAGTGGTCGGCTTCAATCGTTTTGTCACACGTCAACGAGAGGAAATTGGCGGCGTAACCGGACCTCGGCCCTTGACGGACAGAGAGCTTGCCGTCTCCCCAGCGTTCGGAGTATTCACGCAGCAATTCCAGGGTTGAGTCGGTGGAACCATCATCCGAGACCACGACAAACCAATCAGGGCAAGTCTGTCGCGCGATGGACTCCAACTGCTGAACCAGAAACCGCTCACCATTGAAGGTGCACAATAGAATCGCAATCCGCACCTTAGTCCCGGCGAAACCCAGCCGACCATGATCCGCATCGTGATAATCCGAATTGTCGTTTTGGACAACCGGGGAAAGGGGGGCTACCACCGAGCACTCCGTTGCTGAATTGATAAAATTTTGCCTGCGACAGCTCGTCTGTAGAGGGCGAGCGACCCCTTGGCCGATCGAGCCGCACGAGGGCTCACGCACCGCACCAAGGCGCGCAAAACTTGCAATTATAACGACGAAGCCTTGCCATTTGATAGCCCAGTGACATTATCGTTTTCCACAGCCCGGTGCTGACATGAGAAACTGAACATTAGTAACCCTGAGCCTGGCGCTCGAACATCGACAATGCGCCACCGCGCCGGGGGCATAGGGTACCAAGCGCACCGCGAGCAAAAAAGGGTAGCAGTTTGCCAACGCCCGAAAACAAACGGCCTCCCGCTGGGAACAATCGGGCAATGCGACCTCAGCGCTGGAGCCTGGAATCATGATGCCCGGCCGTTTGACGCAGCGCCTGTTCCACCGTGATGACAGGCGACCAACCGAGAACGGAGCGGGTTTTACCGATATCGACCTGCAGCGAACCACACAGGCGTTGAGCCAAAGCACGCTGCCCGAGCAGCGACGCAGCACTACTCAGCAGCCATGAGGGCACTGGCAGTAAATATGATTTCACGCTCAGCGCAACGGCCATACGGCGGAGCAGTTTCGAGGTAGAAAGATCCTCCCCATCGCTGACCAGGAATACCTGTCCGGCAGCAGCCGGATGACGAATGCAGACCGCAATCAAATCGACCAGGTTTCCGATCGCAACCAGACTGCGCTGATTATTTATCGCGCCGAGCGGAAGTGGCACCCTCCGTTCGAGCCAACGCATCATATTGAAAAAGTTGGCTTTGACACCTGGCCCATAGATCAGTGGCGGGCGAATGATGACAACCTCCATTCCCGTATCTTTGCCGACCTGCATCAGTTGCTCTTCGGCCTCCCATTTGGATACGCCATACGGATCAACGGGGGCGGGTCGATCATCAGCACAAAATGGTTGCCCGGGCCGGGTCATCTCGCCATTGACCTTGATCGAACTGATAAAGATGAACCGCCTGACGCCCGCGCTCGCGGCATGCCGGGCAAGGCGCACAGAGCCCTCGACGTTTATCCTGCGAAACTCCTGCAGCGGATCGGCCGCCACATCGTTCATCACATGCACACGTGCCGCGCAGTGAATGACCACCTCGACACGCTCAAGGCCCGGCAAGGGGCGCGCCCCCTCCAAATCGAATGAAACGACCGGACAGAGTCCACTCAGCCTCGCCTCACCACGAACAGCAGCGACAGGTGTGAACACCTTGTCTAGCAATAAACGAAAGATCAGCGCCTCACCCACAAAACCGGTTGCGCCTGTTACCAGAACTCGTGGACCGCTCATTTGGCTTTTTTTCCAACTACCGCCGTCGCCCAGCAGATACAAAAGAAGAACAATTTATCGCGCACTCGGCGTCGACATTTCCAGGCACTCATTGAAAGCCTCAACAGTTGCCACCTCGACAGCGAAAACCACTGCCTGACGAAGGCATCTTGCTCAAGTCCAACCAAACGAGTGATCGTTTTAACTTGTGAAAACCACCATCCGTCATGGATGGTCTTATAGCGAGCAACCAGCGAGTTGATACCGGTATTGGCGCCCACCTGATTTCGCTCATGCTGGCGATAGTCCATCGAAGACTGTTCATCAATGAACCACTTGAAACCTCGACTACGCGCAAAGGCGTAGCAATACCAGTCATGGAGGCTAACACCCTGCAACTCGCTCCAGTTGGCCAACATGCAGGCCTTGAGCGGACTCGATAGCTGGCTACTGAAAACGTACGTGCACCCCGGCCCAGCCGCCTCGAACAGAAAATCCCAAGCAGTCTGAGGCTGAGCCTTATCGAGTAAATGTGTCCGGCCATCTGGCCAGAATGCAATGACGTTGCTTGAGTACGCGCCTACTTGCCGATCGCAGATCAAACGAACTGCTCGCTCAAGCTTTCCCGGATGCCAAACATCATCCTGATCGGCGAAGGCGACGTACTCGTAGTCTTCGAGCGATACATCGCGAATTAACCTGAAGAAATTTCGTGAAGCCCCCCCGAACGCACCAACGGATGGCAGCACAAAAACAGCGGAATGCCGAGCCGCATAGGCATGACACCACGACTCGGTTCCATCCGTTGACGAGTCAACGCTGATATGAACGGTTACATCGACACCAGACTGCCCAAGAATCGAGTCCAGTTGTTCTTCGATCCATTGCATTCCATTGAAGGCTGCCAGCAAAACCGCAACCTTGGGATGTTTTACTGGCATAGCTCTCCTGCTCGGACTTGTTGAACGCTCCCACTTGACACGATGTACTTCTTCGAATCAGTGAGAAGGCGAGTCCAGCAAATTTTGCAAGTATTGACCGTAACCGGTCTTCTTCAAAGCTTCGGCTTGTACCGCCAACTGCTCGGCAGTGATCCAGCCATTGTGGTAAGCAATTTCTTCCAGGCACGCCACCTTTAAGCCCTGACGCTGCTCAATGGTGTGAACGAAGTGGCTGGCTTCAAGCAGAGAGTCATGCGTGCCCGTATCCAACCATGCAAAACCACGCCCCAGCATCTCAACGTTGAGGGTTAGCTGCTCAAGGTAAGCGCGATTCACATCGGTGATTTCCAACTCGCCGCGCTCGGAAGGCTTGATCTTTTTGGCAATGTCGACGACTTGATTGTCGTAAAAGTAGAGACCGGTCACCGCGTAGCTCGACTTCGGCTTGACCGGCTTCTCTTCGATGCTCAGCGCACGACCGGCAACATCAAACTCTACAACACCAAACCTCTCTGGATCGGAAACATGGTATCCAAAAACGGTTGCACCCTGCTGACGGGCACTGGCAGAGCGCAAGTTATCGGAGAAATGCTGACCATAGAAAATATTGTCTCCCAGGATCAAACAGCAAGGATCATTACCGATGAACTTTTCACCAATGATAAAAGCCTGCGCCAGACCATCAGGACTCGGTTGCTCGGCGTAAGTCAGCTTGATGCCGTACAAACTGCCGTCGCCCAACAGCTTACGGAAGCAGGGTAGATCCTCCGGCGTGGAGATGATCAGAATTTCGCGCATGCCTGCCAGCATCAAAACCGACAGCGGATAAAAGATCATCGGCTTGTCGTAGATCGGCAACATCTGCTTCGAGACGCCAAGGGTCAACGGGTGCAGGCGCGTGCCCGAGCCACCGGCGAGAATGATGCCTTTACGATTTGTCGTGGTCATTTATTCAGAACTTCCCTAAGCATTCGGGTTACACCACTTTGCCAATCCGGCAAGTGTAGAGAAAAATTGTCGCGCAGCTTCTGTGTTTTCAAACGTGAATTCAACGGGCGGCGCGCCGGAGTTGGATAGGCAGTGGTATCAATCGGATTGACTGCCGTGACAGCAAGCTGTTCACCATGGGCTTTGGCAAAACTGATCACCAGGCTCGCGTATCCGTGCCATGACACTTCGCCGGCAGCCGCCAGATGGTAGATGCCCGAAAGTGCCGGGCGATGCACGACCTGCTGGATCGCCAGAGCAGTAACATCAGCAATGAGATCCGCACCCGTCGGGGCACCTACCTGATCGGCAATGACGCCCAGTGATTCACGATCCTTGGCCAGGCGTAACATGGTTTTGGCAAAGTTGTTGCCACGAGCGCCATAGACCCAACTGGTACGAAAGATCAGATGCTTACAGCCCGAGGCTGCAATTGCCTGCTCACCTGCCAGCTTGCTGGCGCCGTAATGGTTCACCGGAGCGACAGCATCCGACTCTTGCCAAGGCGTCGAGCCTTCGCCGCTGAATACGTAATCGGTCGAATAGTGAATCAGCCAGGCATCCAGGGATGCGGCCTCCTGCGCCATGACTCGACTGGCCTCACTGTTTACACGGTCAGCCAGTTCGGTTTCGGACTCGGCTTTATCGACCGCCGTGTAGGCCGCAGCGTTGACGATAACGTCGGGCCTTACTTTGCGGATCGTGGCGCGCAGTGCATCGAGGTCAGACAGATCACCACTCAAACCATCGACTAGGTGCCGATCGAGGGCAACCAATTCCCCTAGCGGTGCAAGGGAGCGCTGCAGCTCCCAGCCGACCTGGCCGTTTTTTCCCAGCAGGAGAATCTTCATGCCTTATCCGAACGACCGGTGTAGTTTTGGTCGATCCACTGCTGGTAACTGCCGCTCTTCACATGAGCAACCCATTCAGAGTTGCTGAGGTACCACTCGACAGTCTTGCGAATACCCGTCTCGAAGGTTTCCTCTGGGGTCCAGCCCAACTCGCGCTGGATCTTGCTGGCATCGATCGCGTAGCGCTGATCATGGCCCGGGCGATCCTGTACATAGGTGATCAGGCTTGCATGCGGACGATGGGCGGAGTCAGGACGCAGCTCATCCAGAAGTGCGCAGAGGGTATTCACCACTTCGATGTTTTGTTTCTCGTTGTGCCCACCGATGTTGTAGGTCTCGCCGATAACACCCTCGGTCACGACTTTATACAGTGCGCGGGCGTGGTCTTCGACAAACAGCCAGTCGCGAACCTGATTGCCTTTGCCATAGACCGGCAGCGGCTTGCCTTCCAGAGCATTGAGGATGATCAGCGGGATCAACTTCTCGGGGAAGTGGCAAGGGCCGTAGTTGTTCGAGCAGTTGGTGACCAGCGTCGGCAGACCGTAGGTACGAGCCCAGGCACGAACCAGATGATCGGAACTGGCTTTACTGGCCGAGTAAGGCGAGCTTGGCTGATACGGTGTGGTTTCGGTAAACAGGTCTTCCGGACCTTCCAGATCGCCATACACTTCGTCAGTCGAAATGTGGTGAAACCGGAATTTGGCCTTACGGCTGTCATCAAGCGCCGCCCAGTAATGACGCGCCGCTTCGAGCAGAGTGTAAGTGCCTATGATATTGGTCTGAATGAACTCGGACGGACCAGAGATCGAACGATCAACATGGGACTCTGCGGCCAGATGCATGATTGCATCTGGTTGGTGCTCACGCAGAACACGGTCGACCTGATCACGATCACAGATATCAACTCGCTCAAACGCATAACGCGAATCCTGACTGACTTCAGCCAAGGACTCGAGGTTACCGGCGTAAGTCAGTTTGTCGACGTTAACGACAGAATCGGCGGTATTGGAGATAATATGGCGAATCACTGCCGAGCCAATGAACCCGGCGCCGCCGGTAACTAGAATTTTCACGCGAAACCATACCCTTGAGCTGCGGACAGTGACACCAACGATCACCGCCTAATCCATGAATGCAGAAGCCATCAAAACCTGTGGCTTCTGTCAGAGTCAGTCTGAATCGATGTGGGAATGTGCCACTATCGAACAAGGGCTGCATTTTACAGCTTAATGAACGTTTTACTAATGGATATAGACAGGCTGAGGCGCAATTTCGACAGATGCCATGCACCTGTCGTTTTCAGACAATTCGTTTGCGTGCCGCCTTGGACGAACGCCCCAGAAACCAGCCTAGTATCGGGCCAATCAACATACCGACGAGCAATGCCAAAACCACTACCAGCGAGACCGGCAATTGAGGCCCGGAAAAGCCTAGAAACAATAACGACACCGATTGCTGATTTTCGAGAACAAACGCCAGAATCACCAACACCAGCAAAAGAATAAAAACGCCAAGAAGTATGCGCTTGAGGTTACGCATGAGTAACTCCTTGAGAGATAGCGACTGTCAAACCCCCTCCTCCTCTTCCTCGTTCACTCGATCACGCAATTCTTTACCCGGCTTGAAATGCGGAACGAATTTTCCATCCAGACTTACAGACTGGCCGGTCTTTGGATTGCGACCAACGCGCGGCGCACGGTAGTGCAGGGAGAAGCTGCCGAACCCACGGATCTCGATGCGATCACCAGTGGCCAGACATTGGGACATTTGTTCAAGCATGGTCTTGATGGCCAACTCCACATCCTTGGATGAGAGCAGCCCTTGATGGGTGACAATTCGTTCGATCAACTCCGACTTCGTCATATTTTTCCCTTCTTTTTCAAGCAGCTAGATCAGCGCTTGAAAGGTTTTAGCATGCCCGGAAGATTTTGAACAGCCCAGGGATTGACATATCTTCTTCAGCGCTGAAACGCCCGCTTTCAGGGCATAAACTCACTCGCCAGGATCACCCCACGCTCAACGGCATATCACCAGCATGGTCCGGGTCACGTACCCAGCAGGATTGAAACCAAACGGAAACTCATCTTCGTCTTTGGCATCATCAGATCGAGTGATCACCTTGTAACCCGCCCCCTTACACTCCTTCGCCGCTCGCTTTTGACACCTCTCCCAGCCAGAGCCCAGCCCAGAGCAATCAACTTCAATGCCGCTGACACCACGCACCGCATGGGTCTTGGCATTTGTAGTACAGCCTGCAAAAACCAGTACCGCTATGAGGACAATAAACTTGTTCATCCACTTCCTTATGCCAGGCAACGCCCGACTACTACACGCTTAAGACCAAGCTTAGTCGCGAATAGGCGATTGATCCCATTAAAGAAACAGACAATCAGGCGATTGGATTGGTTTCACAGGCAGCACTGATTCGCGCAGAAGAAAACCAGGACTCATCAAATCGCAGGCACAAAAAAGGGCGACCGAAGTCGCCCTTTTTAATGATCAAGCAGAACTTAGTTCTGTTTGGCCATTGCCTGGCGCAGCAGTGCCGCCATGGTGGTTTCGCCGGTAGCAGCTTCCGGAGTCTCTTTCAGGCTCTGGATTGCTTCTTTCTCTTCAGCGTCGTCTTTCGACTTGATCGAGAGCTGGATTACGCGGCTCTTGCGGTCAACGCTGATGATCTTGGCTTCAACTTCCTGGCCTTCTTTCAGCACGTTGCGCGCGTCTTCAACGCGGTCACGGCTGATTTCGGAGGCTTTCAGGGTCGCTTCGATGTCGTCAGCCAGAACGATGATGGCGCCTTTGGCGTCAACTTCTTTCACGGTGCCAGTAACGATTGCGCCTTTGTCGTTAACCGAGACGTACTCGGAGAACGGATCGCTTTCCAGTTGCTTGATACCCAGGGAGATACGCTCGCGCTCTGGGTCAACCGACAGGATAACGGTGTCCAGTTCGTCGCCCTTCTTGAAACGACGTACGGCTTCTTCGCCCACTTCGTTCCAGGAGATGTCGGACAGATGAACCAGACCGTCGATGCCGCCGTCCAGACCAATGAAGATACCGAAATCGGTGATCGACTTGATGGTGCCGGAGATTTTATCGCCCTTGTTGAACTGGCCAGAGAAATCTTCCCATGGGTTAGATTTGCACTGCTTGATGCCCAGGGAGATACGACGACGCTCTTCGTCGATGTCCAGAACCATAACTTCCACTTCGTCGCCGACTTGTACGACTTTCGAAGGGTGGATGTTTTTGTTGGTCCAGTCCATTTCCGAAACGTGTACCAGACCTTCAACGCCTTCTTCCAGCTCAGCGAAGCAGCCGTAGTCGGTCAGGTTGGTTACACGAGCGGTAACGCGAGTGCTTTCTGGGTAACGGGCTTTGATAGCAACCCATGGATCTTCGCCCAGTTGCTTCAGGCCCAGGGAAACACGGTTGCGTTCGCGATCGTATTTCAGAACCTTAACGTCGATTTCGTCACCAACGTTGACGATCTCGGAAGGATGCTTGATGCGCTTCCAGGCCATGTCGGTGATGTGCAGCAGGCCGTCCACGCCACCCAGATCGACGAATGCGCCGTAATCGGTGAGGTTTTTGACGATACCTTTGACTTGCTGGCCTTCCTGCAGGGATTCCAGCAGAGCTTCACGCTCGGCGGAGTTCTCGGCTTCCAGGACGCTGCGACGGGAAACGACAACGTTGTTGCGCTTCTGGTCCAGCTTGATGACCTTGAATTCCAGCTCTTTGCCTTCCAGGTGCGTGGTGTCGCGCACTGGACGGACGTCAACCAGGGAACCTGGCAGGAACGCACGGATGCCGTTAACGTCGACAGTGAAGCCGCCTTTAACCTTACCGTTGATAACGCCCTTGACCACTTCCTCAGCTGCGAAGGCTGCTTCCAGAACGATCCAGCATTCAGCGCGCTTGGCTTTTTCACGGGACAGCTTGGTTTCACCGAAACCGTCTTCAACCGAGTCCAGCGCAACGTGAACTTCGTCACCGACATTGATAGTCAGATCGCCAGCGTCGTTGTAGAACTGCTCAAGCGGGATGAGTGCTTCAGACTTCAGGCCAGCGTGAACGGTTACCCAGCGAGCCTGGTAATCGATATCAACGATAACACCGGTGATGATGGAGCCTGCCTGAAGGTTCAGGGTTTTTAGGCTTTCTTCAAAGAGTTCCGCAAAGCTTTCGCTCATTTTAATTCCTGTAAATGAGGGCGAAGGATACGCCCATCTCCACACCCCAGACGGTGTGGGTTAGTTTCATATAGAAGAAGCGCCGCAGGACTATGACTGGCCCCCTGCAACCTTCTTGGTCACCCGGCGATATCGCGAATGGCGATCTCGCTCATGATGCGTTCAAGCACCTGATCGATGGACAACTCCGTGGAATCCAGCTGTATTGCGTCAGCCGCCGGTTTTAGCGGGGCTACCGCTCGCTGGGTGTCACGCTCGTCGCGTGCACGGATCTCATCTAGCAGACTCGACAGACTAACACCCTCGACTTTGCCCTTCAACTGCAAATATCGGCGGCGCGCCCGCTCCTCGGCACTGGCGGTCAGGAAAACCTTCAGCGGCGCACTTGGAAAAACGACCGTGCCCATGTCGCGACCATCGGCCACCAGCCCCGGCGCCTCCTGAAAAGCACGCTGGCGCTGCAGCAGCGCCTCGCGCACAGCCGGCAATGCCGCCACCTGAGAGGCGCCGGAACCGACGCTTTCAGTGCGGATGACATCGCTGACTTCGTCACCTTCCAGAATGATGCGCTGCAACTGACCGTCGGTCGCTGCGATGAATTGCACATCCAGATGAGCGGCGAGCTTCTTCAGCAGCTCCTCATTGGTCAGGTCTACACCATGGTTGTGTGCCGCGAACGCCAGCAGGCGATACAGCGCACCGGAATCCAGCAGGTTCCAGCCCAGACGCTTGGCCAGAATCCCGGCGACCGTGCCCTTGCCCGAGCCGCTTGGCCCATCGATGGTGATGACCGGTGCAATGTTTTTCACGACTGAGCCTCTTGTGCCACACGAATACCGACCTGCCCGCACAGCGCAAGGAAGTTCGGGAACGACGTCGCGACGTTGGCGCAATCATGGATGCGGATCGGTGCAGTGGCGCGCAGGGAGGCCACACTGAAAGCCATGGCGATACGGTGATCGCCGTGACCATGCACTTCGCCGCCGCCAATCTGGCCACCGTCGATGATGATGCCGTCCGGTGTTGGCTGGCACTTGACGCCCAGTGCCAGCAAGCCGTCCGCCATCACTTGAATGCGATCCGACTCCTTGACGCGCAGCTCTTCGGCACCGGTCAGCACGGTACGGCCTTCGGCACACGCCGCCGCCACGAACAGCACCGGGAATTCGTCGATGGCCAGCGGAACCAGCTCTTCAGGAATCTCGATACCTTTGAGTTTAGCTGCTCGCACGCGCAGGTCAGCCACTGGCTCTCCGCCGACTTCACGCTGGTTTTCCAGGGTGATGTCCGCACCCATCAGGCGCAGGATGTCGATGACGCCGGTGCGGGTCGGGTTGATACCGACGTGTTCGAGCACCAGCTCCGAACCTTCAGCGATCGATGCCGCGACCAGGAAGAACGCCGACGACGAAATGTCGCCCGGCACTTCAATGTGAGTCGCGGTGAGTTTGCCGCCGGACTCGACCGAAGCCGTAGCGCCATCCACGGACACCGAGTAACCGAAACCGCGCAACATACGCTCGGTATGGTCACGGGTCGGAGCAGGCTCGGTGACGGTGGTCTTGCCTTCAGCGTACAGACCCGCCAGCAGCAGGCAGGACTTCACCTGAGCGCTGGCCATCGGCATGGTGTAGGTCAGGCCTTTGAGCTTGTGCCCGCCACGAATGGTCATCGGCGGACGACCTTCAGCCGCGGTTTCGATCACCGCGCCCATTTCACGCAGCGGATTGGCCACGCGATTCATTGGACGCCTGGACAGCGAAGCATCGCCCGTCAGGGTGCTGTCGAAGTTCTGCGCGGCCAGCAGGCCGGACAGCAGACGCATCGATGTGCCGGAGTTACCCAGATAGATCGGGCCCGGCGCAGGCTTCAGGCCGTGCAGGCCGACACCGTGAATGGTCACGCGGCCGTGGTGCGGCCCCTCAATGACCACGCCCATATCGCGAAATGCCTGCAAGGTCGCCAGGGCGTCTTCGCCCTCAAGGAAGCCTTCGACTTCGGTGACGCCTTCGGCCAGCGAACCGAGCATGATCGAACGGTGGGAAATCGATTTGTCGCCCGGTACGCGAATCCGACCGGACAGGCGGCCACCAGGTTGAGCCAGGAAGATCAGATCGTTGGAATTCATAGCGTCCACATAGGCCCTGCGGGCCAGGATTTTACTGAAATGCTCGCGGGCAACCCGGGCGCGTGTGAAAACGCCCAACAATTGGTGCCCATCCCCTGCATCGACCGCGTCGCGCAAGGCGTCGAGGTCGCTGCGAAATGTATCGAGTGTGCGCAGGACAGCCTCGCGATTGGCGAGGAAGATGTCGTGCCACATCACCGGGTCGCTTCCGGCGATTCTTGTGAAATCGCGGAAACCGCCCGCAGCGTAACGGAAGATCTCAAGGTTTTCATTGCGCTTGGCCAACGAATCGACCAAACCGAAGGCCAGCAAGTGCGGCAAATGACTGGTTGCGGCCAATACTTCGTCGTGGCGCTCGACTTGCATGTGCTCGACGTCGGCGCCCAATTCGCGCCACAGACGATCGACCACAGCCAATGCGGCCGGGTCGGTTTGCTCAAGCGGCGTGAGGATCACTTTGTGGCGACGGAACAGTTCGGCATTGGAGGCTTCCACCCCGCTCTGCTCGGAGCCGGCAATCGGATGGCCCGGCACGAAACGCGCCGGCATGCCGCCAAACGCCTCGGTCGCCGCGCGCACCACATTGCCTTTGGCGCTGCCAACATCAGTCAGAATCGCCGCCCCCAGATCAATACTCGCCAGACGCGCGAGCACTTTCTCCATGGCCAGAATCGGCACTGCCAATTGAATCACGTCAGCGCCACGGCACGCCGCTACCAAGTCATCTTCGCAGCGATCAACCACACCCAACTCGACCGCGAGCTTGCGCGATTGCGGGTCGAGATCGACCCCGACCACCTCGCGGCAGATACCGCTTTCACGCAAGCCTTTGGCAAATGAACCACCGATCAACCCCAGTCCGACCACCACCAGGCGACCGATCATAGGTGCAGCAGATTGCAACGCAGTGACATCACCCACGAGCCAGAACCTTGCGCAGCGCTTCGAGCAAGCGGCTGTTTTCCGCCGGCAGACCGATGGTCACCCGCAGGTGATTCGGCATACCGTAGTTAGCCACCGGACGCACGATCACGCCCTCAGCCAGCAAGCCTTGAAACACCGGGGCCGCCACTTGGCCGAGGTCGACGCAAACGAAGTTGCCTTTGGATTCGATCCAGCGCAAACCCAACTCACGAAAACCTGCTTGCAGTTGTTGCATGCCGGCCTCATTGAGCTGACGGCTTTGCGCCAGATACTCCTCATCCTTCAGCGCTGCACAGGCCGCAGCCAAGGCCAGGCTGTTGACGTTGAAGGGCTGGCGCACGCGGTTCAGCACGTCCGCCACCACCGCCGTGGACAGACCATAACCCACGCGCAATGCCGCCAGACCGTATGCCTTGGAGAAGGTGCGCGAAACCAGCAGATTCGGATACGCCGCCAGGAAATCCAGACCATCGGGCAAGTCGCTGCCTTCGGCGTATTCGATATAAGCCTCATCGAGCACCACCAGCACATGCTCCGGAACGTCCTGCAGGAACTCGTCCAGCGCCTCTGCGCCGAACCAGGTACCGGTCGGGTTGTTCGGGTTGGCGATAAACACCACGCGGGTATTGGCATCAATGGCCGCGAGCATGGCCGGCAGGTCATGCCCCCAATCCTTGGCCGGGACTACTTTGGCCTGAGCGCCAACAGCCTGAGTCGCAATCGGGTACACCGCGAAAGCATGCTCGCTGAACACGGCGTTAAGGCCCGGCGCCAGGTACGCGCGCGCGACCAATTCGAGAATATCGTTGGAGCCGTTGCCCAGAGTGACCTGGTTCAGCTCGACACGACACTGCTCGGCCAGCAGGGACTTCAACGCAAAACCGTTGCCGTCCGGGTAACGCGTCAGCTCAGCCAGCTCTTCGCGGATGGCCGCCAAGGCTTTCGGACTGGCGCCCAGCGGGTTTTCGTTGCTGGCCAGTTTGACGATTTTCGCCGGATCCAGACCCAGCTCGCGCGCCAGTTCGTCCACAGGCTTGCCCGGAACGTACGGCGAGAGTTGTTGCACGCCCGGCTGTGCCAGAGCGAGGAAGTTGCCACTCATTTGCTACCGCCCTTAGAGAACTGCTTTCGGGTAGGAACCCAGCACCTTGAGTGCTACCGCTTCCTGACTGATCTTTTCCAGTACACCTTTGACCAACGGATCACGGTGGTGGCCGACGAAGTCGATAAAGAACACATAGGTCCATTTGCCGCTGCGCGATGGACGGGTTTCGATGCGCGTCAGGTCAATGCCGTTGTCATGGAACGGCACCAGCAGCTCGTGCAGCGCGCCAGGCTTGTTGCTCATGGACACTATGATCGACGTCTTGTCGTCACCGGTCGGCGGCACTTCCTGGTTACCGATCATCAGGAAGCGCGTGGAGTTGTCCGGGCGATCCTCGATTTTCTCGGCCAGACGGGTCAGACCATAGAGCCCAGCCGCCATATCACCGGCAATCGCCGCCGAGTTCCATTCACCTTTAACCCGTTTGGCCGCTTCGGCGTTGCTGGACACCGCCACGCGCTCGACATTCGGGTAGTGCGCGTCCAGCCACTTGCGGCACTGGGCCAGCGACTGCGCGTGGGAATAGATGCGGCTGATGCTGTCGGTCTTGGTGTTTTCACCGACCAGCAGATGATGGTGAATGCGCAGCTCGACTTCGCCACAGATCACCATGTCGTGCTCGAGGAAGCTGTCCAGCGTGTGATTGACCGCGCCTTCGGTGGAGTTTTCCACCGGCACCACGCCAAAGTTCACCGCACCGGCGGCCACTTCGCGAAACACTTCGTCAATCGCCGCCATCGGCTTGCTGATCACCGCGTGACCGAAGTGCTTCATGGCCGCCGCTTGGGTGAAGGTGCCTTCAGGGCCGAGGTAGGCCACTTTCAGTGGCTGCTCCAATGCCAGGCACGAGGACATGATTTCGCGGAACAACCGCGCCATCTCTTCGTTGCCCAACGGCCCTTGATTGCGCTCCATCACACGCTTGAGCACCTGAGCTTCGCGCTCAGGACGATAGAACACCGGCACTTCGCCTTCGGCCAGCGAGGCCATCTTTACTCGCGCGACTTCCTGGGCGCAACGCGCACGCTCACTGATCAGCTCGAGGACTTTGGTGTCCAGAGCGTCAATGCGAACGCGCAGTGCCTTGAGTTCTTGCTCGGACATCAGCCGTGTTCCTTCTCGAATTCAGCCATGTAGGCCACCAGCGCATTGACGGCGGTGATGTCGACGGCGTTGTAGATGGAGGCGCGCATACCGCCCACAGAGCGGTGACCCTTGAGGTTGAGCAAGCCGCGCTCATCAGCGCCAGCCAGGAACGGCTTGTCCAGACGGTCATCAGCGAGACGGAATGGCACGTTCATCCACGAGCGATCCGATTTGTTGATCGGGTTGCTGTAGAGGCCGCTGGCGTCGATGAAGTCGTACAGCGTGCGCTGCTTGACATCGTTCAGCCTGGCGATGGCTTCAACGCCGCCCTGCTCTTTCAGCCACTGGAATACCAGACCAGACAAGTACCAGGCCAGAGTCGGCGGGGTGTTGTACATCGAGCCGTTATCGGCCGCGACTTTGTAGTTGAGCATGGTCGGGCACAGCGAGCGCGCCTTGCCCAGCAAGTCTTCGCGGATGATGTTGACCACGATGCCGCTCGGACCGATGTTCTTCTGCGCACCGGCGTAGATCATGCCGAAACGCGAAATATCGACCGGACGCGAAAGGATGTCCGAAGACATGTCGGCCACCAACGGCACGTCGCCGGTTTCCGGGATCCACTGGAATTCCAGACCGCCAATGGTTTCGTTCGGCGCGTAGTGAACGTAAGCGGCGTCCTTGGACAGATTCCACTCGTTCTGGCCCGGAATGGCGAAATAATCGTAAGGTTTGGCGGTAGCGGCGACGTTGACGTGACCGTAGCGCGAGGCTTCTTCGATGGCTTTCTGCGACCAGATACCGGTATCGATATAGTCGGCCGAGCCATTTTCCGGCAGCAGGTTCAGGGGAATCTGCGCAAACTGCTGGCTCGCGCCACCTTGCAGAAACAGCACTTTGTAGTTCGAAGGGATATTCAGCAGGTCACGCAGATCCTGCTCGGCCTGATTGGCAATGGACACGAACTCATCGCTGCGATGGCTCATTTCCATGACCGACAGCCCCTTGCCGTGCCAGTCAAGGAGCTCACCTTGAGCGCGTTTCAGGACAGCTTCAGGAAGCGCCGCAGGGCCGGCGCAGAAGTTATAGGCTCGCTTGCTCACATCCAATCTCGCTCTGACTTGGTGATACACAATAATTCGATCATTCTGAAACTTTCATACCGGACAAATAACAAGGGGGCGAATTCTCATCCGCCCCCTCGCTTGTCCGCTTATTCCTGCGGTTCTTCGTCAGCTGCGGCGTCGAGTTGCTGATCTTCAACAGCGTCGTCGATCACGACCTCCGCGCCGGACACCAGCCCTTCTTCACCTTCAAGCTCCTCGCCCTCGACTTCCGACGGCTCCTGAACCCGCTCCAGACCGACCAGCGTTTCATCGGTGGCCAGCTTGATCAGGGTCACCCCTTGGGTGTTGCGCCCCAGACTGGAGACTTCATCAACGCGGGTCCGCACCAGCGTGCCCTGATCGGAAATCAGCATGATTTCCTCGCCTTCCTGAACCTGGATTGCACCGACGAGCTTGCCGTTGCGCTCTTTGGTGACCATTGCAATCACACCCTGACCACCGCGACCACGGCGAGGGAATTTGCTCAGCGCGGTGCGCTTGCCGAAACCACGCTCGGAAGCGGTCAGAATCTGCGCGCCCGACTCAGGAATCAGCATGGAGATCAGCTTCTGATCCTTGAGGATCCGCATGCCGCGGATACCGCGAGCGCCACGACCCATTTCACGCACGGCGGCTTCAGCGAAACGAATCACCTTGCCAGCGTCGGAGAACAGCATGATTTCTTTCGCGCCATCGGTGATGGCAGCCGCGATCAACGTGTCACCTTCCTTCAGCTTCAGGGCGATCAAGCCATTGGAGCGCGGACGGGCGAAGCGTGCCAGCGGCGTCTTCTTGACGGTACCGGAAGCCGTGGCCATGAAGATGAATTCGCCAGTCGGCTCAGCGACCAGTTCGGCCGTTTCGCCGTCGATTTCTTCCAGTTCGGCAGCTTCTTCAGCTTCAACCACTTCGCCTTCGATGATCACATCGTCGGCATCATCTTCATCGTCAGCACCGGCGCGTTTTTGCAGGGCTTCGAGGTCGATCTGCAGCATCGTGGTGATGGTTTCATCGGCTTCCAGCGGCAGCAGATTGACCAGCGGACGACCCCGCGCGGCACGCGATGCCTCAGGAATTTCGTAAGTCTTCAGCCAGTACACCTTGCCTTTGCTGGAGAACAGCAAGAGCGTGGAGTGACTGTTGGCAACCAGCAGGTGAGCAATGTAGTCCTCATCCTTGACGCCAGTCGCCGATTTGCCTTTACCGCCACGACGCTGAGCCTGGTACGCAGCCAGCGGCTGGGTCTTGGCGTAGCCACCGTGGGAAATGGTCACAACGCGCTCTTCTTCCGGGATCATGTCGCCCAGAGTCAGGTCGAGGCGTGCATCGAGAATCTCGGTGCGACGCTGATCGCCGTATTCGGCACGGATCACTTCCAGCTCTTCGCGGATCACTTCCATCAGGCGCACGGCACTGTTGAGGATGCGGATCAGCTCGCCGATCTGGTTGAGGATCTCTTGATACTCGGCCAGCAGCTTTTCGTGTTCCAGGCCGGTCAGGCGGTGCAGACGCAGTTCCAGAATGGCTTGCGCCTGTTCTGGCGACAGGAAGTACTTGCCCTCGCGCAGACCGTATTGCGGATCAAGGTTTTCCGGACGGCACGAATCGGCACCGGCACGCTCAACCATCGCCACCACCGCCGAGGATTCCCAAGGCGTGCTGATCAGCGCTTCCTTGGCTTCCGACGGCGTTGGCGACGCCTTGATCAGGGCGATCACCGGGTCGATGTTCGACAGGGCAACGGCCTGACCTTCAAGGATGTGACCACGCTCGCGGGCTTTACGCAGTTCGAACACGGTGCGACGGGTGACGACTTCGCGACGGTGACGAACGAAGGCTTCCAGCAGATCCTTGAGGTTGAGGATCCGCGGACGGCCGTCGATCAGCGCAACGATGTTGATGCCGAACACCGATTGCAGTTGGGTCTGGGCGTAGAGGTTGTTGAGGATCACCTCTGGCACTTCGCCGCGACGCAGTTCGATCACGACGCGCATACCGTCCTTGTCGGACTCGTCGCGCAGTTCGGTGATGCCTTCGAGTTTCTTCTCTTTTACCAGCTCGGCGATCTTCTCGATCAGACGCGCCTTGTTCAACTGGTAAGGGAGTTCGGTGATGACGATCTGCTGACGGCCACCGACCTTGTCGATGTCTTCAACGATCGAACGCGCACGCATGTAAATGCGCCCGCGACCGGTGCGGTAGGCTTCGATGATACCGGCGCGACCGTTGATGATCGCGGCGGTCGGGAAGTCCGGACCGGGAATGTATTGCATCAGCTCGTCGACAGTCAGCTCGGGATTGTCGATGAGTGCCAGGCAACCGTCGATGACTTCACCGAGGTTGTGCGGCGGGATGTTGGTCGCCATGCCCACGGCAATACCGCTGGAACCGTTGACCAGCAGGTTGGGAATACGGGTCGGCATGACCGCCGGGATCATTTCGGTGCCGTCGTAGTTCGGCACCCAGTCGACGGTTTCCTTGTGCAGGTCAGCCAGCAGCTCGTGCGCCAGCTTGGTCATGCGCACTTCGGTGTATCGCATGGCCGCGGCGTTGTCGCCGTCCACCGAACCGAAGTTGCCCTGACCGTCGACCAGCAGATAACGCAGCGAGAATGGCTGCGCCATACGGACGATGGTGTCGTAGACCGCTGTATCACCGTGCGGGTGATACTTACCGATCACGTCACCGACAACACGGGCAGATTTCTTGTACGGCTTGTTGAAGTCGTTGCCCAGCTCGCTCATCGCGAACAGCACGCGACGGTGCACGGGCTTCAAGCCATCGCGCGCATCCGGCAGTGCACGGCCGACGATCACGCTCATCGCGTAATCGAGGTAGGACTGTTTCAGCTCGTCTTCGATATTGACCGGGAGGATTTCTTTGGCCAGTTCGCCCATGAGAAGCCTGATTCCTTTTTCTGGTGAAACCTCGTCATATCCATAGGGATCACGAAGCTCGTCGATGCAGGCTGAGTGCCATGCGCCGACTTACGACAAATCAACAAGTTGGACCCTGGATTTGCGCAGTGAAGACAACCCCGTGGGACTGCCTCGGAAAACGCCGGATGCTACCACAATCGCCGCCACGCACCTATCCCCCACAAGCGCATGGAGCATAGTTAGTTGGCCGGTAATCGCCTGAAAGGGGGACGAGAGACGCTTAGAGCCTCTTCGAATGCAGAATCGGAGGCTTGTTTACGTATGTTTATTGACTTTTAAGGCCCCATCGCTGACAAGCCAGCGATGGGGACCTTTGAGGCACAACAGCCCGTTAATGCAGGCGTTTGCGACACATCAACTGGGCCATTTTCGCGGTATCCGGACGCTCGACGATGCCCTTCTCGGTAACGATCGCGTCGATCAGATCCGCCGGCGTCACGTCAAACACCGGATTGAACGCCTCGACATCTGCGCCGACACGCTTGCCGCCCACCTCCAGCAACTCGGCGCCGTCACGCTCCTCAATCGGGATGTCATCACCACTGGCCAGGTTCATGTCGATGGTCGAACTCGGCGCCACGACCATGAAACGTACGCCGTGGTGCATCGCATTGACCGCCAGTTGATAGGTGCCGATCTTGTTCGCCACGTCGCCGTTGGCGGTGATCCGGTCAGCACCGACGATTACCCAGGTCACACCTTTGGTTTTCATGATGTGTGCGGCGGCAGAGTCGGCATTAAGGGTCACCGGGACACCTTCATTGACCAACTCCCAGGCCGTCAGGCGCGAGCCTTGCAGCCACGGGCGGGTTTCGTCGGCGTAAACGCGCTCAACCATACCTTCAAGGAACGCCGCACGAATGACACCCAGCGCTGTACCGAATCCGCCCGTCGCCAGCGCGCCAGTGTTGCAGTGGGTGAGAATCGCCTGAGCATTGCCCTGATGCTTGCGAATCAGGTCGACACCCAGTTGCGCCATGGTCAGGTTGGCTTCGCGGTCACTTTCATGAATTGAGATCGCCTCGGCTTCCAGTGCCGCCAGCGGATCGGCATTGTCTTTCAGGCGCTCAAGCCGATCACGCATGCGGCCCAGCGCCCAGAACAGGTTGACCGCGGTCGGACGAGAGCCGGCCAACAGCGCGAAGTCCTCTTCCAGCACCGCACGCCAATCGCCACCCTCGACAATCCGCGCACGAGCCGCGAGCACGATGCCATAGGCGGCACTGATGCCGATGGCTGGCGCGCCACGCACCACCATTGAGCGAATCGCCTCGGACACGCCGGCGGCGCTGGTGCAGGCGATCCAGGTTTCCTCGAACGGTAAAATACGCTGATCCAGCAGGTGGAGCGCGCCGTCTCGCCAATCGATGGCCTTCACTTTCTCCGCAGCCAACAGTCGATCGCGCATCCCTAACCCCGCACTCATGAACAAAAGCCGCCGATTATAGCGATCCCCCCGCGAAGACGCTCGGGTATACTTCGCCATCCTTTACAAAAGCACTGGAACCGACCCTCGATGCCGAAACCTGCCATTGCGCTCGACTTACTATTGCTGCCGACCTGGCTGGTACCCGTCGAACCTGCAGGCGTTGTGCTCAAGGAGCACGGTCTGGGCATCCGCGACGGTCGCATCGTGTTTATCGGCCCGCGCGCCGAAGCATTGAAGTGTAACGCCACACAAATCCGCGAATTGCCGGACATGCTGCTCAGCCCCGGTCTGATCAATGCTCACGGCCACGCCGCAATGACACTGTTCCGCGGTCTGGCCGATGACTTGCCGCTGATGACCTGGCTGGAAAATCACATCTGGCCAGCCGAAGCCAAATGGGTCGATGAAGATTTTGTCCGAGACGGTACTGATCTGGCCATCGCCGAACAGATCAAGGGCGGCATCACCTGTTTCTCGGACATGTATTTCTTCCCGAAAGTTGCCAGCGAGTGCGTGCACAACAGCGGCATTCGCGCGCAGATCGCGATTCCTGTCCTCGACTTCCCGATACCCGGCGCCAGCAACGCTGATGAAGCCATTCGTCAGGGCGTCGAGTTGTTCGGTGATCTGAAGCACCACGAACGGATCAAGATCACCTTCGGCCCCCATGCACCCTATACCGTCAGCGATGAGAACCTCGAGAAGATCCGCGTGATTGCCGAGGAACTGGATGCATCGATCCACATGCACGTCCACGAAACCGCCTTCGAAGTGCAGCAAGCGGTAGAACAACGCGGCGAGCGGCCACTGGCCCGCCTCGGCCGCCTGGGCCTGCTTGGCCCGCGCTTCCAGGCCGTACACATGACCCAGATCAGCGATGACGATCTGGCGTTACTGGTAGAAAGCAACACCAGCGTGATCCACTGCCCCGAATCGAACCTCAAACTGGCCAGCGGTTTTTGCCCGATCGAGCGATTGTGGCAGGCGGGTGTGAATGTGGCTGTCGGCACTGACGGTGCGGCGAGCAACAATGATCTCGACCTGCTGGGTGAAACCCGCACTGCCGCGCTGCTGGCCAAGGCCGTCGCCGGCTCTGCCACCGCGCTGGACGCCCACCGCGCCCTGCGCATGGCCACGCTCAATGGTGCCCGAGCGCTGGGGATCGAAGCGCAAGTCGGCTCGCTGGAAATCGGCAAAGCCGCCGACATCGTCGCCTTCGACCTGTCGGGCCTGGCGCAGCAACCAGTCTATGACCCGGTTTCGCAGCTTATATATGCCACCGGCCGCGACTGCGTGAAACACCTGTGGGTTGACGGCAAGCAACTGCTCGACGACCGGCGCCTGACACGCCTGGATGAGGCACAACTGGGCGCCACCGCCCGTGCCTGGGGCCAACGCATCAGCGGCCACACCGAATCGTAAACACTGCGCATAACCTGCGCAGCTACAACCTTTTTCAAGTTTTAGAGGAATGGAACATGAGCAACGTCGACCACGCCGAAATCGCCAAATTCGAAGCCCTGGCCCATCGCTGGTGGGACCGTGAAAGCGAATTCAAACCACTGCACGACATCAACCCGCTGCGGGTCAACTGGATTGACGAACGGGTCAACCTGGCCGGCAAGAAAGTGCTCGACGTTGGTTGCGGCGGCGGCATCCTCAGCGAAGCCATGGCCCAACGCGGTGCCACCGTAATGGGCATCGACATGGGCGAAGCGCCGCTGGCGGTCGCGCAATTGCATCAACTGGAATCCGGCGTCAGCGTCGAATACCGCCAGATCACCGCCGAAGACCTGGCTGAAGAAATGCCCGAGCAATTCGACGTGGTCACCTGCCTCGAAATGCTCGAACATGTGCCGGATCCTTCGTCGGTCATTCGCGCCTGCTTCCGCATGGTCAAACCCGGCGGCCAGGTGTTCTTCTCGACCATCAACCGCAACCCGAAGGCCTACCTGTTCGCCATCATCGGCGCCGAATACATCATGAAGTTGCTGCCGCGTGGCACCCACGACTTCAAGAAATTCATCCGCCCGTCCGAGCTTGGCGCCTGGAGCCGCATGGCCGGCCTGACCGTCAAGGACATCATCGGCCTGACTTACAACCCGCTGACCAAGCACTACAAGCTGGCCAACGACGTTGACGTCAACTACATGATCCAGACCCTGCGCGAGGAATAAGCCGATGGCCATCAGAGCAGTCCTTTTCGACATGGACGGCACCCTGCTCGACACCGCACCGGACTTCATCGCCATCTGCCAGGCGATGCGCGCAGATCGTGGTTTGCCGCCAATCAACGACAAGCACATCCGCGACGAGATCTCCGGCGGCGCCAAAGCCATGGTTGCGGTGACGTTTTCGATGGACCCGGAATCGCCGGGGTTTGAAGAGTTGCGCCTGGAATTCCTCGAGCGCTACCTCGTCGGCTGCGCGGTGCACAGCAAGCTGTTCGACGGCATGGGCGAACTGCTGGCTGATATCGAAAAGGCTAACTTGATCTGGGGCGTGGTGACCAACAAGCCGCTGCGCTTCGCCGAGCCGATCATGCAGCAGTTGGGACTGGCCGAGCGTTCGGCGCTGCTGATCTGCCCGGATCATGTCAAAAACAGCAAGCCGGATCCGGAGCCGCTGATCCTGGCGTGCAAGATGCTTGATCTGGATCCGTCGACGGTTTTGTTTGTGGGCGATGATCTGCGCGATATCGAATCCGGGCGCGACGCTGGCACCAAGACTTGTGCGGTGACGTTTGGCTACATCCATCCCGACGACAACCCGCGGCATTGGGGCGCGGATGTGGTGGTGGATCATCCTCTGGAGTTGCGCAAGGTGCTCGATAGCGCGCTCTGCAGTTGCTGAGACTTGACGCAGAGCGTCATTGGCTGCTTTCCCATGCGGAGCGTGGGAATGATCTGACTCTTGATGAGGTTTTTTATGTTTGATTACACAGCTCGTCCCGAATTGCTCAAGGACCGGGTCATTTTGGTCACCGGTGCCGGTCGTGGCATCGGCGCGGCTGCCGCGAAAACCTACGCTGCCCATGGCGCAACCGTTTTGCTGCTGGGCAAGACTGAAGCCCATCTGACACAGGTCTACGACGAAATCGAAGCCGCCGGGCACCCCCAGCCGGCGGTGATTCCGTTCAATCTCGAGACCGCCCTGCCGCATCAGTACGATGAACTGGCCGCAATGATCGAGGCTGAATTCGGCCACCTCGACGGCCTGCTGCATAACGCCTCGATCATCGGCCCGCGCACGCCCATCGAGCAGTTGTCCGGCGAAAACTTCATGCGTGTCATGCAGGTCAACGTCAACGCCATGTTCATGTTGACCTGCACATTGCTGCCGCTGCTCAAGCTGTCGCAGGATGCTTCGGTGGTGTTCACTTCGAGCAGCGTCGGACGCAAGGGCCGTGCTTATTGGGGGGCCTATGGCGTTTCGAAATTCGCCACCGAAGGCCTGATGCAAACCCTGGCCGATGAAGTCGACGGCGTGGCGCCAGTGCGCTCCAACAGCATCAACCCGGGCGGCACTCGCACCAGCATGCGCGCGCAAGCCTATCCGGGGGAAAATCCGCTGAACAATCCGACGCCCGAGGAAATCATGCCGGTCTACCTGTACCTGATGGGCCCAGACAGCACCGGCATCAACGGTCAGGCATTCAACGCGCAGTAATGCCATACGTCGCATTTGTAGCCGTGGCGGATTTCCGTCACGGCATGCATTAACCGTTATTGGCCGTCAAAATACAGTCAAATATCCAGCACACCTTAGTCTTCCGAAAAGCCAAGCTATTGATTCGTATAGCTTTAAATAAAACAGAACTGAATGGCACGACTTTCGCTCTAATTTTCCTCAAAGCATGCCGTGTGAAGGCAATGGGGCAAGACCTGATTCGATAGCTCACTAATCGTCATCAGGCAGACTAGACTTACACCAAATGTCCTACGGGACTGATGGATCAGTACGACACGCAGCCCATAGCCGCTCTCACCCAGCCTGTAAGACAGACTTACTGCTTAGGGGCTCACGCCATATGAAATCACCTTCCCAGACCAATGCAATTGACTTCGACAGTGCCAAATTGCAGCGCCTGGGTTTCGGTCAGCAGCCGCCTCTTCTGGAGCGGCCCGCCAGTCTTGCGCAATTGCGCCAGCAACTGAGCCTGCAACTGCAAACCAGTCTTGAACCGCAACGCATTCTCGGTCTGTTTTTTCGCGAGGCTCAGCGCCTTGTACCACTGGATGCCTTGAGCTACACGCATCAAGGCAGTGACCTGCGCCTGGAGTTCGGCGCCCGAGGCCATCACTCGGTCAGCTACAGCCTCAGCCACGAAGGCGAGCACATGGGTGAACTGGTATTCCGCCGTAATCAGCGCTTCAACGATCAGGAGCAGGGGCATCTTGAATCGCTGCTGTCGTCGCTGCTGTATCCGATGCGCAACGCCCTGTTATACCGCGCGGCGACCCAGAGCGCACTGCGCGACTCCCTCACCGGTGCCGGCAACCGTATTGCGATGGACCAGACCCTGCAACGCGAAATCGAGATGTCACGTCGCCATCTGCAACCATTGTCGGTATTGATGCTGGATATCGACCATTTCAAGCGGGTCAACGACAGTCACGGGCATAGCGCTGGCGATGACGTACTCAAAGCCGTTGCCGCCTCAATCAAAGGTCAATTGCGCAACGTCGACATGGTGTTTCGTTATGGCGGGGAAGAGTTCCTGATCCTGCTGTCCAACACCAGCCGGGAAGCGGCTGCTCTGGTCGGTGAGCGTTTGCGCTACGCCGCACAGGCTAATGAATATTACGCTGACGGCCAGTTGATCGAGCTGACGGTGAGCCTGGGTTGCTCGACCCTGCTGCCGGGTGAATCGGCAGAAAGCCTGCTGCGTCGCGCTGACAGTGCGTTGTATGTGGCCAAGCGTGAAGGCCGGAATCGATTGGCAATGGCGGGTTAGTTCTACCGAACGACCAAACAGTGTGGGAGCGGGCTTGCTCGCGAACAGGGTGTGTCAGTCAGCAGTTGCTAGACTGCGACACCGCTTTCGCGAGCAAGCCCGCGCCCACAGTTACATCAGCTTTCGACTACTGCCCTGCGTTCGCGCACCAACAAACGCTCGGATGTTTCGAGCTGCATGCAACGCTCCAAAAACAGATACATGTAGTCGTAGCTCTTGCAGATCGCCTGACGCAACTCGACCTGCAGGGCCTTGCTCGGATTCATGCCGGCCAGGGTGCAAATGATTTCCAGCGCCTCCCAAGGGTGGGCATCGTCATACTGCGCGTGCATCTTCAACCACTTCATCGCCCGCTTTCGATCTTCCTCCGGGAATGCAGCGGCATACACGCCAGTAGAACAAACCAGTGCCGACCACTCCCCGGTCGCGCCCTCGATTGCATAGTTGGTGGCCGCGATAGCCACGATCAGCGAGTCCGCCGAACTGGTGTGCCAGCACCAATGACTCAAGGCGTGCAGCTCGGGCGGCACATGCTGGGCCTGCAGATCTTCCAGGCTCACACCGTGCGCACGACTCCAGTGCACCCAGTAATCGGCGTGATTCAGCTCGACGCGGATATTGCGCATCAGCCAGCGCCGCGCCATGTCTTCACCGGGGTGACGGGCGAATTTGGTCTTGGTCAGGTTCTGCGCCATGTAAAGAGCGAATTGCTCAACCACCGGCCAACCCCCGATCAGGTACTGGCGCATGGTTTTGGCGCTGAGCTTGTTATCACGCATGCGCAGGTACAACTCATGTTCGACAACCCGGCGCTTGCTCTCGCTGCAATCCTCAATCAGCTGTTGTGCCCAGCCTGGATAACTTGCAGCTTCCATGAGCGGTCCGGCTCGGTTGAATGTGTCGATCACTGTTCGGCTCCTTTTGATTTGTGATTGTAAGGATCGGCGAGAGACTTCAACGGAACGTGCCAGGCGCTTTGAACAACAACGGCTGCGGTCTGGCGGGCCGACTTTGCAAACTGTCACAGGTAAACAATTGCGGTCGTTCGATGACATAACCCTGAGCGTAATCCACTCCAATTTCAAGCAATGCCTGCTCGATCTGGGTTGTTTCAACAAACTCGGCAATTGTCTGCTTACCCATGACATGCCCGATGTGATTGATCACTTCGACCATTGCTCGGTTAATCGGGTCGTCCAGCATATCTTTTACGAAACTCCCGTCGATCTTCAGGAAGTCTACAGGCAAATGTTTCAGATAAGCGAATGAAGACATTCCGGCACAAAAGTCGTCCAACGAGAAATAACAACCCAAGCCTTTGAGTTCATTAATAAATCTAATTGCACTGCCCAAGTTTGAAATTGCACTGGTTTCAGTAATTTCAAAACAAATCATTTCAGGCGGTATCGAATAGTTAACAAACTGTTCGCGCAGAAAGTGCAAAAACGCATCATCTCCTATAGTAATACCTGACAGATTAATCGCACACATCGCTAATGGGCCTTTATGCTCTTGTGCAATACATTGAGCAATTACCTTAAATACGTTTTGCACGACCCAGCGATCCAACTGGCTCATCAAGCCATAACGTTCGGCGGCGGGAATGAAACTGTCCGGCAGAATCATCCGTCCGGCCTCGTCATGCAGACGCAGCAGGATTTCAATGTGCCCACCCTTGCCGTCACTCGGCTTCAGCGGTGAGATTTCCTGGGCGTAAAGACAAAAACGGTTCTCTTCCAGCGCCATGTGCAGACGCTGGACCCAGGCCATTTCACCAAAGCGCAGCGACAGTTCGGAATCGTCAGCGTGGTAGACCTGCACACGGTTGCGGCCCTTTTCCTTGGCCATGTAACAGGCCATATCAGCAGCACGCAGCGAAGCTTCCAGCGTCGCCGGGGTTTGCACGACATGCACCAGGCCGATACTCACCGTGGTCAGGAATGGCCGCCCTTTCCAGACAAAATGCAGGTTCTGCACGGTCTGGCGCAGCGCCTCGGCAATTTTCTCCGCCGCTTGCGGCGCGCAGTTTTCCAACAGAATGCCGAACTCGTCACCTCCGAGCCGCGCCAGGGTGTCGCCCTCACGCAGCCCCGATTGCAGCAAGGTGCAAATGTGCCGCAACAGTTCATCACCCGCGGCATGGCCGCAGGTGTCGTTGACCAACTTGAACTGATCCAGATCGAGGAACATCAGCGCATGCCGCCCGGACTGGCGCGAAAGGTTATGCAGCGCTTGCTCCAAGCGATATTCGAACTCACGGCGGTTCGCCAGCCCGGTCAGCGCATCATGGGTGGCCTGCCACGAAAGATTGGCGATGTATTGCCGTTCCTGGGTCATGTCGTGCAGCACCAGCACGGTACCGCTGACGTTCCCGGCATTGCGAATCGGCGCACCGACCAGCGTCACCGACAGCGTGCTGCCATCCAGGCGCTGAATCAGTTTGGAGTGTTCACTGCCGCCACTGAGATGGCCACTAAGAATATGTTCGATCAGGGTCAGGCCTTCGGCCTGGGCATTGTCGTCAAGCAAGTTGAACAGCGCCGCCAGCGGCAGACCGGCTGCCTGCTCGGCCTTCCAGTGGGTCATGGCTTCGGCGGCGGGGTTCATGTAATCGATGGCGCCGGAAACGTCGGTGGTGATGACGCCATCGCCAATCGACTGCAGCGTGACATGCGCCCGATCCTTCTCCAACTGAAGGGCCTGGGCAAAAGCATGGCGTTGTTTGAGCAGTTTGTGCGTGCGCCATAAAGCCAGCACGATAAGCCCCAGCGCCGTGGCCAGGTTGGTGAACAAGAGCAGGCGCAAGATCATCCGCGAGCCTTCACCCAGGGCATCACTGAACGCTTTCGCCGCCGGGGTCACGCCATCGTTGATCGCCAGAATCCGCGTCTTCCAGCGCCGGATATCGGCACTGCTGGCAGCGTTCTGCAAGATGCTCTGGTGCATTTCGCGCGCCACGTCATTGAGTTCGACCAGATAAGCGTCACCCACCGTCCAGCGGTCGATTGCGGTTTCCAGATAACTGAAATGGCGGAAGTTGAGGTACAGCCAGATCAGGCTGGGGACGTCGTCCGGGTGGTTGCCGCCCTTGAGAATGCCTTCGCGTGCAGCGGTCAGGTCCGGCGGTTGGTGATCCAGTGCCAGGCGCAGCTCATGGCCGCCCTGAGGCACGGCAATCGCCTTTTTGTACTTGAGAAAAATCGTTTCGTCACGACTGTCGGCGTACAGATTGAGGTAGTAAATGGCGTCTTTCTGCCCCTTGGACCAGAGGCTCTCACCCGCGACATAACCGCGAACGGCCGACAGCACGTAAAGACTCATCCCTCCCAATAAAGCCTGAAACAACACGACAGCAATGAATGGCCAGACGATGCCCAACAACCGTGGCGTTCCGAGAGTCCGCTTCTGATTCATGAGGTCCCTTGCGCAAGCACTGCCAGATATACACCGGGAAATACCGCTCCTGACAGCTCAGCCTAGGCTAATTTTCGGCATGTCGAAGCGACTGCTCGGCCGTCTTCACTGCCGATTGCGCAACCTGCTGCCTGTCAACGCGTTTCGGTGTTTTTTATTTTAAGCAATTCAAACACTAAGCACACAAACGCGCAAAAAACTCAAGAGCACTATATCTGCTGCAAGTGGCCATACAGTTTGGCATACAGCCCGCCATCGGCAATTAACTGCTGATGATCGCCGTCTTCGGCCACTTGTCCGCCATCGAACACCACCACCCGATCCGCCTGTTTTACCGCCGACAAGCGGTGGGCAATGATCAGTGTGGTGCGACCATTGAGGAACCGCGCCATGGCTTCATGCAGGTTGTATTCGGTGGCGGCATCGAGGGCCGAGGTGGCTTCGTCGAGGATCACCACTTTGGGCTCGGCCAGGATCATCCGCGCAATCGCCAGACGCTGACGCTGCCCGCCGGACAGGCGCACGCCGGAGCGCCCGACGATGCTGTCGAGGCCGTCCGGCAAGGCACGGATGACGGGTTCGAGCTGGGCGATTTCCAGCGCCTGCCAACAGGCTTCGTCACTGCGTGTGCGCCCCATGGTCAGGTTGGCGCGCACGGTGTCGTTGAACAGCGCCGGATGCTGCAACACCACCGCAACGTTTTCCCGAACGATCTCCAGACCGATTTCCTGCTGGGTCGACCCACCGAAACGGACGGTGCCCGCGAGCGGCGTGTACAACCCCAACAGCAATTGCACCAAGGTACTTTTGCCACCGCCACTGGCGCCAACAATCGCGACTTTTTCGCCGGGCGCGATAGACAGGTTCATCTGATCCAGCACCAGCTCATCGCCGTAACCGAAACACAGGCCCTGCACTTCAATACCGACGGTTTCGCGCCCTTTGAACGGGTCGACACCCCCCGGATATTGTGGCTCATCGGCACGCGCCAGCAATTCGTTGACCCGCGCCAGCGCACCGCCCGCCGCGTAGTAGGCGTATTGCAGATTCAACAACTGTTCGACCGGGCCAATCATGAACCACAGGTAACTGAACACCGCGAGCATCTGGCCAATCGACAGATCGGAAAACAACACGGTGAGCATCGCCGCCGCGCGGAAGATGTCGATGCCGAACTGGAACAGCAAGCCACTGGCGCGGTTGGACGCGTCGGTTTTCCACTGCGAATTGACCGCGTAGTTACGCACTTCCTGTGCCCGCAGACCCAACCGCCCGAGGAAATAGCCCTGACGGTTACCCGCTCGCACTTCCTGGATCGAATCGAGGGTTTCGCTCAGCGCCTGAGTGAAGCGCGCGGTGCTGTCGTTCTCGAGTTTTTTCAGGTGTTTGACCCGCTTGCCCAACTGCACCGTGGCGTAGATCACCAGCGGGTTGAACAACAGAATCAGCAGCGCCAGTTTCCAGTGCATCCACATCAGAATGCTTGCTGTGCCAACCAGAGTCAGCATCGCCACCAGAAAACGGCTGAGGGTTTCGCCCACAAACTTGTCGAGGGTGTCCAGATCGGTGACCAGGTGCGTGGTCACGGTCCCGCTGCCCAGGCTTTCGTATTCACCGAGGGAAATGCGTTTGAGGCGTTCGATCAGCCGCACACGGATGCGGTAGACGATGTCTTTGGCCAGACGCGCGAAGAGTCGCGCCTGCAACACGCCAAAACACAGGGCGCTGCAGCGCAGGGTCAGCGTGACCACCAGCATCAGGCCGATGTAGCCCGCCGCTTGCTGCCACATCGACGGCAGCACCTGATTCATGACTTTCAGCGCGGCGTCGCCGTGGCCGAGCAGCACTTCGTCCACCAGCAAGGGCAGCAATAATGGAATCGGCACGCTGCACAGCGTCGCCAGCACGGCCACGCCGTTGGCGATCCACAGGGATTTTTTATGATGCAGTGCCAAGCGCCGGACTTCTGCCCAGCTCAGCCGGTCGACACGCTTTACGGCTGGCGTGTCATCGGCCAGGTCAGGCACAGGCTGCGCGCTCCAGCCAGCGACCGAGCAACGGCGACAGCTCGCTGAGCGGTTGATAGCCATTGGTCAGCAGCGCCAGTTGGCCATTGCGTTCGGCCAGCAACGTCGGGAACCCGGCGATGCCCAGATCCTGCACCCAATTGAAATCCGCCGCCGTGGCTTCGTGCTGATCGGCGCGATCAAACAGTGCGGCAAATTCGATCCGTGGCACGCCGGCCTGCTCGGCCAGTTCCACCAGCACGCTGGCTTGGGTGACGTCGCGGCCTTCGGTGTAAAACGCCTGCTGAATCAGTCCGACCAATGTCCACGCACAATCCGGCGCCAGGCTGCGTGCGGTGACGATCGCACGGCAGGCAGGCTCGGTGTCGTAGACAAAACCATCGGGCAACGCGCCTTCAAACTTGAATGGCTGGCCGGTGGCCTCGGTCACTGCCTGCCAATGCTCGAGAATGTAGCGTCGAGTGGTCGGCTCCAGCGCCGAACCGCTGCCGGTACGCAACCCGCCAACGACAAGGTGCAACTCCACCCCGGCCGCCTGGGCCTGCTCGACCAGAGCCTTGGCCACCGGGGCAAACCCCCAGCACCAGGAACACATCGGATCCATCACGTAGAGCAGGCGCGCAGACATGGTTAAGCCTCGGTGGATGCTTGCTTGTAGTTGTAGCCGATCGGGTGCGGCTGGTTGCGGGCCTTGGCCAGTTCGATCTGCTTCTGCCGATCGATGGCGCTGCGGCGGGTTTTCTCGCTCAGCGTGTCCCAGCAATGCGGGCAACTGACGCCGGCGACGTAATGCTCGCTGGCGCGATCTTCAACGCTGACCGGCGTGCGGCAGGCATGACATTGATCGTAGTCGCCTTCGCTGAGGTCGTGACGCACGGTCACACGGTTGTCGAATACAAAGCAGTCGCCCTGCCACTTGGTTTCTTCCTGCGGCACCTCTTCGAGGTACTTCAAAATGCCGCCCTTGAGGTGGTAAACCTCTTCGAAACCTTCGCCGAGCATGTAGCTCGAGGCTTTCTCGCAGCGGATACCGCCGGTGCAGAACATCGCGACCTTCTTGTGTACGGCCGGATCGAAGTGTTCTTTGATGTAGTCGGGGAATTCGCGAAAACTGGTGGTTTTCGGATCGATGGCACCTTCGAAGGTGCCGATCGACACTTCGTAATCGTTGCGCGTGTCGATCAACAGCACTTCAGGGTCGCTGATCAACGCGTTCCAGTCTTGCGGATCAACGTAAGTACCGACTTTTTTGTTCGGGTCGACGCCTTCGACACCGAGGGTGACGATCTCTTTCTTGAGCTTGACCTTGGTACGGTAGAACGGCTGCTCGTCGCAGTACGATTCTTTATGATCGATGTCGATCATGCGCGGGTCATTCTTGAGCCAGGCGAGCAGGCCGTCGATGCCTTCGCGAGTACCGGAAACCGTGCCGTTGATGCCTTCTTCGGCGATCAACAGTGTGCCTTTGATGCCGTTGTCGACCATCGCTTGCAGCAGTGGCTCGCGCAGGTTGACGTAATCTTCGAGGGTGACGAACTTATACAGTGCCGCCACGACAATCGGTTGTGTCATGGGTATTTCTCCAGGTGGCTACCCTCGCAAAGGGTGAACCGGATGCGAAAAAAAACGCGCCGGGTGAGCGGCGCGTTGTGGATTCTAACAAAAAAGCAGCTTCGAGCGGCTAGCTTCAAGCGGCCAGCCATGAACAAGGCGCCGTTAACTTGCAGCTTGCTGCTTGAAGCGTATAGCTACCCTCCTCCAGCACAGGTCGGCGACGCCGGGGCGGCGCCAATCTCTGCCCATTCCTGTGGGGTATAGGTGTGCAGCGCCAACGCATGGAACTCGCCCATCAACTCGCCGAGCGTGCCGTAGATTTTCTGGTGGCGCTTGACCCGGTTCAGGCCTTCGAACTGCGCACTGACCACCACAGCCTTGAAGTGGGTCTGCAACCCGCGACTGTGCATGTGGCTTTCATCCAGTACTTGCAGATGCTCAGGCTGTAACAGGCCCAGCGTTGATTCGATGCGTTGTTGCATGGTCATCGCGAACTCCGCTTACGGCTTTTTCTTGGCCGGAGCAGCGCCTTTCGGTGCCAGCTCGCTGGTCATGTCTTCCAGCAGTTTGTTGACGACAGGCACTGCGCTTTCCAGTTTGGCCTGAGTCATCTGGGCCGATTGCTGGGTCAGTTGCGGCATTTTTTCCAGGACTTTTTTGCCCAGCGGCGACTGATAGAACGCTACCAGGTCTTTGAGCTCGGATTCGCTGAAGTTGCTGGTGTAGAGCTTGACCATGTCCGGCTTGAGCTTTTTCCAGCCAATGGCTTGATCCAGGGCTGCGTTGGCCTTGGCCTGGTAGGTTTCCAGCGTGGCTTTCTTGGATTCCGGGGCCTTGGTCTGTTCAAAGCGCTGGGCGAACATCTGCTGAACCTGCATGTAAACCGGAGTGCCCAGTTTGTCAGCGTGCGCCAGGGTCAGGAAAGCTTCGGCACTGGCGTTGTGGCTGGCGGTATCGGCAAGCACCTGGCCGCTGGCGCAAACCAGTGCTACCGCGGTACAGATGGCACAAAGACGAGTCATCGAGTTTCCTTTTCAGCTAAGCGAGGTAAAACCCCAAGGGCGCTCATTCTGCGCCTAACAATCGCTGCGGCTCAACCCCCCGGCCCTTGCCACACTGGATTGACCGGGTTTTACCGGTCAACAATCGGTTAGAGGGAACCACCCGGGCCGAAGCCGGCCTAAACTGCGCAAACAGACCAACAGGAGTGTGCACGATGAGCCGTATCGAAACCGACAGCCTGGGCCAGATCGAAGTCCCGGACGACGCCTACTGGGGTGCTCAAACGCAACGCTCGCTGATCAACTTCGCCATCGGTCAGGAACGCATGCCACTGCCGGTATTGCATGCCCTGGCCCTGATCAAAAAAGCCGCCGCCCGCGTCAACGACCGCAACGGCGACCTGCCCGCCGACATCGCCCGTTTGATTGAGCAAGCCGCCGACGAAGTGCTCGACGGCCAGCATGACGACCAGTTTCCTTTGGTGGTCTGGCAGACCGGCAGCGGCACCCAGAGCAACATGAACGTCAACGAGGTGATCGCCGGTCGCGCCAACGAACTGGCTGGCAACCCGCGCGGCGGCAAAACGCCGGTGCACCCCAACGATCACGTCAATCGCTCGCAAAGCTCCAACGACTGCTTCCCCACCGCCATGAGCATCGCCACGGTGAAGGCCGTGCAGGAGCAATTGCTGCCGGCGATTGCCGAGCTGTCCGGCGGCCTTGCGGAACTGTCGGCGCGGCACATGAAATTGGTGAAAACCGGCCGCACGCACATGATGGATGCCACGCCGATCACCTTCGGCCAGGAGTTGTCCGGTTTTATCGCGCAATTGGATTACGCCGAACGGGCGATCCGCGCCGCGCTGCCGGCAGTGTGCGAGCTGGCGCAAGGCGGCACTGCGGTGGGTACCGGGCTCAACTCACCCCATGGTTTTGGCGAGGCGATTGCGGCAGAACTGGCGGCGCTGTCCGGTCTGCCTTTCGTCACCGCGCCAAACAAGTTTGCCGCCCTTGCTGGCCACGAACCACTGACCAGCCTTTCCGGCGCGCTGAAAACCCTCGCCGTGGCGCTGATGAAAATCGCCAATGACCTGCGTCTGCTGGGCTCAGGGCCGCGTGCCGGTTTGGCTGAAGTGCGCTTGCCTGCCAACGAACCGGGCAGTTCGATCATGCCCGGCAAAGTTAACCCGACCCAGTGCGAGGCGTTGTCGATGCTCGCCTGTCAGGTATTGGGCAACGACGTGACGATCGGCATTGCCGCCAGCCAGGGCCACTTGCAACTGAACGTGTTCAAACCGGTGATCATCCACAACCTGCTGCAATCGATCCGCCTGCTGGGCGATGGCTGCAGCAACTTCCAGCAGCATTGCATTGCCGGGCTCGAGCCGGATGCCGAGGTCATGACCAGACATCTGGAACGGGGGCTGATGCTGGTGACCGCGCTGAACCCGCACATCGGTTACGACAAGTCGGCGGAAATCGCCAAGAAGGCCTACAACGAGGGACTGACCCTGCGTGAAGCGGCGCTGGCGCTGGGTTATCTGACGGATGAAGAGTTCGATGCGTGGGTGCGGCCGGAAAACATGATCGAGGCGGGGGCCAAGGGCTAAGCCTTGTAGCGTTTGAAAAATAAGCTTCGCGAACCAGCCCACTCCCACATTGGAATGCATTTCCTTGTGGGATCCGGCTGGCTCGCGAAGAACGATGACGCCGTTTAGCTGGCTGCCATCTTCATCCGCCGTGCCTTGAACCCGGCAATCAATGAAGGCCCCAACGCCACCAGCGCCGAACCGAGCACGACCAGCACCGCCCCGCCATAGCCCAGGGCATTGATCTGCTCGGCATGCACATACTGCGGCCATAACCCGGCCGCTATCGCGACCGCCCCGAACGTCACCAGCGGTGTAATCGCCAACGTCGCACTGACCCGCGACGCCTCCCAGTGCGCCAGCGCTTCAGCGAACGCGCCATAAGCGATCAGCGTGTTCATGCAGCACGCCAGCAATAACCAGCGCTGCACCGGGCTCAGTTGCAGCGCCTCGAGCGGATGCACCCAAGGGGTGAGCAGCAACGCGCAGAACAGATAAATCACCATCATGACCTGCAGCGAATTCCACACCGTCAGCAATTGCTTCTGGCCCAACGCGTAAAAAGTCCAGACGGTCGACGCCAGCAACACCAGCAATACGCCAGCGGTGTAGTCCGACAGCGAGGTCAGCAGTTCGGCCAATCGCTGATTGAAGAACAACACAAAACCGACCAGCAACACCGCCAGCCCCATCCCCTGGCCGATGCTGAAGCGTTCCTTGAACACAAACAGACTGGCGATCAGCAGCATGATCGGCCCCATCTGCACCACCAGTTGCGCCGTGCCGGGACTGAGCAGATTCAGCCCCGTCAGGTACAACACGTAGTTACCCACCAGCCCCAGTACCGCCATGAGCACCAACCAGCCACCCTTGGGGCCCAGCACCTTGCGGCTCGGCAGCCGCTTGACCGAGGCCAGATAAATGAACAGATACCCGCCGGACACCAGCAAGCGAAACCAGGTCACGGTGATCGGGTCCATCACCTGCAACACCTGTTTGAGTTTGATCGGCAGGATGCCCCATAGAAACGCAGTCAGCAGCGCCAGGCATAAACCGTAAACCCAGCGACCGGATGAAATGTGCATGCGAACCTCAAGGCCTGCTGACGAGAGTCCTCATTCTAGGCGCGCCACCGACGGCGACACAGGGACAGTTGGGGCCTGGGCGCGAATAAAACTGTGCAGGTCGCCGTAATAAATTGACGCGCCCCCGTTGATCGGCTGAGCGGGCGGCCCAAGTGATTCAGGCATAAGCTTTTTGAATCACTTGGCCGACAAGAACCCTCAAGGAGCCCCGTCATGTTGGGCATGCGTAGGCAAGACCCCGCCCCTGCCACACACTTTCGCAGCGACCGGGTGTGTCGGGTCAACGGTGAACTGTTCTTCAGCACTCGGGAAAATACCCTTGAGGGGCCGTTCGAGAGCACTGAACAGATAGACAAAGAAATACAGGCTTACATTGCGCGAATGCAGCTTATGAGCTGCGACACATAAACCGAGTCACGTCATTCGCGAGCAAGCCTGCCACAGGGTTGTGTGGTGAACACCCTCTAACTGTCTTAACGCACCGCCTCAAACAACCCCGTCGCGCCCATCCCGCCGCCCACGCACATGGTGACGATGCCGTAACGCAGGTCACGCCGCTGCAACTCACGCACCAGGTGGCCGACCTGCCGCGACCCGGTCATGCCGAACGGGTGACCAATGGAAATCGAGCCGCCATTGACGTTGTATTTCTCGTTGTCGATTTCCAGCCGGTCACGGCTGTACAGGCATTGCGACGCAAACGCCTCGTTGAGTTCCCACAAATCGATATCAGCCACCTGCAAGCCCTTGGCTTTGAGCAGTTTGGGCACCGAGAACACCGGGCCAATGCCCATCTCGTCGGGCTCGCAACCGGCCACGGTGAAGCCACGGAAAAACGCTTTCGGCTTGAGCCCCAGTTGCAGGGCTTTTTCCAGACTCATCACCAGCGTCATCGAGGCACCGTCGGACAGTTGCGACGAGTTGCCCGCCGTCACCGAACCGTCTTCGGCAAACACAGGCTTGAGGCCTGCGAGGCTTTCATAGGTGGTGTCGGGGCGGTTGCAATCGTCACGATCCACGATGCCATCGAGGATCTGCACATCACCGCTGTTCTTGTCTTCGACGCGATACTTGACCGACATCGGTACGATTTCATCGTCGAACAGCCCGGCCGCCTGAGCCTGCGCGGTGCGCAACTGGCTTTGCAGGGCATAGCGATCCTGCGCTTCACGGCTGACACCATACCGCCGTGCCACCACCTCAGCGGTCTGACCCATCGTGTAATAGATGCCCGGCGTTTGTTGCTTGAGCAACGGGTTGATCAGGTGATCGGTGTTGACGCTTTTCATCGTCAGGCTGATCGACTCGACGCCGCCGGCAACGATGATGTCGCTGCAACCTGAAGCGATCTGGTTGGCAGCCATTGCAATCGCCTGCAACCCGGAGGAGCAGAAACGATTGAGGGTCATGCCGGCGGTGCCAGTGCCCAGACGCGAGAGCACCGCTACGTTGCGGCCGATGTTGTAACCCTGGGCACCTTCGTTGGAGCCGGCACCGACGATGCAATCCTCGACACTGGCCGGGTCGACGTCGTTACGCGTCAGCAATGCGTTGACGCAATGGGCCGCCATGTCATCGGGGCGGGTCTGGTTGAACTTGCCGCGAAAGGATTTGGCCAGGCCAGTCCGGACGCTGTCGACGATCACCACTTCACGCATGGCATACCTCATTGTTGTGGTCGGTTGAGAGTGGACCTGAGCATAAGTCCACCGCATCAACGACCGCGACAATCATTCACCTCGCGTATGCGGATCTATTGGCTCAGTCCTTGTGCTTTTTCGCGTGTTTGTCGGATTTCTCGAACGCTTCTTCCAGCGCACGGTTGATGGTGCGCAATACTTTGATCCGCGCCCAACGTTTGTCGTTGGCCTCGACCAGCGTCCATGGGGAGATCTCGGTACTGGTGCGATCAACCATGTCACCGACTGCGGTGCGGTACTCGTCCCACTTGTCGCGGTTGCGCCAGTCGTCTTCGGTGATTTTGAAGCGCTTGAACGGGATCGCTTCCCGCGCCTGGAAGCGCTCCATTTGCGTGTCCTTGTCGATGGCCAGCCAGAACTTGACCACGATCACCCCGGCATCGGCGATCTGCTCTTCAAAGTCATTGATTTCACCGTAAGCACGCAGCCAGTCGGCCGGGGTACAAAAACCTTCGATGCGCTCCACCAGCACCCGGCCGTACCAGGAACGGTCGAACACGGTGAACTTGCCGCGCGCCGGCAAATGCCGCCAGAAACGCCACAAATAAGGTTGCGCCCGCTCCTCTTCGCTCGGTGCGGCAATCGGCACGATGTTGTACTGGCGTGGATCAAGCGCTGCCGCGACCCGCCGAATCGCCCCGCCCTTGCCCGCGGCATCGTTGCCTTCGAACACGGCCACCAGCGCATGGCGGCGCATACGCTTGTCACGCATCAGCCCGGACAGCCGCGCCTGTTCGGTGATCAGTTGCTCCTCGTAATCTTCCTTTTCCAGACGCTGGGTAAGATCGAGGCTGTCGAGCAAACCCTTATGATCGACGGGGGCGCCCAGCGGCGCTGCGTTGACCTCCTGGGCATGAATCTGCGAACGCTTCAACGCGTTTTGCAGCCCCTCAAGCAGAATATTGCCAACCGCCAGACTGCGATAGTTGGCGTCCATGCCTTCGATGACATGCCATGGCGCGTAGTCGCGACTGGTACGGCGCAATATGCGCTCGCCGTATTTGACGAACTTGTCGTAGGTTTGCGATTGCTGCCAGTCCAGCGGGCTGATCCGCCAACTGTGCAACGGGTCGTCGGCCAAGGCTTTGAGCCGCGCCTTCATCTGCTTCTTGGACAGGTGAAACCAGAACTTGAAGATCAGCGCGCCTTCATCGCAGAGCATTTTTTCCAGACGCTCGGCGGCGCCGATCGCCTGATCCAGACGCGGGTTCTTGAACAGGCCATGCACCCGTCCCTGCAACATCTGGCTGTACCAGTTACCGAAGAAAATCCCCATCCGCCCCTTGGCCGGCAGCATCCGCCAGTAACGCCACGCCGGAGGTCGGGCCAGCTCTTCATCGGTCTGCTGATCGAACGTACGCACCTCGATCAGCCGTGGATCCATCCATTCGTTGAGCAACTTGACCGTCTCGCCCTTGCCCGCGCCTTCGATGCCGTTGATCAAGACAATCACCGGGAAACGCTTTTGCTGCTGCAACTCGAACTGGGCATCGAGCAACGCTTCGCGCAGCGCCGGGACGGCGGCCTCATAGGTTTCTTTGTCGACGGCGTGACCGATTTCAGCGGATTCGAACATAGGACAGCTCCTTCCAGGATTGAGCAAGACTAGCGGATTGGGCACAAGGACGGCGCAGAAATTCCCGCGGGCGGCGGATTGTCATCGAGTCGTCGGCGCCAAGCCTTGCCACGGATCAAGCACCCTGCGCGCGATCGGCTAGAATGGCGACCTTGTCGTTGCCGAGCCTGCCATGAAAGCCGTATTGCCCCACGCCCAACTCGACTGGGATGAACAGGGACGCCCGCGTTCGCGAGTGTTTGATGACGTGTATTTTTCCGACCAGTCAGGTCTGGATGAAACCCGCTATGTGTTCCTCGAACAGAACCGTCTGGCCGAACGTTTTACTGCGTTGCCAGCACATGGACATCTGGCCATCGGTGAAACGGGCTTCGGCACCGGGCTGAATTTTCTCTGCGCCTGGCAGTTGTTCGAGCAACACGCCCCTGTCGGTGCCCGACTGCATTTTGTCAGCGTCGAAAAATACCCGTTGAGCCCGGCCGATCTGAAACGCGCCCTGGCGTTGTGGCCAGAACTCAAGCCGCTGGCTGATCAATTGCTGACCCATTACGTGGCGATCCATCAGGGCTTCCAGCGCATCACACTGGCCAATGGCCGAGTGACATTGACGCTGCTGATCGGCGATGCGCTGGAGCAATTGCCGCAACTGGACGCTCAGATCGATGCGTGGTTTCTCGACGGATTCGCCCCGGCGAAAAACCCGCAGATGTGGACCGCCGAACTGTTCGCTGAACTGGCTCGGCTGGCGGCGCCAGGCTCGACCATCAGCACGTTCACCAGCACCGGTTGGGTGCGGCGTTTGCTCAACGCCGCCGGCTTCAAAATGAAGCGCACGCCGGGCATCGGGCACAAATGGGAAATCCTGCGCGGCGAGTTCCTCGGCTGGCCGTCGGAGGTGGCCCCGCCTGCCCCGGAAAAACCCTGGTTCGCGCGCCCCGCCCCCACGTCCGGTGAACGTCGGGCACTGGTGATCGGCGCAGGTCTTGCCGGTTGTGCCACCGCGGCGAGCCTCGCGTCACGCGGCTGGAAAGTGAGTTTGCTGGAGCGCCACGAGGCCGTGGCACAAGAAGCCTCGGGCAATCCGCAAGGCGTGCTGTATCTGAAACTGTCGGCCCATGGCACGGCGTTATCGCAACTGATCATCAGCGGCTTCGGTTACACCCGACGCCTGCTCGAAAGCCTGCAACGGGGCACCGACTGGGACGATTGCGGCGTGCTGCAACTGGCGTTCAATGCCAAGGAAGCCGAGCGCCACGCGCAGTTGGCCGCGGCGTTCCCGGAGGATCTGTTGCAGTGGCTCGATCAGCCCGAGGCGCAGGCCCGCGCCGGTGTCGGCCTGGACCACGGCGGTTTGTACTACCCCGAGGGTGGCTGGGTGCATCCGCCCGCGCTGTGCCAGGCGCAGGCCACACAACCGAACATCGAACTGCTCAGCCACCGTGAGGCGCTGGAACTGCGCAAGGTCGATGATCAGTGGCAAGCCTTCGACGGCGACCGCTTGCTTGCCAGCGCGCCTGTCGTGGTATTGGCCGGTGCTGCCGAGATCAAGCGTTTTGCGCAAAGCGCCGAGCTGCCACTCAAGCGCATTCGCGGGCAGATCACCCGCCTGGCGCAGACTGAACAAAGCCAGGCGTTGACGACGGTGGTGTGTGCCGAAGGCTACGTCGCCCCCGCGCGACGGGGTGAACACACCCTCGGTGCCAGCTTCGATTTCAACAGCGACGACCTGACCCCGACCACCGCCGAACACCAAGGTAATCTGGCGATGCTAGAAGAGATTTCCAGCGATCTGGTCTCTCGCCTGCACATCAGCGAACAGGCGGTCGAAACCCTTCAAGGCCGCGCCGCCTTGCGCTGCACCAGTCCCGACTACCTGCCGATTGTCGGCCCGCTCGCCGACCGCGCGGCGTTCATTCACGCGTACGCGGCGCTGAGCAAGGATGCCCGGCAAGTACCGGACATCGCCTGCCCGTGGCTCGACGGTCTATACGTCAACAGCGGCCACGGTTCACGCGGTCTGATCACCGCGCCGCTGTCTGGCGAACTGCTCGCCGCCTGGCTGAACGACGAACCGTTGCCCTTGCCAAGAAGCGTGGCCGAGGCCTGTCACCCCAACCGTTTCGTATTGCGCCAACTGATTCGCGGCAAATAGACCTCAAGCATCGGGCATTGCGCAGAGGCCCAGATCCCCCAAGCGAATGGCCTCTCCCGTCAGGCGCTTGAGCACAGCCTCTTCGGCCTGCTCCCGTTCGAGCCTGATGACGTCCATCTGGTTCAGGTAATCGGCCGTGGAGAGTTTGCTCGCCTGTTCGAACACCGCGTCCAGCCGCGCCGGAAAGGTTTCCTCCAGGCTCGCGAATTGCCTGGGATACGTGCGCTTCAAGTACTCGCACCAGAACGGCTGACGCAGCAGGAACGTCAGCCATTCGGACGACAGCTCAGCGACACTGATCCTGTTCCTGGCAGTCTCCAGATTGGCTTCGGTCACCCCGCCCAGGATGGCAAAACGCATATGACGCGGCTGTCCCGGCAGATCGAACTCTTCGGCCAGTCCGATGCGATAAGCCAGGTTCACCTCCAGCGGATCAGCACTGGTATCGTTAAGCGCATGCTCACGGGCAATCTGATCCAGCTTGTCCAGCCGAAACAGGCCTCGACCAAGTTTGAGCAACGGGTGTACAGAGGTCACTCGGCCACCGGCAAGCCTGGTGATCTTGTTGACTTCCACAGCGAGTTCGAGCTGGCTGAAGTTGACGGCTGCGCTGTCCGTGCAATTGATCGGGTTGGCGGCCAGGTCGAACACTTGCTCACTCAGGATTGCATCGGTTTCGGCGGCTTCAAGCACCGCCCAGACACGTCGACAGGTGTCTTTGGCGACTTTTTCGGAGTCGGCGGTATTGCCCAGCTCCGCCAGTAAATGAAACAGGCCCTCGGCCCGGGGATCCTCCTTGAATAAGGTCCAGATCCGGTCACGCTGGGCCCAGTCCCCTCCGGCGCCGCCCTCGAACCACAGCGAGCGCGCCTTCTGTTCATCGAGACGCGCGTTATCGTTCTCCAGATAGCCCATACCGACACCCACATTGTTTCGATAGTCCGCCAGGTGAGTCCTGCTGGCTAACGACAAGGGATTACCGCGCAGGTCCAGCGCCTCGCTGAAACGTCGCGAGGTCTTGAATAACCAATCCGGTAGCTGCTTGATCTGATTTTCACGCAGATCGACCCAATCCAGATGTGGCAGGCGTTCAAGACCTTTGGGCAACTCGGTGACGCGGGTGTCGCGCAGACACAGGGAACGCAAATCAAACATCTTGCCCACCTCCGGGGTCGCCCCCAGCGGGTTACTGTTCAGATTCAGGGAGTGCAGTGTGCGCAGGTTGGCAAGCTTCACCAGTGTATGTTCGGTCAGTTTGATCCGGTTACCCGCCAGACTCACCCGGGTCAGATCAGGCATGTGCGACAACACCTCAGGCAGGCGCGTGAGTGCGTTGCCGTCGAGGTCCACAGACTCGGCGTGCTTGAATGACTTGAGGAAATAAACCAGGTCGTCGCCCTGCTCCATGTTCTTGAGCGACAACTGCTGGATATGATCGAAGTTCAACCCCGGCGGGAGCGTGGGCAACGTCCCCACCCGCATCCCGTCAAGATTCAATACACAGATCGATTTTCCGCTTTCATCGGTGGCCAGAAAAAGCCGCCGAAACCCATCCTCGATCATCTCTGCCGCCGTCTTGCGGCTGTGCCGCACTTCACGCAAATCCTCCCCCATCAACGTCATGCCTGCCTGATCCTGCGTCCAGACTTCGAGCACCTTGCGCAGTTGCTCCAGATCACGGCGCAAACCTTTCACCCGTGTAGCGCGGGTCAGCGGATCATTGCCCGACCGATCAATGAACTCACTGGCCTGCGCCTCGGTAAAGCCGGGATAGAGCCTTCTCACCTTACGTAATAACGCGCGTGGATGAGGTGATTCAGGCATTGCATGATCGCCCTGAATGCAGGGGGGGTCGGAGACCAGCGGCTCGAACTTGCCGGTGGTCAATACCCGGGCACTGGCCTCACGTTCGTCCAGCGCAATGTTCAGTAACTGGCTGCGCAATCGGGCACTGTCGGCGATCACCGGGTCAGCAAAACCTGCGGTTGTACGCTGAGCCGACGGCAGTGCCTTGAGGATCGCGGCATACAGGTTGTCTGGCTCCGACGCCACACGCCCCAGGGATTTACCGTCGCCAGTGAAGGCTTCGTAGCCGCCACTGGACTTGACCAGTGTGCAGGTCTTCAAAGGCGTCGCCGCTTCGTTACCGATGGCTTCCAGTACCGGCCCGTTCAGCGTCTTGTCCCGCAACGTCAGGCGCAGATTCGGGTCCCAGCCACTCAAACGGGGCAGTAACTGGATCGCCAGTTTTTCACTATCGGCATTGGCGACCTGCGACACGAGCAAACCGCTCAGGGCACGGTCAAGGCGCACGGCGGCAGAGGCCTTGCGGACTCTCTGCGCCAGGCGCAAAGGCACGCGCCCGGTTGAGCGCAAATGCAGACGCTCGACACTCGGCGCCTGGTCAATCAGGCGCTGAGCATAACGCGCAGGAATGTCGGCGAACACGCTGCGTAATGTCTTGACCTCGTCAGCCTCACTCTGGTCGTAGCGTTGATACATACGATCGAAAACCGATCGACGCTCAGCCCTGAACAAGGCTCCCAGTTTCTTCGCCAACGCTGGCTTTTGCGAGCCGGCACTGACCTTGCCCCCCAGCATGGCTTCAACCTCGCGCAGGGACAGGCCATCGATCACCGACTGCAACAACTGCCCTGCGGCCAATTGCTCTTGCGTGACCTGCACACTGAGCGCAGGGACGCGGGTGTTGGTCGCGGGATAGGTTGCCGTGACGTCTCCTTCGCTATCGCTGACCTCGATGTACCGGCCTGTCGGCCAGCCTGGCAACTGCGGCAAGCCGTGCAGTTGTTCCTGCGAAGGTTGACCTGCGTGAACTTCCCCACGCTCAAGCTCAGTGATGAGTTGGCTTGACTGGCGCTCGATCCGCAGGCGTTCCACGGTGTCGCGTAACCGGGCAGGCAAGGCCAGATTATCGTTAAAAACCCGGTGCAATTGATCGTGGGAGATCTCGCTGATTCGGCGAATCATGTCCAGATCCGTATCCGGGAACTCACTCAGACGCGGATCGATACGCTTGAGGGTGTAGGGAGCGCTATTCCACGTTTCGGCATCCTCAGCCGCCAGACGCCAGCCGCCCTCGACGTGTTGCTCAAGCCCGGGAGCATAGGCTTTCGGGCGCTCGGGATGATCCAGATGCCAGACCTTCGTGTCCGGATCGAGTGACCCGGAGAACATCCCATAGTCGACCCGGCCGACGGTTTTTTCCTTGAGCGGATGCAACTCGACGGAGTCATCGGCCATCGTGATACCGGCTGGCAGCCGATGTTCATACGGGGTGAGATCTGGCTTCCAAAGGCGCGGTTTACCGGCCGAATCCAGAATCGCGGTGAACTGCCCGAAAAACTCCGGATGGGCCCGAACCAGCTTGCGTCCCAGCGTGCCCACCGCCTTCTGTCCACCCGCGAACACGCCCATCAGCGCAATGTCTTGCGCCACGCTGAGCAGATGCGACAGCGCCTCCTGCTGGTCGCCCCGCTGCCAGTCCTCGACCCCCTCATACACTTGCGCCAGAAGTTGGCCAACCGCGACACCCATCATCAACTGACCGACAACCGGCACGAAGAAACCCGCCACCGTCGCAATGCTCACACCCAGTTCCAGAAAACCCAGCAAGCGCTTGCGTCGCACATCCTCATCAATATCGGCCGTCGGTACGGCGAGTTTGCGGGCGTCGATCTGCATCTTGCCGACATGGCTTTGCACCATGAACTCGAACAGCGGCACTGCAATGGGCAACTGCCTGATGTGGCCCAAATCGGCGGTGTCGGCGAAGGTCTTGAAGAAGTCTGCCTTGTCATCTTCATCAATGCTGTTGGCGAAGTAGTCCTGGTAGCGCTTGTCACTCAGCTTTTGCGTGAGGTATTGCTTGAACGCAGTGAAACTCGAGTACTCATACAGCGGCCTCTCGGGCTCGTTAGCCATGTACACCAGACACCATTCGTTTGGGTATAACTCGATCGACCGGACTGCAAACACCACAACCCCCCAGATGCAACTGTCGAGCACCTCGATGCCGTGCATCATTAATGGACGATTGCTGTAGTGCAGGGTTTTCGCCGAGACCACGCCGTCAGCGGCGATCAGCCTCTGCACGATCTGCAGGCCAGCCGGTGTGATGTGCTGGCTGATTGCGGCCAGATACATGTCCAGTTGCAGCAGAAGTTTCTTCATCGCAGCGATGTCGCGGGTCATCGGACGGGTGGCCGTCACTTTACCGGCGTCGTCCACCAGGCCGAACACCTGCTGAAAATGCGCCTGATAGCGCTTGCCCAGGTCCAGTTCGCGACAGAATTTGGCGAACGACGCCGGCGTCAATCCGGCCACGCCCGACGGTACGCTGCTCACCCGCACCTGACTGCCTTCGGGGTAGTTGTCGGTTTCCTCGTCTTCGGTGAAATTCTGCATCGCCGCTTGCAGCAATGTCTGCGTGGCATGTGGAAAGGTTTGAATGCCCTCTGGGTCGGTCGAGGCTGGCGAGCAACCACACTCAACCCCCGGCAAACTCAGCAGATCTTTTTCAACATCGAAGACCGCCGGCCACTTGGCTTTCAGCGCGCGGGTCAACTCAGCAATACAAAAGGCATTCAGAGGTTTGAGCTTGAGCAGATCCTTCTCGACCTTGAGTTGGATCGTGAGCAGGTCTCGCGCGGTTTGATCGAGCGCGACCAGCGTGCTGGTCGCACTGTTAAGCAGCATTGCGGGCAGGCTCTTGTGCAGCGCCTCGGCGTTGTCCAGGTCTCCTGTGGCTTCCAGCAAAACGCTGAGCACTTCATTCTGAGTCGGCGCACGCGGTGCGGATTTATTCTGTGTGGTGGTCATCGGCAATAGTCCTTTATTGCAGGCTTGAGCGTTAACCTTATCCACATCCACTTGGAATTAAAACAGAAGACTCCGACGCAGGTTAATCACATTACAGCAAACACAGACCACACAAAATCGTGCAATACATATGTATATCAAACATTCAAATACCAACCGAAAACACACCCAAAACCATTCAATAATAAAACTGTTTTCATCACGACAAACTCACCTAACATGACATCTCATTTACGAAAGGGACTTCCCGCATGACTTTACCAACAAACAACTCGCCCACCACGGTATCGGACGTTGATGCCAGCGCAAACATTTCCGATGCCGTCCAGATTGAGGACAAGGCAACTGCCGTGCAACGTTTCATTACCCACGGTATGGCAAAAGAAGATCCCACGAGGCTGGCCGCCTTGCGCGCAACGCTCGATGAAGCGCTGCCCTACCAGACTTATATTGATGAATTGGCAGGCAAGCTGGAGACACCGGAAAGTTTCTGCAGACGCGAACTTCGCAGTGAACTGCTACAAACCCATGGGACACGATTCGGCATCAACGACAACATCAGACTCACGCCTGCAAACTCTGCGGACGGTGAGTCATATACCTGTACCCTGCTGCAGGCGGCGATGCTGAACTTCACCGACGAAGAAGCGGCTCCCGGTTACTTCTCGAATGACAGCGAGATTTTGGACATCCTTGGCCAGTCAACCGTTGACGACCCTGACGCGATCAGGGTATCGGCACAAGAGTTTGCGGCTCTAAGTCGCAATCTGGATCTGGGAGGCCAATACCAGAAACATATCGCCAGAACGTTTAAAGTTTCAAACATTGAGCTGATCGGCACACGCCTGCACAAATTCAACATGAAACTCAGCGCCTATGAGAAATACTTTAAAAAAACCGACTTCCCTTTGAACCGGCTTCTCACCGTGCTGAGTCTGACAAAAGGCAACAGGGATATTTACACTGGCGACAACATCAATAACGGTAAAATAAAACTGCATTCGATACAGTTATTTGGCAAGTACACCACAGATGCCGTTCTGATCACCTGCCGTCGGACCGATCAATCACCAATAGACCATAACATCGTATACATACCCAACGACCCGGGTGACGGCTTTTACCAGGACGACAACGAAGACCAGACAAAATACCGATTCTCCATCAACTTCCTGACCAATAAAAAATTCCGGACACGCCTCGTCTCTCAACTAACCAATACCGAAAAAAATGAAATAGAGGCAATGGACCTGAATAGCATTTCGTTTGTCAACGACATAACGTTTATCCCGCTAAAGAAAGGGCTGTACAAACATTTCTTTGATCGCTATCTGGATAAATTGTCCGCGGATGCCAGGGACATTGCGGTGCCGCTCGCCAATGTCAACGAACCCGCCTACGCCAATAGGCGCAAAGCGCATACCCTGCCTGAGAAAGGACGACTATCCGTCAGCCCAACCCATGATTTCAGCAAGCGCTTGCGCACTTACGCCACGGATGAATTGCTGGCCTCCGTGTTCGCCGGTCTGGGAAGCTGGACCGCCATCGAGAAGTACAACGCCCTGTCACGGCTGCTGGATCTGAAAAAGCGATTGTCCCCGCCTGATGCCGAACAACACGGCTTGCCGGTGGACGCCGACTGACAATTATTCAAAAAAAATTGTCGAAAATCCGTCCAATTATCCGCAAGCGGCGAAGAATCAACGCCCGCCTATTACGCGGCAGCGATAGCGTCAAAATCAGCCTTATAACTTATCGTTCTAAAACTCCACTTAACGAGGGGGGTCAGTTTCCGAGTACCCTGTTTTATTGAGTAGTACTGCTTGACCCCTCCCCAACGGAAAAACCGGTAAGGACTTTATGTGCGGATTAGCTGGCGAGTTACGCTTTGATCATCAACCTGCAGACCTTGCAGCCATTGAGCGAATCACCCATCACCTGGCCCCTCGTGGCCCCGACGCGTGGGGCTTCCACGCACAAGGGCCGATTGCCCTGGGCCATCGTCGCCTGAAAATCATGGACCTGTCGGACGGCTCGGCGCAGCCGATGATCGACAGCCAATTAGGCCTGTCTCTGGCCTTCAACGGCGCAATCTACAACTTCCCCGAACTGCGGACCGAACTCGAAGCGCTGGGCTATGCCTTCTATTCCGGTGGCGACACCGAAGTGCTGCTCAAGGGCTATCACGCCTGGGGAGAAGCGCTGCTGCCCAAACTCAACGGCATGTTTGCCTTCGCCATTTGGGAGCGCGATGCACAGCGCTTGTTCATCGCCCGTGACCGTCTCGGCGTAAAGCCGTTGTACCTGTCGCGCACCGGTCAGCGCCTGCGCTTTGCCTCGGCCTTGCCGGCGCTACTCAAGGGCGGCGACATCAACCCGATCCTCGATCCGGTGGCGCTCAACCACTACCTGAATTTCCACGCCGTGGTACCGGCCCCACGTACCCTGCTGGCCGGCATTGAAAAACTGCCGCCCGCCACCTGGATGCGCGTTGAAGCCGATGGCAGCACCGAACAGAAAACCTGGTGGACCCTGCCCTACGGCCCACACGAGGACGAGAAAAACCTCACCCTCGAAGACTGGACCGATCGCGTACTCGACAGCACCCGCGACGCCGTGGCGATCCGCCAACGTGCGGCGGTGGATGTCGGCGTGCTGCTGTCCGGCGGCGTTGATTCGAGCATGCTCGTCGGTCTGTTGCGTGAAGTGGGCGTGGAGAACCTGTCGACCTTCTCCATCGGTTTTCAGGATGCCGGTGGCGAGCGCGGGGATGAGTTTCAGTATTCGGATCTGATCGCCAGACACTACGGCACTCAGCACCATCAGTTGCGTATCGACGAAAAAGAGATCATCGAACAATTGCCTGCGGCGTTTCGCGCCATGAGCGAACCGATGGTCAGCCACGACTGCATCGCGTTCTATCTGCTGTCGCGTGAAGTGGCCAAGCACTGCAAGGTTGTGCAGAGCGGCCAGGGTGCCGACGAGTTGTTCGCCGGTTATCACTGGTACCCGCAAGTGGACGGTGCGGCCGATCCTTACGCGGCCTATCGCGAGGCGTTTTTCGACCGCAGCTATGACGACTACGCCGCCACCGTGCAACCGAAATGGCTGACCGCCAACGACGCTGCCGGTGACTTCGTGAAAGAACATTTTGCACAACCCGGTGCCGATGCCGCCGTGGACAAAGCCCTGCGTCTGGACAGCACGGTGATGCTGGTGGACGACCCGGTCAAACGCGTCGACAACATGACCATGGCCTGGGGTCTGGAGGCGCGAACGCCGTTTCTCGATTATCGACTGGTCGAACTGTCGGCGCGGGTTCCCGGCCAGTTCAAGCTGCCTGACGGTGGCAAACAAGTGCTCAAGGAAGCGGCACGCCGGGTCATCCCGAGTGAAGTGATCGACCGCAAAAAAGGCTACTTCCCGGTGCCGGGCCTCAAGCATTTGCAAGGCGACACGTTGAACTGGGTGCGTGAACTGTTGCTTGATCCGAGTCAGGATCGCGGTCTGTTCAACCCGGCCATGCTCGACAAATTGCTGACTGACCCACAAGGCCAACTGACGCCGTTGCGTGGTTCGAAGCTGTGGCAACTGGCGGCCCTGAACCTGTGGCTCAGTGAACAAGGAATCTGATCGATGAAACCCCACGCCACGGCTTACAGCCAGCGCCTGTTGCGCGGTCAGACTCCGTCCTATGAACGTTTGCAGGCGCGGCTGGCCGAGGACGGCAGCGAACTGGCCGCCGATCCGATTGCGGTGCATTGCGGCTGGGGCCGGTTGCTGATCGGCCACACCTTTCCTGACTCGGCAACGCTGGCTCAGGAGCTGCTCAACGAGCAACAAGGCGAGCGAGATATCGCGCTGTATGTTGCCGCACCGCAACAGATCCTCGGCCTCGAACCGACGCAGTTGTTTCTCGACCCTTCCGACACCTTGCGCCTGTGGTTCAGCGACTACCGCCAAGCGACCCGCGTGTTTCGTGGTTTCCGCATTCGTCGCGCGCAAAGCGAGGCAGACTGGCAGGCGATCAATCAGCTATACCAGGCGCGCGGCATGTTGCCGATCGATGCCCAACGGCTAACCCCGCATCATCAGGGCGGCCCGGTTTACTGGCTGGCCGAGGATGAAGACAGCGGCGCCGTGATCGGCAGCGTCATGGGCCTGAACCATCACAAAGCGTTCAAGGACCCGGAAAACGGTAGCAGCCTGTGGTGCCTGGCGGTGGATCCGCAATGCTCGCGCCCCGGCGTCGGCGAAGTGCTGGTGCGGCACTTGATCGAACACTTCATGAGTCGCGGCCTGAGCTATCTGGACCTGTCGGTGCTGCATGACAACCGTCAGGCGAAAAGCCTCTACGCCAAACTCGGTTTTCGCAATCTCTCCACCTTCGCCATCAAGCGCAAGAACGGCATCAATCAGCCGCTGTTCCTGGGACCTGGGCCTGAAGCGCAGTTCAATCCGTATGCGCGGATCATTGTCGAGGAGGCGCACCGTCGCGGCATCGATGTGCAGGTGGACGACGCCGATGCCGGACTGTTCACCCTCAGTCACGGCGGGCGCCGCGTGCGTTGTCGCGAATCGTTGAGCGACCTGACCAGCGCCATCAGCATGAGCCTGTGCCAGGACAAAAGCCTGACCCACAAAGTGTTGAAGGCGGCGGGGCTCAACCTGCCTTCGCAACAATTGGCGGGCAACGCCGACGACAACCTGGCGTTTCTCGATGAGCACCAGCGGGTAGTGGTCAAGCCGCTTGATGGTGAACAGGGCCAAGGTGTGGCGGTGGATTTGCAGAGCATTGAAGAGGTGCAGCAGGCCATCGAAGCGGCGAAACAGTTTGATAGCCGGGTGCTTCTGGAAAGCTTTCACGAAGGGTTGGATCTGCGGATTGTGGTGATCGGTTTTGAAGTCGTCGCGGCGGCGATTCGTCGTCCGGCCGAGGTGGTCGGTGATGGCCATCACTCGATTGGCGCGCTGATCGAAGCCCAGAGTCGGCGCCGGCAGGCGGCCACCAGCGGCGAAAGCAAAATCCCGCTGGACCACGAAACCCAGCGCACCTTGCACGCGGCCGGTTATGACTACAGCAGCATCCTGGCGGCGAGCGAGTCGCTGTTTGTGCGGCGTACGGCCAATCTGCACACCGGTGGCACGCTGGAAGACGTCACGGCGATTCTGCATCCGACGCTGGTCGATGCAGCGGTACGCGCAGCGCGGGCACTGGACATTCCGATGGTCGGCCTCGATCTGATGGTGCCGGCGGCGGATCAGCCGGAGTACGTGTTTATCGAAGCCAACGAGCGTGCCGGATTGGCCAACCATGAGCCGCAACCGACAGCCGAGCGGTTTGTCGATTTGCTGTTTCCGCACAGTCAGCCGGCCAACTCGTAATGATACGGCGCCTCGACTGACGCGTTCGCGAGCAAGCCCGCTCCCGCAGGTTTTGTGGTCATCTCACAACCTGTGGGATCTGGCCTGCCAGCGATCAGGCCAGATCAGGCAGCCCAAATTCTCCTCATCGAAACCATCGATGTGCTCAACCCATCAGGAGTTTCCATGACCCTCCAAATTCCCGAACCAGACCTCAACTACCTGCAAAAAGTCCTGCTGGAAATGCTTGCCATTCCCAGCCCCACCGGCTTCACCGACACTATCGTGCGGTACGTCGCCGAACGTCTGGAGGAACTCGGCATTCCCTTCGAGATGACCCGTCGTGGCACCATCCGCGCGACGCTCAAGGGCAAGAAAAACAGCCCTGACCGCGCGGTCTCGGCGCACCTGGACACCATCGGCGCCGCTGTGCGCGCCGTCAAAGACAACGGTCGCCTGACCCTCGCCCCGGTCGGTTGCTGGTCGAGCCGTTTCGCCGAAGGCAGTCGCGTCAGTCTGTTTACCGACAACGGCGTGATTCGCGGCAGCGTGTTGCCGCTGATGGCCTCCGGGCACGCGTTCAACACGGCCGTGGATGAGATGCCCATCAGTTGGGATCATGTGGAGTTGCGTCTGGACGCCTATTGCGCGACCAAGGCTGACTGCGAATCGCTGGGCATCTGCGTCGGCGACGTGGTGGCGTTCGATCCGCTGCCGGAATTCACCGAAAGCGGCCATATCAGCGCTCGTCACCTGGATGACAAAGCGGGGGTTGCGGCGTTGCTGGCGTCACTCAAAGCCATCGTCGACAGCGGCCAGGAACTGATGATCGACTGTCACCCGCTGTTCACCATTACCGAAGAGACCGGCAGCGGCGCAGCGGCGGCATTGCCGTGGGACGTCAGCGAATTCGTCGGCATCGACATTGCGCCGGTCGCGCCGGGGCAGCACTCCAGCGAGCACGCAGTGAGTGTGGCGATGCAGGATTCCGGCGGGCCTTACGACTATCACCTGTCACGACATTTGCTGCGTCTGGCCAGCGAAAACGAGTTGCCGGTGCGCCGTGACCTGTTCCGCTATTACTTCAGCGACGCGCATTCGGCGGTGACCGCCGGCCATGACATCCGGACCGCCCTGCTCGCCTTTGGCTGCGATGCGACGCACGGTTATGAGCGCACGCACATCGACAGTCTGGCGGCACTTAGTCGGCTGCTGGGGGCTTACATTCTGAGTCCTCCGGTGTTCGCCAGCGATGCGGCGCCGGCCAATGCGTCGCTTGATCGCTTCAGTCATCAGATCGAGCATGAAACGCAAATGGAGAGTGATACGCGCGTGCCGTCGGTGGACAGTCTGGTAGGGCAACGTTCGGACAGTTAAATCCATGGTGCCCGGACCGCTCCCACCGTTGGAATACGTTTCACTCTGGGGGCGGACTTGCTCACGAAGGGCCGGCGCAGGCAACACAAAACTGGCAGCCAAACATCAATCGCCGTAGCATCCCGACATTGATTTAGCCGAGGTGCCCATGCTCATCCCCTACGACGCTCTTGAAGTCGACACCCTCACTCGCCTGATCGAGGATTTCGTCACCCGCGACGGTACCGACAATGGCGACGACACGCCGCTGGAAACCCGTGTGCTGCGTGTGCGTCAGGCGTTGACCAAAGGCCAGGCGCTGATCGTCTTCGATCCGGAAAGCGAGCAGTGCCAGTTGATGCTCAAGCACGACGTGCCCAAGCACCTGTTCGACTGAAACCCTCAGCGGGCCTTTTGCCTGGCCTGCTGACGCTGGATCCGTTCGTAGACCTCCGCGCGGTGCACATTGACGTTCTGCGGCGCCTCGACGCCAAAGCGCACACTGGAACCGTTCACGGACAGAACGCGCAGGGAAATGTCGTCACCGATTGAGATCAACTCACCGACGACACGGCTGAGTACAAGCATGAGATTCGTCCTTCAGGGTTAGCGAACGCTGAAGATGCGCGGCTTGCCTGCGCCCCACAATGCATGATCGGCAAATCAGTCTTGCCCTACACCCCCTCAAGCGCAGGGCTGTCAGATACTTCCCACAAAACCATCCGTTCAAGCGGCAGAAAACCGCGGCCCGAATAGAATCACGCTCGCACCGATCACACACAACGCCACACCAATCCAGTCCGAACCCAGTGGACGAACCCGCTCCACCACGGCCAGCCAGCCAATCGAAGCCACAATGTAGATCCCGCCATAAGCGGCATAGGCGCGACCGGCATAGGCCGCTTCGACACGGGTCAACAACAGGGCGAACAGCGTCAGACTGAGCAGCGCCGGGATCACCCACAGAGCGCTTTTGCCTTGACGCAGCCACATGAAGAAGGCGAAACAACCGGCGATTTCAAACAGCGCCGCGAGCAAGAACCACAAGTAATTGAGCATTGACGCGTCTCGACAGGATGACCATTGCCGCCACCCTAACGACGCGTCCCCCCTTCAGGCAAGTTTCACCCGTTGTTCTGCTTGGCCTTGGCGCGCATTTTGTCGGCCATGGTGATCATTTCGTTGTAGAGCAGTTGCGGGTTCTTCTGCTTGATCGCCCAGGCCATCCGGCCCTGTTCGTGAGGCAGGATCATGAACTCGCCTGCGGCCACTTGTTGATAGATGTAGTCAGCGATGTCCGCTGCGCTGATCGGCGAACTTTCCAGCAACTTGCCAACCTGCGCTTTCATCGCCGGGGTCGGCCCACGGAAGGAATCAAGCAAGTTGGTCTGGAAGAATGACGGGCAGACGACATGCACACCGACTTCCTGTTGCGCCAGTTCAATCAACAGGCTTTCCGACAACGCCACCACGCCGGCCTTGGCCACGTTGTAGTTGCTCATGGCCGGGCCTTGCATCAACGCCGCCATGGAGGCGATGTTGATGATTTTGCCCTTGCTTTGCTCAAGCAACGGCAGAAACGCCTTGCAGCCCTTGACCACGCCCATCAGGTTGATTGCGATCTGCCAGTCCCAGTCCTCCAGCGACAATTCGCTGAAGAACCCACCCGAGGCCACACCGGCGTTATTGACGATGATGTCGATGCCGCCGAGTTTCTCTTCGCACGCCTGAGCAAACGCGGTGAGCTGGCTGTAATCACGCACATCGCAGCGCTGAATAAAACCGTCGCCGCCGGCCTCGCGCACCTGTTTCAGGGTTTCTTGCAGGCCGGGTTCGCTGACATCGGACAAGGCCAGTTGCCAGCCTTCACGCGCCCAGCGCAGCGCGATTTCGCGACCTAAGCCTGAGCCCGCGCCAGTGATCATCATGCGATTTTGCATAGCAGACAGCCTTGTTGTTCCGGGGAAGATGCGCGCAGTGTAGCGAAGGATGTGCCGCCAGCCTCGCTCCATCAGATTGCTGAATGGTAGGGAAAAACCGTGGCGCGTTTGATTCGTTGGGAGGGACTAAGTTCTGAACTTTCGCAAGGGGAAAAGGAAATAAGCAAGCGATCCAAATACATTAAAAAAACATTGAATCTTCTTTCATTCGCACCAGTCGGAATTTATAAGCCGCCTGGAATTACTGAGTCTCCAGTCGACCAGAACACCAAGACTTCTCGAACGTTATCAACAAGGAAATTGACATGGGCACAATTCTTATCATTATCCTGGTCCTGTTGCTGATCGGTGGCCTGCCGGTCTTCCCGCACTCCAGAAGTTGGGGTTACGGTCCATCCGGCATTATCGGCGTTGTGCTGGTCGTGCTGTTGGTACTGTTGTTACTCGGTCGGATATAACGATTCAAGCGTAAAAAAAGAGGCCCTTTTCAGGGCCTCTTTTTTATTGTGTGGCGTTTTATTGCGCGGGCATCAGTCTGGTTTGCCGCTGACCACACCGGCGGTGTTTTCCATCAGGCTCTTGGTCGCCGTTTGCAGGAACGCCTCAAGTTTGAGTTTCAACTCGGCAGTGCGCGGAGCATTCGCAATGATCTCCCCACCCGGGTTGGCGCCCAAATGGTACTGATAGATTTTCGGCGCCATTTCTTTCTCTTTCGGCAGCACCAGAACCTGGTCAGCCGTGACGATGGCAGTGGTCTGCTCGCTGCCCGACGGCTTGATCACACCAAAACCGGTGTCGCCTTCCGGCAGGTTGAGCAAGTCACGGCCCCAGCACTGATGGCGCACTTCGCCACCCAGACGCCCCATGATGGTCGGCACGATGTCAATCTGCGTACCCACGGTGTGGTCACGCGTACCAAACTTCTCCTGGATGCCCGGGGCGATCATCAGCATCGGTACATAGAAGCGGCCCAAGTCCATTTCGGTAATCTGACGCTCGTTACCGAAACCGTGGTCGCCGACGATAACGAACAGGGTTTCCTTGAAGTACGGCTCTTTGCGCGCTTTCTCGAAGAACTGGCCCAGTGCCCAGTCGGAGTAACGCATGGCGGTCAAATGCTCGTTCAGCGAACCCCGATCGGTGACGCGCTCAACCGGCAACGGTGTCGGCAAGGCGTAAGGCGTGTGGTTGGACAGGGTTTGCAGCAATGCGTAGAACGGCTTGCCGTTTTCGCGGGCCTTGAGCTCCTGCAGACCACGGTCAAACATGTCCTGATCGGACACGCCCCACGTCGGATCGGAGAACACCGGGTTGACGAAGTCGTTACGGCCAACGAAGTTGGTCATGCCCTGGTTGCTGAAGAATCCCGACTGGTTGTCCCAGGCGAAGTCGCCGTTATAGACGTAAACATCGTCAAATTTGCGTGCACTGAGCAACTGCGGCAGGCCGGACAGTTTGTGGCTGCCTTCCGGGGTCTGCATCAAGTATTCGAAACCCGGCAGGTTCGGGAAGCAGGCCATGGTGGCAAACATGCCCTGATGGGTGTGCGTGCCGTTGGAGAAGAAGCGATCGAACAGCAGACCTTCCTTCGACAGTTTGTCGAGGTATGGCGTGATGTTGCCCGGTGCGCCCAACGCGCCGACCGAGTGACCGGCCATGCTTTCCATCAGGATCACGACAACGTTTTTGATCGGCAGGGTCTTGTCCGCCGGCGGCATGTAGTCACGGCGCACGGCAGCGATATCGGCATCGACCAGTTTGTCGTCCGGCATGACCAGCATCTCACGCACGACTTTCTGCGCTTGCTCTTGTGGCAGCGTGGCTTTCCAGATGTTGTTGCGATCCTCGCCCATCCGATCCTTCGCCGCCGCGATCAGCGACAACGTGCCGTTGAGGCCGAGCTGGTTGGCGAAGTTCGAATTGGTGGTGTAGACGTCACCCCAACGCAGCGGCGGGCCCTGACGCAGAGTGCCACGGGCGGCCACCACGCAAATCAGCAGACAGACCACGAACACCGCAAGGCGCGTATACCACGGCGCGACCTGACGCGTGCTGACACTGCCACCACTGAAAGGCCCGCGCGGGCGCGTGGCTCGGTCGGCGCCTTTGAACGCCAGCGTCAGGATCACGGTGCCGACGCCCCACGCCAGCAAATAGCGAACCACCGGAAAACCGTACCAGAGCATGCTCATCACGGTTTTCGGGTCTTCTTTCACGTATTGGAACACCAGACCGTTAAGGCGCTGGTGAAACTCACGGTAGAAGTCCATCTCCATCAGACCGAGGAACAGGGCGATGCTCGAAGCGAGGGTCAGCCACAGACGGAAAAATCCGCGCGCAGCCATGGCCCGGGCACTGAACAGCGCCAGTACCAGCGGAACGCAAACGTAGACCACCAGGCGCAAGTCGAAACGCAACCCATTGACGAAAGCTTCAAGGAACGTCGAAACCGGGGTATCGAGGATCATTTCGCGGTTGTAGACCAGCAGCGCGAGGCGCAGCACGGAAAACATCACCATCATGACCAGCGCACAAAGCAGCGTGTAGGCCAGATGCGATTTGACGGTCGGTTGCAGTAGACGAGCAGAAGCTCGCTGCTGATTCAGGGCGTCCGGGATTGCCATGTCGTTTTAGGACCCATTGGAAGTTGAAGTTGCAAAATACAGCGGCGCCATGCCCTCTATTGGTCATTCCAGACCCCGGGGCGTGCGCGGTGCGCAAATGTTGCACGATCACCGGCACCATTGCCATTGATTAGTGCCCCGCCACCAGACACTTTCATTCAAAGCGGCGGCAGACAGGGACAGCGTGGAAACAGCGCGGGCGAATTGTCTTGAACGCTTTGTGAAAATTTCGTTCAACGCCTATCTGGAAACACAAAAAGTCATAAAACAAAACGCCCCGAATCAATCGGGGCGTTTTGCTGAATCCGGGGCGTTTACTTCTCGGCGAGCTCTTTCAGGGCTTTCAGGGTCTTGAACGGAGCATCAACGACAAACTTGTTGGCAACCATCGCCGGCACGCTGCCGCCTGGCTCGGTGTGCACTTGATAGGTCACTTCGACCTGATCGCCTTTTGGCACAAACTTCCAGAAGCCTTTGACCTGAGCCACCCGGACAAAACCTTTTTCCTCCGGAACATACTTCGGCACACCTTCCATGTTACGGGTCAGGCTGCCGTCGGCGCCTTCAACGGTCGTGATGTGCAGCACCGAATCACGCGGGGTGACCGGCCAAGGCGTGTTGAACTGGGTGTAAGTCCAGCTCTGATCACCTTCGTGCTTGAGCAGTTTCTGGGTCTTGCATTCGTGAATCCAGGCGCAGGCGCCGGAAACGTCCTCCTGCAATGCACGCAGTTTGGCAACGGTGGTCTTCATCAGAGCAACGCCCTGATAGGACTTGTAGTCCGAACCCGGCACTTCGCTCAGGGAAACCTTGATGCCATCCTCGTTCTTGGCGACCTTCCAGTCTTCAGCCTGCGCGACCGACGTCACCAGCACGGCAGTCAAACCACACAACACAGCGATACGATGCAGCGAACCCATAGTCTTATTCCTTATTGTTGAAGTTCCGTTCGTTTGACACATCAAGCCGCCGTCATTTGCTCCCACCAACCGATCAACCTGATCGCTTCTTCCTGGCTGCGGCCACAGACTTCGATATCGGCGGCGAAACCGGAACAGACCGCCGGGCGCTCTGGACGGCCGAAAATGTTGCACAGGTTTTCGACCGAGAGTTGCACGCAACGTTCGCCGGCAGGTTTGCCATCAGGCATGCCGGGAATCGCCGAACTGATGGAGGGGGCAATGCAGCAAGCGCCACAGCCTTCACGGCATTTCATGACGAACAAGTCCTCGCGACGGGCAATGTGTAAAAGGGACGCGGACAGAGTAACCGCTAAAACGGCTGTTTCAAATTCCCTGAACCGGGGTTTTTACGGATAAGTGAATGTGACTGACCAGTCTGCGACAAAGCGTCTGCTTCGCGGGTCACAGACGGGTTGTATTTACTGCTTGAATTCGAAATCCAGCGCCGCGCCATCAATATCCCGGCGCTCTTCGTTACGCAGTTGCAACTGCATTTCGTTGCTGAGCAAACGGCCATTGAGCTGGAAGCCGCTGGTTTTCTCGCCAAAAAACTGCGGCAGGATGCCCTCGTGCTTCGGCAGCGAAACGGTTCCCTTCGGCTTCAATTCCTGGACCATCTCCTTGGGCAAGCTCAAGTCCAGTGTTGCCGGCGGCAGCTTGGTTTTAGCCACCTCACTGGAGGATTTCGACCTGGAAGCCACAGGTGTGCGTTTTTTCACGGTTTTCTGCCGGGAGTGCTCGGCAGGCACTGCCTTTTTCACTACTGGCGGCTTTTTCACTGTGCTCCTAGCCGCTGGTTTTTCTGAAGCTGCGGCCGCCAAGACACCAGGTGCATGACCGATCATCAGCAAACACAGCAAAACCCACATGGCAGGAAGAAACGCTTTCATGGACCCAACGACGCTAACGGCAGAGGGCCATATGCTCGCTTGTTGGACGTCACAAGACAAGTTTGACCCGCCACTGGCTCAAAATCCGCCAGCCGTTTCCTGACACAGTTGGGTCGCCAGCAGTCCCAGCGTCATCAACGCCCTCTCCGCCTCGCGGTTCCACGGGGTGCCACAGTTCAGGCGGATGCAGTGGTTGAACTGCTCGGTATTACTGAAGATCAGCCCGGGGGCGATGCTGATGCCCTGTTGCAGCGCACGAACATGCAACTCCTGAGTATTGACCCTGCCTGGCAGGCTCACCCACAGAATGAAACCGCCCGTGGGCCGGCTCATTTGCGTACCTTCGGGGAAGTACTGCTGCACCGCCAGTTGAAAAGCACTGAGATTTTTTCGGTATTCCTGGCGGATGTACCGTAAATGCCGGTCATAACCGCCATTCTCCAGATAAGCCGCAATCCCCATCTGCGTGACACTGCACGCCGAATGGGTGCTGAAGGTCTGCAAACGCTGAATTTCCTGCTGATACTTGCCAGCGATCATCCAACCGATGCGTACTCCGGGCGACAAGGTCTTGGAGAAACTCGAGCAGTAAATCACCCGATCCAATCGGTCATAAGCCTTGAGCGCCTTGGTGCGACCCTGTTCGAACATCAACTCGCCATAAATATCGTCTTCGACGATCTGGATATCGAAATCCGAAGCCAGACGCAGCAGTTGTTTCTGCCGCTCTTCAGGCATGGTGCCGCCCAACGGATTGCTCAGACGTGTGGTCAGCACCAACGCCTTGATCGACCATTGGTTGGCCGCCAACTGCAGGGCCTCCAGGCTCATGCCAGTGGCTGGATCGCTGGGAATTTCGATGACCTTCAGACCCAGCAGGTCAGCCAACTGCAGCAGGCCGTAGTAAGTCGGCGACTCGGCGGCGATCAGATCGCCTGGTCGGGTCAGCACCCGCAACGACATCTGCAGGGCATCGACACAACCATGGGTGATCACCACTTCAGAGGGATCAACCACCACACCGGCATCGCGCATGCGGATCGCTACCTGCCGGCGCAGCGGTTCGAAACCGGGGCTGAACATGTAGCTGAACGCCCGTGGACTGTGAAACCGGGTGACCTTGGCCAATTGCTGATGAAGTGCGCGCACCGGCAAGTAATCGACACTGGGCACCGCGGCACCCAACGGGAATACGCCTTCACGGCGGGACTCGACCAGAACTTGTTGAATGATGCTGCTGCGAGTCACCAGACCTGGCCGTTCGACGCGGGCGATGTCGGGCGTCGGGGCCGTCAGCGCCGGGGTCTGGTGCACGTAATATCCGGACTGGGGCCGTGCGCGAATCAGCCCCTGATCTTCAAGGTTGGCGTACGCCTGCAACACCGTCGCATGGCTGACGTTGAGTTGCGAACTCATCTTGCGCACCGAAGGCACGCGCTCCCCCGGTTGATAGACCCCACGGCGGATGTCTTCGGCCAGTTGCTGAGCAATACGTTGGTAGAGCAAGAGATTGGTCATGACGCAGCACTCGATTTCACGGGCATTTTATTCTTGTGTGAAACAATACCGGAACAGTTTAGAAGTGTACTGGGACAGTTGTCACTCTAGTCGACCATACAGTGCAGTGTCTGCCTCAACTGTATTGATTTGCGAGCTATTCGACAGACGTAAAAAAGCCCGGTGCTGCCTGACAGCCCGGGCTTTCCAGTGACGCCGCCCTCAGCGGGCAGCGCCGAGCTGGCCTGTTTCGTCGGAGAAGACAATTTCCACACGACGGTTCTGTGCCCGCCCACGCTCGGAAGCGTTGGCGTCTACAGGGTATTCGTCGCCGTAACCTTCGACCTGAATGCGTTTTTCGTCGATGCCCAGATCCGTCAGCACATCGGCAACGGACTGCGCACGGTCGCGGGACAGTTTGAGGTTTTCCTGCTTACCACCGGTGCTGTCGGCATAACCCTCGATGCGCACCACGCGTTTCGGGTTGAGTTGCAGGAACTGGACAATTTTCAACACAACACGGTTGGCCGAGTTTTTCAGCTCGGCTTCCCCAGTGTCGAACAGCACATCACCGAGCGTCATCACCAGACCACGGTCGGTCTGCGTGGTCGCCAGCGCGACTATTTGTTCTTCAAGCCACTTGCCCTGCTGCTGCACGCTGAGCAGTTTGGATTCGCGCAAGGCCAGTTGCAGGCGCTGACGCTCCAGTTCGAGCTTGGCCGCACGCTCCTCGTTGAGCACCTGATTGGTGTGCTCGCGGGCGATTTCACTGTAGCGCTGGCTGAGATAGGCGTAATGGACCACATCCGCCCCGCTGCCCCAATAGGTCGACAGGCGATCGGCGCGGGCCAGCGATTCACCGGCGCGGATCACGTCTTTCGGCGCGATGCGCAGCACGTTGGAATCTTCCTTGACCTTCTGGAAGTCGGCGCTGGCCCCTTGCAGAGCGGATTCGCTATGTTGACCCGCACAACCGTAAAGACTGGCGCAACCGGCAAGAATGAAACCGCCGAGAACTCTGGAGTTGAGGCTCATTGGGCATCTCCCAGTTGCTTGCGCAGACGGACGATGCGGGTGTTGAGCACATTCAACTGTTCTTCACTCTTCTGGGTCAGCACTTTGGCTTCCGCCAGGCGAGCATCCAGTTCGGCCTGCTCGGCACGCATGCGCGCGTTCCGGTAGGACTCATCAGCCATGTTGCCCTTTGCCCGGTTGTATTTGGTTTCGGCCAGTTTCATTTCCGGCACGTCATCGCCGGTGGCACCGACAGCCTTGGCTTGAGTGATGGCCTGCTCGGTCAGGCGCATTTGTTCATTGGGTGCCGGATCGGTCGCGCAACCGGCCATGGCCAGAACGGCCACAGCCGCGAAAAGAGGTCGAATACTCACTAAGAATCCCTACTGTTTTGGGGTACTGACAGGTTGTTGCGGCTGTTGCTGCTGCGCCTTCCAACGCTCGATATTGCGTTGCAGCGCAGCTTCCGTCAGTCCGGACGCGGGCAATTCTGTCATCTTTTTGGCCAACTGTCCGCGCAACCACGGATCGTTGCACGCCGAGTTGTGGGAAACCGCGAGGAACAGCCCCGGTCGATCGATCGGTTGCTCGAAGGCCAACAGGTCATTGGCCATGCCCAATGCCTGTGCGGCTGCCATGCCCGAGTAGCGACCGGCGAGTACATATTCGACTTCACCCAGAAGCAATTTCTGAAAGGCCTGGGTGAGGTTTGCTGTCCGGGTCAGGGTCAATTGCTGCTCGGCGAAAGTAACGAATGCCTCGCTCATTCGAGACTTTTCCGACAAGCCACCGGTATGCCCGTGCAGGTCCTGCGCTGCGTTGTAAAACAAGGTCGAGCCTTTGCGCGTCCACACCAGATAGTCGTTTTCCAGCAGCGGCGGATAGATGTAGTCGAGGTTTTCGAGCTCATTGAAGGTCAGCGGAGCATCCGCGAGCAGGTCCATACGACCGCTGCGCACTTCATCCAGGGCTTGCGAGCGCTTGCCGGCGTAGAGCAATTGGACTTTGATGCCCAGCTCTTTGGCCACTTGCTGCAAAAGATCAGCACTGGCCCCCATCAATTGCTTGGGGTTCTGCGGGTCTTGCCACAGGTACGGCGGCGCATCCGGGCTGCCGGTGACGACGAGACGTTCGCACTTGCCGGCGGCCGCCACCAATCCCGGCAACAGCGCCAGTCCCAACAATAGCGAGCAGTGCAACCTGCGGCGCAGTTCCATGGCAAAACACTCCCACTCAATTGCGAGACAAAAAAAAGCCCGACCAAAAGGTCGGGCTCTTTATAAGTGAAGCTGCCGGATTAGACCAGCTTCTCCAGCTCAGGCACCGCTTCGAACAGATCCGCCACGAGACCATAATCGGCCACCTGGAAGATCGGCGCTTCCTCGTCCTTGTTGATCGCAACGATCACTTTGGAATCTTTCATGCCGGCCAGGTGCTGGATCGCGCCGGAAATACCGACGGCAATGTACAGCTGTGGCGCAACGATCTTGCCGGTCTGACCGACCTGCATATCGTTCGGTACGAAACCTGCGTCGACCGCAGCGCGCGAAGCACCGACGGCAGCGCCCAGCTTGTCGGCCAGGGCGTACAGGTGTTTGAAGTTGTCGCCGTTCTGCATGCCGCGGCCGCCGGAAACGACGATCTTGGCAGCGGTCAGTTCGGGACGATCGGACTTGGCCAGTTCTTCGTTGACGAAGCTGGAAGTACCGGCGTTGTGCGCGGCAGCCACGGCTTCAACAGCCGCAGAACCACCTTCAGCAGCCACCGGATCGAAACCGGTCGCACGCACGGTGATCACTTTGATCGCAGCGGTCGACTGTACGGTAGCGATGGCGTTACCGGCGTAGATCGGACGCTTGAAGGTGTCAGCGCTTTCTACCGAGATGATTTCGGAGATCTGATCAACATCCAACTGCGCGGCAACGCGCGGCAGGATGTTTTTGCCGTTGGAGGTGGCAGCAGCCAGGATATGGCTGTAGCCAGCGCCAAGCTCGGCAACCAGTGGCGCGACGTTTTCCGGCAGCTGATGCGCGTAAGCGGCATTGTCAGCGTTCAGGACTTTGCTCACACCTGCGATTTTCGCAGCGGCTTCAGCCACGGCGCCAGCGCCTTGGCCTGCGACCAATACGTGGATGTCGCCACCGATTTTGGCAGCGGCAGCCACGGTGTTCAGTGTGGCCGGGGCCAGCACTTTGTTGTCGTGTTCGGCGATTACCAAGATAGTCATGATCAGATTACCTTCGCTTCGTTTTTCAGTTTCTCGACCAGTTCAGCCACCGACTTGACCTTGATGCCCGCGCTGCGTGCAGCCGGCGCTTCGACTTTCAGAGTCTTGTTGGTGGAGGCGGTGGAAACGCCCAAAGCGTCCGGAGTCAGCACTTCGAGAGGCTTCTTCTTGGCTTTCATGATGTTTGGCAGGGACGCATAACGCGGCTCGTTCAAACGCAGGTCAGTGGTGACGATCGCTGGCAGTTTCAGGGAAACGGTCTGCGCGCCGCCGTCGATTTCGCGGGTCACGGCAACGCTGTCGCCAGAGACTTCGACTTTCGAGGCGAAAGTGCCCTGACCGTAGCCGCTCAGTGCCGCGAGCATCTGGCCGGTCTGGTTGTTGTCGCTGTCGATGGCCTGTTTGCCCAGGATCACCAGTTGAGGCTGTTCCTTGTCAACCACGGCCTTGAGCAGCTTGGCCACGGCGAGGGAAGTCAGATCTTCAGCGGATTCGACGAGGATGGCGCGGTCGGCACCCAGAGCCAGCGCAGTGCGCAGTTGCTCTTGAGCGGTGGTCGGGCCGATGGAGACGACGACGATTTCAGTCGCAACACCTTTCTCTTTCAGGCGTACGGCTTCTTCCACTGCGATTTCGCAGAACGGGTTCATCGACATCTTGACGTTGGCGAGGTCTACGCCGGAATTGTCCGCCTTGACGCGAACCTTGACGTTGTAATCCACAACGCGTTTGACAGCTACAAGAACCTTCATGGATTCCTCGTTACTCTCCGGTGAAAAGAAAGTCGCCTAGGCGAACCTGGCGGTTGATGCTCATCGGGCTAAAAGGGCACCTCTAAAAACGCCGGCTTGTGTCGGGGTGATTTCACGAAGTGGAGTGCGATGACCGTTCGTCAGTAGTGACCGATAAGTCATTGATCTTCACGCTGTGTAAACTGCGCGCCAGGCCTGCGCTGCGCATCACCTTGTATTGCCTACGCCCTGTCTTTAGAGGTGCTCTTGAAACCGCCAGTCTGCCTACGGCGAGCGCAAAACCGCCCGTATATTGACCGGAACGCCTATTCCGGTCAATACGGTAAAATGGTCACTCATAAGCCGCGCTTCTTTGATTTCTCTGGGCTGGAGCCAATTCAAACAAACGTTTGTATTGGACGCTCGGAGTGGTGTAGATATAATGCGCCCCCTAGAGAGAAAGGTGGGTTTTCCAATATTCCCTTTGACGTTAACGTAAAGGCAATAGCGGATGCGACATCGAACCTCCAAATTAGAAAAAAAACTGTTGAGCCTTGAGTAGGAGATAGCCTGTGGAACGCGAATACATGGAATTCGACGTGGTCATCGTCGGTGCCGGCCCCGCTGGCCTGTCCGCCGCCTGCCGTCTGAAGCAGAAGGCCGCCGAAGCCGGTAAGGAAATCAGCGTCTGCGTGGTCGAAAAAGGCTCTGAAGTCGGCGCACACATCCTTTCCGGTGCCGTATTCGAACCCCGCGCTCTGAACGAATTGTTCCCGGACTGGAAAGAACTCGGCGCCCCGCTGCACACGCCGGTGACCCGCGATGACATTTTCGTGCTGAAAAACGCCGAAAGCGCGCAAAAAATCCCCGACTTCTTTGTGCCCAAGACCATGCACAACGAAGGCAACTATATTATTTCCCTCGGCAACCTGTGCCGCTGGCTGGCTCAGCAGGCCGAGAACCTGGGTGTGGAAATCTACCCGGGCTTCGCAGCTCAAGAAGCGCTGATCGACGAACAAGGCGTGGTCCGCGGGATCATCACCGGTGATCTGGGCGTTGACCGCGAAGGCAACCCGAAAGAAGGCCTGTACACCCCCGGCATGGAACTGCGTGGCAAATACACGCTGTTCGCCGAAGGTTGCCGTGGCCACATCGGCAAGCAACTGATCAAACGCTACAACCTCGACAGCGATGCCGACGCCCAGCACTACGGCATCGGCCTCAAGGAAATCTGGGAAATCGACCCGGCCAAACACCAGCCAGGCCTGGTGGTACACACCGCTGGTTGGCCGCTGGACATCATGGGCACCGAGAACACCGGCGGCTCGTTCCTCTATCACCTGGAAAACAACCAGGTTGTAGTCGGTCTGATCGTCGACCTGTCCTACAGCAACACCTACCTGTCGCCGTTCGACGAGTTCCAGCGCCTCAAGCATCACCCGGTGCTGGCTCAGTACCTGGAAGGCGGCAAGCGCATCAGCTACGGCGCTCGTGCCATTTGCAAGGGCGGCTTGAATTCGCTGCCGAAGATGGTCTTCAAGGGTGGCGCGCTGATCGGTTGCGACCTCGGCACCCTGAACTTCGCCAAGATCAAGGGCAGTCACACCGCGATGAAGTCCGGCATGCTCGCCGCCGAATCGGTGGCCGACGCGCTGTTCGCCGAAAAGGATGGCACCGAAGAGCTGAGCACTTACGTCGACGCGTTCAAGAAGAGCTGGCTGTACGACGAACTGTTTGCCAGCCGTAACTTCGGCCCGGCGATTCACAAGTTCGGCGCCATTGTCGGCGGTGGTTTCAACTGGCTGGACCAGAACATCTTCGGCGGCAAACTGCCGTTCACTCTGCACGACACCAAGCCGGACTACGCCTGCCTCAAGCTCGCCGCCGACTGCAAGAAGATCGACTACCCGAAACCCGACGGCAAACTCAGCTTCGACAAACTCAGTTCGGTGTTCATCTCCGGTACCAACCACGAAGAAGAACAGCCGTGCCACCTGAAGCTGACCGACCCGAGCATCCCGATCAGCAAAAACCTGCCGTTGTACGACGAACCGGCGCAGCGCTACTGCCCGGCCGGCGTCTACGAAGTGATCACCAAGGAGGACGGCGAGAAACGCTTCCAGATCAACGCCCAGAACTGCGTGCACTGCAAGACCTGTGACATCAAGGACCCTGCGCAGAACATCACCTGGGTCACGCCGGAAGGCGCTGGCGGCCCGACTTACCCGAATATGTAAGCCGAACCGCTGAACATCGAGGCTCCCGAAATGGGGGCCTTTTTTTTGCCCGCAATATTTGCATCACCACGAAACCCGCTCCCTCAGGCACTGTGGCAACTCAGGCTACGCGCTCGTCCCCCGGGCTGCGCTCGAAATAACGTTTGTACTCGCGGCTGAACTGCGAAGTACTCTGATACCCCACCCGATGCGCCACCTGCGCCACACCCAACCCCTCCGCCACCAACAACGTCTGCGCCTTCAACAACCGCAAGCGCTTGAGATACTGCACCGGCGACAACAACGTGCTGCGTTTGAAGTGTTCGTGAAACGTCGAAACGCTCATGTTCGCGCAACTGGCCAGCGTCTCGACATTCAATGGCTCGGTGTAATGCGCATGCAGATGGCTGATCGACGCCGCCACCCTCGCAAATTGCCCCTGCTGCTCGACCAACGCCCGCAACACATCGGCCTGCGGCCCCCGCAATGCGACGAACAACAATTCACGCACCCGTGCCGGCCCGAGAATCTGGCATTCCAGCGGATCGTGCAGACAGCTCAGCAGCCGTTCGACACAACCGCGCATGTCATCGTCGAGCACCACCGACGTCATCGACTCTGGCGTCTGCGCCGGAATATGCCGCCCCGGCGCGAGTCCCATCGCCAGCACCAACTCGCCCAGCAACACCCGATCAATCGCCACCGACACCCCTAGCAACGGCGCATCCGGCAAGGCGAAGGTTTCACATTCAAAAGGCACCGGCAGCGCCTGAATCAAATAGTGCCCGGCACCGTATTCCATCGTCCGAGGCCCAAGGAACGCCAGTTTGCTGCCCTGGGCGATGATCATCAGACTCGGCTCATAAATGTGCGGGCCACGGGCGACGTCGCAACTGGCGCGCAACACCCGCACACCCGGCAGTCCGGTCCGGGAGTAACCGTCGCGCAGTGCCAGCGGTTCAATCAGTGAAACCAGCCTGGCATTGGCATCAAGGTGACGGGTCAATTGCATCGAAAGTGTCTTCACAAAATTCATGGAAAAAGGGATGAAAGCATCATCGCAGATCCTTTTGCCTATGCGACCGATCAAACCTGCATGCCGGAGGATTAGGCATGAGACCCGGAGGAATCGTCATGGCCGGACCGGCGCACGGCGCCCAAAATGCGCCGCCTCACCTGTCACTGCTTTTGCGAGGTTTCACATGTACACCGCCATCGGCTATGCGGCCCAATCGGCCACCACTCCCCTCGCCCCGATGAAGTTCGAACGTCGCAGCCCACGGGCCGATGATGTCGCCATCGAAATCCTCTACTGCGGCGTCTGCCACTCCGACATTCACCAGGCACGCAACGAATGGGGCATTGCTGTTTACCCGTTGATACCTGGCCACGAGATCGTCGGAAAAGTCACCGCCATTGGTACGAATGTCACCCAGCATAAAGTAGGCGATCTGGTCGGCGTTGGCTGCATGGTCGATTCCTGCCGCACCTGCGAAGCCTGCCAATCGAACCTTGAGCAATATTGCCTCGAAGGCCCGACCATGACTTACGCCACCCCGGATCGGGTCGACGGCAGCAACACCATGGGCGGTTATTCGGACAGCATCGTCGTCAGCGAACACTTCGTGGTCCGCATTCCGGAAAAACTGGCATTGGCCAGCGCCGCACCGATCCTCTGCGCCGGCATCACCACGTACTCGCCGCTCAAGCACTACGGCGTCAAGGCTGGCGACAAGGTCGGGATCCTCGGCATGGGCGGCCTGGGCCACATGGGCATCAAGTTCGCCAAAGCCATGGGCGCTGAAGTGACCTTGTTCACCCGTTCGGCGAGCAAGGCTGAAGAGGGCCGTCGTCAGGGCGCCGATCATGTGATCGTCTCCACCGACGCCGAGCAGATGAAAGCCGCCGCCGGTTACTTCGACTTCCTGCTCGACACCATTCCGGTGCAACACGACCTGAACCCGTACCTCGACACCCTGCGTTTTGATGGCGTACACATTCTGGTCGGTCTGATCGAGCCGGTTGATCCACCGGTGCACGCCGCCAAACTGGTATTGGGTCGTCGCGTACTGGCCGGTTCCTTGATCGGCGGCGTCGCCGAAACCCAGGAAGTGCTGGATTTCTGCGCCGAGCACAACATCACCTGCGACATCGAAATGCTCGATATCCGCCAGATCAACGAAGCCTACGCCCGGATGATCGCTGGCGACGTGAAATACCGTTTCGTGATCGACATGGCAACGCTCAAGGTTTAAATCTTAAGCCCGAGTTCTGCCGACAGCCGGGCTGTGATCCCTTTGATCAGGGGAATCAGCTCGGCCATTTTTTCCAGTGGCATGTACGGCACGGTGCTGGCAATGCTGATCGCCGCGACGATACGTTTGCTTGCATCGCGGATCGGCGCCGCCACGCAACGGATCGACGGTTCATTGTCTTCCAGATCGAACGCGTAGCCACCAGCGATGTATTCAGCCATTCGCTGCTCAAGCTGTTCCCAAGATTGCTGGGGATGCTGCGGCCAGAACTGACTTTTCCCACCCGCCGGCAGGCTGATGTCGTACAGGCGCTGCCAATCCTGCGGCGAATCATCGAGCATCAAGGCCTTGCCGATCCCGGTGCGCGCCAACGGCATTCGATGGCCGACCCGCGAACGCATTTCGGGGCCATTGCGTCCCGGATTCTTCAGCAGATACAGCACTTCGTCGCCTTCGCGAATCCCCAGGTGAACGGTGTCTCCGGTCAGCGCTGACAACTCGTCCAGATACGGCCCGGCCAGACTCACCAGCGGCAACTCTTCGCGCGCCTGAAACCCCAACTCAATCAGCTTCGGCCCGAGCAAATACCCGACCTGCGGCACCACGCGCAGATAACGCTCGTCGACCAGACAACTGGCCAGTCGATGAGTGGTGCTGCGCGTCGTGCCGATCAGCCGTGCGATCTCCTTGAGATCGCGGGCGCCACTGGCCACGGCCTGCACCACGCCCAAGCCGCGCAGCAGCGTTTGCGTGCCGGTGGGCGCGGCGTCCTTGGTTTTTTCCGGGGCGTCTTCCTGCATATCCAGCCTTTACCGTTGAGCGAGGGAACGGGCGGCATTATGGTCGCCCGATGCTGACCACTACAACTTGATACGTTCGACCTTGCCCACCAGCAGCACGTAGGACAAAGCGCCGATCAACGCGAGAACCGCGATATAGGTGATCGCCGGGGCAAATGAATCGCCACTGGCGAGGAACCCGATCACGATCGGCGTGGCAATCGCCGACAGGTTGCCGATGAAATTGAACACCCCACCGGTCAGGCCGAGCAGCCGCGCCGGCGCGAGGGTCGACACCAGCGACCAGGTGATCGATGCCAGGCCGTTGCCGAAAAACGCCAGGGCCAGGAAGGCGATCACCAGCGGCGTCGACTCAACAAAGTTGGCACCGATGATCGACGTGGAGATCAGCAACCCGCCGATGATCGGCAACTTGCGCGCAAACCCTACGGTGTAACCGCGACGAATCAGCAAATCGGAAAAGAACCCCGAACACAGCACGCCAATGAACGCCGCGAGAAACGGCAGCGACGCCAACAGGCCGGACTTGATGAAGTCCATGCCGCGGTATTTCACCAGATAAGTCGGGAACCACGTCAGGAAGAACCACAGCGTCGAGTTAAGGCAGAACTGACCGAGGTAAATGCCCCACAACTTGCGCTGGCTGAGAACGATGCCCAGATCTGTCCAACTGAATTTGGCTTTGACCCTGGCAGACTCGGCCTGGATATCCACCAACCCGCCGCCCTCACGAATCAGATCGATTTCCGCCTCATTGACGCCTTTGAAATCTCGCGGCTCGCGATACACCGCGTACCAGATCGCCGCCCAGATGATGCCCACTGCACCGGTCGCAACGAACACCATGTGCCAACCGAATTCGTGTTGCAGCCAGGCCAGCACCGGGGTGAGAAAGGCCAGTCCGACGAATTGCCCGGAGGTATAGAAACCGATCGCCGTGGCGCGTTCGCGCTCAGGAAACCAGGTGGTGACCACGCGGCTATTGATCGGATAGGCCGGTGCCTCCAGCGCGCCGACGGCCATGCGCAGGACGAACAGCGCGATGAAACTGGCGGCGAAGCCAAGCATCACCGTGGCCACCGACCACAGCAGCAGCGCGACGCTGTACAGGATGCGTGGCGGCACTCGATCCACCAGCCAGCCGCCGGGGATCTGCATGGCGGCGTAGGTCCAGCCGAACGCGGAGAAAATCAGGCCGACGTGAATCGGGTCGATGCCCAGCTCAGTGGTCAGCGCCGGCGCGGCAATCGACAGGTTGCTGCGGTCGAGGTAGTTGATCACCACGGTGATGAACAGCAACACCATGATGAAAAAACGCTTACGGCTAGGCGTGACTAAAGACGCCTGCCCGGTGAGGGGTTGCGGTTGCATGGGGATGCCTCTTGTTATGTTTATTGAGGTCGTTGAATGCAGATACCCCATCCATGGAGATCTAAATGGTGGGAGCGGGCTTGCTCGCGAATGCGATGTGTCATCTGATGCAACATCGACTGACAAGCCCTCTCCCACAGGGGGACATCAGTGATGTCGGTGACTCACCACTCGGCAAAACTGCCATCGGCATGGCGCCAGATCGGGTTGCGCCAGCGGTGGCCGACGGCCGCACGTTCGATCACGTATTCCTCGTTGATCTCGATCCCCAAGCCGGGCCCATTCGGGATCTTCACGAAGCCTTTGTCGTAATCGAATACCTGCGGATCTTTCACGTAGTCGAGCAAATCGTTGCTCTCGTTGTAATGGATGCCCAGGCTCTGCTCCTGGATAAACGCGTTGTAACAAGCCGCGTCCAGTTGCAAACAAGCCGCCAGCGCAATCGGCCCCAACGGGCAATGCAGCGCCAATGCCACGTCGTAGGCTTCGGCCATGTTGGCGATCTTGCGGGTTTCGGTGATGCCGCCCGCGTGGGAAGCATCCGGCTGGATGATGTCGACGTAACCTTCGCTCAACACCCGTTTAAAATCCCACCGCGAGAACAGTCGCTCACCGAGGGCAATCGGCGTGCTGGTCAGCGGCGCCAGCTCTTTCAACGCTTCATAGTTTTCGCTGAGCACAGGCTCCTCGATAAACATCAGTTTGTACGGATCGAGTTCCTTCATCAGCACCTTGGCCATGGGCTTGTGCACCCGGCCATGGAAGTCGACACCGATGCCCACGTTCGGCCCGACCGCATCACGCACGGCGGCGACGTTGGCCAACGCGAGGTCGACTTTTTCGAAGGAGTCGAGAAATTGCAGCTCTTCGGTGCCGTTCATTTTTACCGCGGTAAAACCACGACTGACGGCCTCTTTCGCGGCGCGTGCTGTATCGGCCGGACGGTCGCCACCGATCCACGAATACACACGGATCTTGTCGCGCACCTGACCGCCGAGCAGATCGCTGACCGACACACCGAGGGCCTTGCCCTTGATATCCCACAGGGCCTGATCGATGCCGGCCAGTGCACTCATGTGGATCGCGCCGCCACGGTAAAAGCCGCCGCGATACAGCACCGTCCAGATGTCTTCGATGTTGCGTGGGTCTTTGCCGATCAGGTAGTCGGACAATTCTTCTACGGCGGCCGCCACGGTGTGCGCGCGACCTTCAACCACAGGCTCGCCCCAACCGGTCACGCCTTCGTCGGTTTCGACTTTGAGGAAACACCAGCGCGGCGGGACGATGAAGGTGGTGAGTTTGGTGATTTTCATCTTGTTGTCTCTCTTGTTGGATGCGCCAGCGTTCTTAGCGAAGGACTTTCCAGGCAGTGACATAGGCCTTGGCATTGACCGCCACTTGCTCCGGCGTCATGCCCGGTTTGAATAGCCCGGAACCGAGGCCGAAACCTTTCACTCCGGCGTCGATAAATACCTGCATGTTGTCCGGGGTAATGCCGCCGACCGGCGCCAGCACCGTGCCCGTCGGCAACACCGCCAGCCAGGCTTTGACGACCGCCGGGCCCATCTGCTCGGCGGGAAACAGCTTGAGAATGTCTGCGCCCTCCGCCAGCGCCGCAAACGCTTCGGTCGGTGTGGCCACACCCGGCGACAGGTACAGCCCCGCCGCTTTCGCGGCGCGCAGTACCTTGGCATCGCTGTGCGGCATGACGATCACCTGGCCGCCCGCCTCTTTCACCAAGTCGACCTGCTCCGCCGACAACACCGTACCGGCACCGATCAGGCAATCGGCGGGCAAGGTCTTGCGCAGGATGCGGATACTTTCGTACGGCGATGGGGAATTAAGCGGTACTTCTATGACGCGAAATCCGGATGTATACAGGACTTCTCCGACAGCGGCGGCTTCCTGCGGATACAGGCCCCGCAGGATCGCGATCAGACCGTTTTGCGCCAATGCTTGCTTGAGCATGTCAGGCCTCCAGTCAGGGTTAACGGGATGAGGGATCAATCAGTCCGGCGGCCAGCGCCAGTTGCCACAAACCACGCTCGGTGGCCTGTTCGGCCAGCGTGACCTTGGCGAAACCGCAGGCATCGAGCGCGCGGCTATAGCGCGCGCAGAGTGGCGCGTTGCCGATGAGGATGATCGAAGGAAGATTCGGGTTGTTGCGGCGACGCCGTTGCACTGAGGCGAGCGCCGCCAACTCATGACCGATCATCAGGCCGGACAGATAATCCGCTTGGGCCGTCGGGCTCAGTTCACCGGTCAGCCCCAAGGTACGGGCGCTAAACAACGTCGAGAGCACGCCGAGTTCACCGTCCGCCGACAGAGCCACCTGTACGCCCCGGTCAAACGCCTGACCATCGAACGCCGCACCTTGCTGTTGGGTACGGCCGAGGATGCTGTGATCACTGAGCACGGCGAATACTTCGCCGGTCATGAAGGTGTCGAAATGCGTGATGCAGCCATCGACCACCTCCACCCATTTCGAGTGACTGCCCGGCAGGCCGATCAACAGCTCATCGCCCGCCTCGACCGGAAGATTCTGCAGAACGCCGAGGACTTGCGTTTCTTCGCCGCGCATTACGTTCGGCAGACGCGAACGCTGAATCACGCCCGGCACGATATGCACTCGCGTACCGCGAAGACTGACAACTGTTTGTAGGGAGTTTCCGAGATTGGCGACGTTCGCCGGCGTCTCGCCGTAGGCCGCTTCGCGCCAGCCCTGAGCACTGCCGACCATGCCGCAAGCGATCACCGGCAGATCCGGCTGCGCATCGAGCCAGTCGCCACACGCCTCGTCGAAGGCCAGTTCAAAACCATCGGTGCATTCGCGACCGTTGATGACTCGCGGGGTTTTCGGCAGTTGCATGATCCCGGACGACAGCGAGCGCTGCTCCAGCACCACACCGCCCGCCGCAAGTTTGTAAGCACGTAATGAGGTCGTCCCCCAGTCGAGCGCGATCAATTGCGCCTGCATCGCTTCACCTGTTTTGTTTTTGGCAGTGAGTGCGACGGACTATAAACCTTGGCGCAGGAAAATCTCAATATATAAATATCAATCCCATATTATGGGATACGAGTGTGCGGCAAATATTGCTTTTCGCAGTCTTATCGATCCTCTGGTATGACTTCCTGAACCTCCCGGCGCCCTTCCGTCGGTTCACGCCCTACATGGGTGGCGGCCTGGGCTACAGCACCGTATCAATCAGTGGCCTGGAAGCCGGCGGCGTCCACTTCGGCAATACTCACCGCGACAACGTGTCGGCCTATCAACTCGGAGCCGGGGTCAGTTTCGAGCTCACCGATCAATGGTCCACGTCCCTGGATTATCGATACCTCAAGACGCGCGATGCGCACTTCGGCGACATTCAGGGCCTGCCCCAAGGCGATGTGCGCACTGACTACAGCGCCCAGTCATTAATGCTCGGCCTGCATTATTGGTTCTAAGCGGTTAAATGCATCGACGCCTGGCACGGCGTCGCTATGACAAGCCTGAGGATTGAATAACGCCACTGCTGTTCCACGACGATATTCGGTGTCACTTCATTTCGCTGTCACAGTGCCTGTTGAAGTTGGCCAAATTTTCATGGCCAATCTCAAAGCAGATGTCTGAAGCCGACATCACTGTTTGCAACAACAGCCGGCCGGCGCGCTGAAGGCGTGCTGGCCGGCGTGTTCAAACATTAAAACCAGGTTTCCATTTGTATCCCGTATTGCCAAACACCTCCGGCGTTGAAGTCCGTCTTGCCGAAGTTGTCTGTGGAACTGTATCTGTCCAGATCCGAAGACCAGTTCATGAAACTGGCGAATACTCGTAATTCGGGACGTGTGAGAAGGTCTCCAACGTCAGGCTTGAAGGTCGGAGCGACCGTGAATTTCCAGAAGTTACCGTCGACCGCATTGCGTTGCCTGTAGCCCTTGGGGTCGAGGTCCATGGTTTGCCAGCTCATTTCGTAGGCCATCTCGAAATTGCTGTTGATTGCATTGGCCAAACGCACGTTCAGGGTCATCCAGCGGTAGTCGTCACCCTTGACGTATCTGTCCTTGCTCTGTTCGGCCAGCAAGCTGGGGCCGATACGCCAGCCGGGGGCAATGGGTGTCTCACCATAAAGCGCCAGGCGCAGAGCGCGGGCGTCGTCGATCAGTTCGCCATCCGAACCGATGTTCTTGACCTCTGCCCCCAAACCTTGTCCATAGAGCAGCGCCGTTTTGAAGAAGCCTTCCCGGCCGAAGAAGTTTTTCTGATGATTGGCCAACATGCTGTGCAAGCCGGAATCCGCAGGCGTCAGGCCTGCTTGATTGCTGCGATTGCCGAAGTCGTTTTTCTTTGAGCCAATGCCATTGAACATCCACTGCCACTGACCATTATCGAAGAACTGGTTGGAGGTCAGGATGTAGCTTTGCACATCGGCATTGACACCGCCCTCACTGAAATCCCCATAGCTACGCCCGATCAAAGAGTAGTTGGAGCGCCAGTTCTTGTTCATCTGCACATCGTAGATACCACCTCCGGTGCCGGCCAGATAGACCACGTCGGAGTCCAGCCAATGGATATCGAAGTTATCCCTGTCGAATCGTTTGCCTGCCCACAAGGTGGCGTTCTCGAACACTGAGTTGCCCTTGAAGGCGGCAAGATGATCGAGCTCGGTAAAGACCTGACGCACGTTCAGGTTGCTCTCGTCGGCCGTCCAGTCATTGGAGCTCTCCACACCATCGGCGATGGACACCGTGAATTTGGCGCGGGTGCCGTTCTGCGCATAGGTTTCTTTCGACAGGTCTATACGCATGTAGGTGTCGTCTTCGTTGCCGAGTCGCCCGACAGCACCACCAACTGAGCCGGCCGGCGTTGTATAAGGCCCGCCACGGCCTCCACCAAGCCCCTCGTCAATCAGCAATCCGGAGCGGGCATAGCCTTTGAAGCTGACCCCGTCTGTAAGGTGTCCAGTACTGCCCGTTTTCTCCATGCTGTCCTGACGGGCTTCGAGTTTTGCCAGCCGGGTATCCAAAGCAGGCGTCGAATGGGCGGCGGCAGTGGACGCAGCGGGCTGCAAAGCGGGAGTGGCGAGTTTGATTTGCTGCAGTTCCCTGGCGAGCGCCTGGGTTTGCTGTTCGGCTGCGGCTGCACGCTGTTCCGCTGCGCTGGCACGGGCTTCAAACGCGGCCATGCGCTCTTCCAGAGTCGCGGCCTGAGAGGTGGCCGCCGATGTGCCGAGCACGCCTGCGAGTAGCCAGCCTGATGCTTTCTGCATGTGGATTTCCCTGTTTTGTTTTTATTGTTTTGTTCCCGCGACCGGCCATTTTTCGTCAGTTGTGAATTGTCGCAATCGACGAAAAAAAGGATGCCCCATCGCAAATACGCTGCTACATTTGGCGATGTTAACGTTAACTTTTCTAAAAACAAAAATAAAGGGTGCTCAATGAAACATCTGAAATCTCTCCTGCCAGCCACACTGTTCGCCCTCTGTGCCGGGTTTCCATCCCTCTCGAACGCAGCCCATTTGACGATCTCGTGCGGTGCAGTGGGTGCGGAGTTACAACTCTGCAAGGAGGCTGTCGAGGCGTGGTCGAAACAGACCGGCAACAATGTCGAGGTGGTTTCCACGCCCAACTCGGCGACCGAGCGGTTGTCGTTCTACCAGCAGATCCTCAGCGCGCAGTCCGCCGACATCGACATCATTCAAATCGATATGGTGTGGCCGGGGATGCTGGCCAAACATCTGCTGGATCTGCGCGAGGTGCTTCCTGCCAACGCGACCCAGGGCTACTTCCAGGCACAGGTGGATAACGCCACGGTGAATGGACGGTTGGTGACGATGCCGTGGTTCACTGACTCGGGCCTGCTGTATTACCGCAAAGACTTGCTCGAAAAGTACCACCAGCCAGTTCCCCAGACCTGGCAAGAAATGACCGCGACCGCCAGAAGTATTCAACAGGCCGAACGCGCTGCCGGGAACCCCAATGCGTGGGGTTACATTTTTCAGGGGCGCGCCTACGAGGGCCTGACGTGCAATGCGCTGGAATGGATCAGCAGCCAACCGCAAGGCGGACTGGTCAATCCACGAGGCGACATCGTGGTCAACAGTCAGGCCTCGAAAACGGCTTTGACCCTGGCGAAAAGCTGGGTAGGAGACATCTCCCCGCGTGGCGTACTCAACTACACCGAGGAGGAAGGACGTGGCGTATTCCAATCGGGAAATGCGCTGTTCATGCGTAACTGGCCGTATGTCTGGGCCTTGGTACAAAGCCAGGACAGCGCCGTAAAAGACAAGGTTGGGGTCGCTCCCCTGCCCCGCGGCGGCGAAGCCGGCACACATGCCTCCACCCTCGGTGGCTGGGGCCTGGCGGTATCGCGCTACAGTGCCAACCCAAAACTTGCCGCAGAGCTGGTGAACTATCTGACCAGTGCCCAAGAGCAAAAACACCGTGCCCTGATTGGCGCCTATAACCCGGTTATCGAGTCGCTTTATCAAGACCCCGAATTGCTCGCGGCCATGCCTTATTACGCTCAGTTGCACAGCATTCTCAACGATGGGGTGATGCGCCCCGCCTCCATCACTGCCGATCGCTATCCACGGGTCTCCAATGCGTTCTTCGATCGAGTGCATGGCGTGCTGGCGGGCGAGTTGCCTGTCGATCAAGCGCTGGCCGAACTGGAAAGCGAACTCACGCGTATCAAACGCCAGAACTGGTAAGCCACAAGGAAGGAAATCACCATGTCTGCCTCCACTACACTCGCCCCCGGCGACGAAGAGCACCTGATCACTCGGGAAACGCCGGTACAACGCCGTCGCGTTCGCGCCGCGTGGCTATTCCTGAGCCCGATGTTGCTGTGCCTGGCCCTGGTGGCGGCCTGGCCGCTGCTGCGCACATTCTGGTTTAGCCTGACCGACGCAAGCCTGGCCGAGACGGGCGATGCAACCTTTGTCGGCTTGAGCAATTATCTGTTTCACAGCAGTGCCGGCTGGTCGGGCATCCTGGTCGATCCGCAATGGTGGAATGCGGTGCGCAATACGTTGCATTTCACTGTGGTGTCGGTGGGACTGGAAGTCGTCCTGGGGCTGCTGGTGGCGTTGCTGTTGAACATCAAGTTCACCGGCCGTTCGCTGGTGCGTGCGTTGATTCTGATTCCCTGGGCGATTCCAACCATTGTCTCGGCGAAGATCTGGTCATGGATGCTTAACGACCAGTTCGGCATCATCAATCACCTGATGCTGAGCCTCGGCCTGATCGATGCGCCTCTGGCCTGGACAGCCGATGCAGATCTGTCGATGTGGGCGGTGATCATCGTCGACGTCTGGAAGACCGTGCCTTTTGTCACGCTGCTGATGCTCGCGGCCTTGCAGATGTTGCCGAGCGATTGTTACGAAGCCGCCAGGGTCGATGGCATTCATCCGCTGAAAGTGTTCTGGCGTGTCACGCTGCCACTGTTGATGCCTGCTCTGCTGGTGGCGGCCATCTTCCGCATCCTCGACTCCTTGCGGGTATTCGACGTCATCTATGTGCTGACCTCGAACTCATCAAGCACCATGAGCATGTCGGTCTATGCCCGCCAACACCTGGTGGAGTTTCAGGACGTCGGTTACGGCAGCGCCGCTTCGACCTTGCTGTTTCTGGTCGTAGCGGTAATCGCCATGGCTTACCTGTACCTCGGACGCCGTCAACTGGAGGTCCGCTCATGAGCCCGCGCCTGCTGAAAAAAACCCTGCTGCGTCTCGGGTTCTGGTGCCTGATCGGGGTGTTGCTGCTGTATGCGGTCTTCCCTTTCTACTACGCCATCGTGACGTCGCTGAAGCCGTCCAGCGCCTTGTTCGAGGTGAGCTACTGGATCGAAACTCCCGACTTCTCCAATTACACGACGGTACTCCACCAAGCCTCATTCCTGCGGGCGATTGGTAATTCGCTGGTGGTTGCGTTGTGCGTAGTGACACTGGCGCTGTTCCTCAGCCTGACCGCCGCCTATGCCTTGGGAAGGGTGAAATTCCGTGGACGTGGCACGGTATTGATGATGGTTCTGGGCGTGTCGATGTTTCCCCAAGTCGCCGTACTGTCGGGGCTGTTCGAAGTGATCCGCGCCCTGGGTCTGTACAACACGTCTTTGGCGTTGATCCTGAGCTACACGATTTTCACCCTGCCCTTCACCGTCTGGGTGCTCACCACGTTCATGGGCCAACTGCCCCATGAACTGGAAGAAGCGGCAATCATGGATGGCGCCTCGCCCTGGGTCACACTGACCCGAGTGCTGTTGCCGTTGCTATGGCCCGCACTGGTCACCACGGGTTTGTTGGCCTTCATCGCCGCGTGGAACGAGTTCCTGTTTGCCCTGACCTTCACCCTCACCGACACCCAACGCACCGTGCCAGTCGCCATCGCCTTGATTTCCGGCGGCAGCCCCCATGAGTTGCCTTGGGGATTGTTGATGGCCGCCTCCGTGGTGGTCACCGTCCCACTGGTGATTCTGGTGCTGATCTTCCAGCGCCGAATCGTTTCCGGTCTCACTGCCGGCGCGTTAAAGGGTTGATGCCCAACAAAGACAAGGAACAGCATCGTGATCAAATTGAAACTGGACAATGTGAACAAACAACTGGGCGGCGCACGGATTCTGCGCGACGTCAGCCTGGAGATCGCGGCGGGTGAATTCGTGGTGTTCGTCGGCCCTTCGGGCTGCGGAAAGTCGACCCTGCTGCGATTGATCGCCGGACTGGATTCGATCTGCGGCGGCGACCTGCTGATCGACGGGCGACGGGTCAACGACCTGGAACCGCGCGAGCGAGGCGTCGGCATGGTATTTCAGTCTTATGCGCTGTACCCGCACATGAGCGTCTACGACAACATCAGCTTTGGTCTCAAACTGGCCAAGACTGAAAAGAGCAGCCTGCGCGAGCGCGTGCTGAAAACCGCGCAAATCCTGCAATTGGACAAACTGCTGCAACGCAAGCCAAAAGAACTGTCCGGTGGGCAGCGTCAGCGTGTGGCCATGGGCAGAGCCATGGCGCGCGAACCGGACATTTTGTTGTTCGATGAGCCGCTTTCGAATCTGGATGCATCCTTGCGTGTGCAGATGCGCAACGAAATCGCCCGGCTGCATGATCGACTGGCCTCGACCATGATCTACGTCACCCACGATCAAGTGGAAGCGATGACCCTGGCTGACAAAATTGTGGTGCTCAATGGCGGTCGCGTAGAACAGGTCGGTTCACCGCGCGAACTCTATGAGCGCCCGGCCAGTCGCTTTGTTGCCGGTTTTCTCGGTTCGCCAAAAATGAACTTCCTTGCGGCGCGCCTGCATGCGCCGGGCGAAACCAGCCTGATCGACACCGCCGTTTTGGGTATGACCGCCCTGCCCTTCGACAGCTCGAACCTGGCGGCGGGCACGCAGTTGAGCCTCGGAATTCGTCCGGAGCACGTCTCGCTCAAGGCGGCGGATGGAACCGCCGGCGTCGTCGTGACCGGGGTCGAATACCTGGGCAGCGAAACCTATGTGCACCTGGATACCGGTCAGGACGAGCCGCTGACCTGTCGTTGTGAGGTCAGCGCCGGTTGGCAGGTGGGCGATCGGGTCGAATTGCAACTGGACATCGACAACCTGCACCTGTTCGACGCCGACGGCGCAGCCTTGAAGCGCCATCCTCAAGCCACTGAAACCCTGCCCGACGGCGTCCCTCTGCGCCCGGTACGAGCACGCGCCCTATGACCTTGTCTTTGAAGACCCTGAGCGATCCAATGCCTTGCACCCTTGACCTTGCGCAGCGTGCGCTGAGTGATGGCCTGTCCCGCGTCATCCAGGATTATCGACCCGGTTATCATATTGCCCCCCCGGCAGGCTGGATGAACGACCCTAACGGGGTCGTGTACTTTCGGGGCGAATATCACGTTTTCTATCAACATAACCCCTTCGAAGCGAAATGGGGCCCGATGTATTGGGGTCATGCCAAGAGTGCCGATCTCGTTCATTGGCAGCACCTACCCATAGCGCTGGCACCGGGCGATGACTTCGACCGTGACGGATGTTTTTCCGGTAGCGCTGTGGTGTGCGCAGATACCCTGGCACTGATCTACACCGGACACACCTGGCTGGGGGAAGTGGGTGACGAGCGCTTGATCCGTCAAGTGCAGTGCCTGGCAACCAGCACCGATGGCATCCGGTTCGTCAAGCATGGCGCCGTCATCGAGACCGCGCCGCAAGACACGATCATGCACTTTCGTGACCCCAAGGTATGGAAGGAGGATGACTATTGGTACCTGATTGCCGGCGCACGCCTGGGCGATAGGCCGCTGCTCCCGCTGTACCGTTCCACGGATCTGCACGTTTGGGAGTTCCTTGACTATGTATCCAGCGGCAGCGAGGGCGATGGCTATATGTGGGAGTGCCCGGATCTGTTTCGACTGAACGGACGCGATGTGCTGCTGTACTCCCCCCAAGGCATGTCATCCCAAGGTTACGACCGACTCAACAAGTACCAGACCGGTTACCGAGTGGGCCGACTCGACAGCGACTGGCACTTCACTGGCGGGCCTTTTATCGAGCTGGATAACGGCCACGATTTCTATGCCGCGCAAACGCTATTGGCCGCCGATGGCCGGCGCCTCGTGTGGGCATGGCTCGACATGTGGGAAAGCCCGATGCCGAGCCAGGCCCATCACTGGTGCGGCATGCTCGGTTTGCCACGCGAACTTGAACTGTGCGCCGATCGCCTTTGCGTGTTTCCGGCACGGGAGCTCACCGCTCTGCGCACAGCGCCATTACCGGGCACGCTTTGGTGGGAGGAGTCGGGAGCCCGGTGGGTGCCAGAAGTGAATGGCGATATGCTCGAAATCCATGTGCATCTGGACTTGCTCGGCTGCACCGACGGCCACCTGGGCATCGCCTTGCGCTGCAGCGTCGATGGCCAGGAAGAAACGCGGCTCTACTACGATGCGTCACTGCAGCGTCTGGTGCTTGACCGTAGCCGCTCGGGTACGCAAGTCACAGGTCAACGCAGCGTGTCGATAGACCCGACACAAGCGCGACTGGAACTACGGGTGTTCCTCGATCGCTCATCGATTGAGGTGTTCGACGAAAACGGGCGCTTCAGCCTCAGCAGTCGCCTCTACCCAAAGCCCGACAGTCTTGGCGTGAAGCTTCTTGCAAGCGGCAGTGGCGGGCGCGTCTCGATTACCAGGGCATGGCCTCTCGCCTCGGGATGGCTATGAGCAGCGTCACTCGAGTCGCGAGAAGCGCGGGCGATGTGTCATGATTCTGCGTCAATCTGATCGGTTTCGCCTGACATGACTTCAGTGAAAGACGTTGCACTGCTGGCCGGCGTGTCCCTGATGACGGTTTCTCGAGCGCTCAACAACCCGGAAAAACTGAGCCCCGAAACCCTTCTGCGGGTGCGTCGCGCCATCGATGAACTGCAATTCGTACCGAGCTTGTCGGCGCGCAAAATGCGCGGCGACAACCTCCAGTCGCGAACCATCGGTGTGTTCGCGCTGGACACCGCGACCACACCGTTTGCCGTCGAGTTGCTGCTGTCCATTGAACAGACCGCGCAGCAGGCGGGCTGGAATGTGTTCATCCTCAACCTGTTGAGCAACCCACCCACCGACCAAAACATCGACCTGATGTTGTCGCACCGTCCCGACGGGCTGATCTTCAGCGCCATGGGCTTTCGCCAGGTGTGCATTCCCGAGCGTTTGAAGAGCAAACCACTGGTACTTGCCAATTGCCTGGCGGATGACAGTCGCCTGGTGAGTTATGTGCCCGACGACGAAACGGGGCAGTATCGCGCTGTACATCACGCATTGAGCCAAGGCTATCGGCGCCCTCTGTGTATCAATCTGCCAAAACAGAGTCTGGCCTGGGACCTGCGACAAAAAGGCTTGCAGCGTGCCTGCCAGGCATTTGGCCTTGCGCCTGACGCAGTCCTGCAATACGACCTTTGCGATCATGATGCCTATGGTGAAGCCGCCGCCATCCTCGACCGGCACATCATTGAGGGTCGTCCCCAGTTCGACATTCTGATCTGTGGCAACGACCGCATTGCCTTTTGTGCCTATCAGTTACTGTTGGGCCGTGGCCTGAAAATTCCCGACGATGTCGCCGTTCTCGGCTACGACAACATGATCGGTATTGCTGAGCTGTTCATCCCGCCGCTGACCACAGTGCAACTGCCGTACTACGAGATCGGTCGCAAGGCTGCCCGGCACCTGATCGAGTCCCTCGACGAATCGGGAGCCCAGCCAGTTGATTGTCCATTGGTGATCAGGGCATCACTATAAGCATTAGGTGATAGCACACCCGCTTGCTTTCGATTGGCCATTCGTCTGTCACGTCCCCATCGGTGTTCAGCCTTCGGCGAACTCGCGCAGCACCTTGCCATCCATGCGATACCTCACCCATTCTTCCTGTGGTTGGGCGCCGAGGGATTTGTAGAAGTCGATGGCCGGGGTGTTCCAGTCGAGCACGCTCCATTCGAAGCGGCCGCAGTCGTTGTCGCAGGCGATTTTTGCCAGATGGCGCAACAGGGTTTTGCCGGCGCCGCCACCGCGTTGTTCCGGGGTGATATAGAGGTCTTCGAGGTACAGGCAGTTGCTGCCCAGCCAGGTCGAATAGCTGAAAAAGAACACGGCGAAACCGATGGGCAGGCTGTCGCGCAGGCAAATCAGCCCATGGGCGGTGGCGCCTTCGCCGAACAGGCTGCGTTCGATGTCGACGACGCTGGCGATGACTTCGTGGCGGGCCTTTTCGAAATCTGCCAGTTCGGTGATGAAGGCGAGGATCTGCGGTGCATCGCTGGGGGTCGCCGGGCGGATTTCGATCGACATGGACGGGCCTTGTTGGAAATTGGAAAGCGCCATACTAAGGCGCGACGGAGCGCTCGTCACATGGCAATTCAACGCTTGACCTTGGCAGGGCCGGGCAGCTGATGATTTAGCGCCGCGCCCACAACAATAGCGCTCACCTCAAAGGATGCTAATGAACCCTAACGCTTTTGTACCACTGGCGATGTTGGCAACGGATCTACTGCCCCACGCCCTTGAGCCTTCAGACGACGGTGCTCACGACCTCGCGCACCTGCAGCGGGTCTGGCACAACGTGCGTACGTTGCAGGCCGAGGAAGGCGGGGATCTTGAAATAATGCTGGCCGCGGCGCTGTTGCACGATTGCGTGGCCATCGAAAAGAACTCGCCGCAGCGCTCGCAGGCCTCGCGTCTGGCGGCGGAAAAAGCGTCAACGGTGCTGGCAGAACTGAACTGGCCGTCAGCAAAAATCGCCGCAGTTGCCCACGCCATTGAGGCGCACAGTTTTTCCGCCAACATCGCCGCGCTTACCCTCGAAGCAAAAATCGTCCAGGACGCCGACCGTCTCGATTCGCTGGGCATGCTCGGCGTCGCTCGCACGTTCTATGTCGCCGGGCGCATGGGCTCGGCGCTTTACGACCCGCTAGATCCCGAAGCGAAAGAACGCAACTACGACGACACACGCTTCTGCCTCGATCATTTCCAGACCAAATTGCTGCACCTCGCCGACGGTTTCCAGACCGCAGCCGGTCAGCGTCTGGCGCTGATCCGTCATCAACGCCTTAAGGGTTTCATGGAGCAATTGAAGGAAGAAATCGGCGTCGCCTGAGTGCAATCGCGCTCGACCGTTCGTCGCTCATCAGGCACCAATCCGATTCGAGGGCAGACCAACGACAGGTAAGGATTTCAATCACTGGAGAAGCCCTATGATCCCGTCAAGGTTGACCGCCCTCGTATTCACCGCCCTGCTCTGCCCCGCGGCATTCGCCGCCACCGCTACAGGAACCGGCCCGACCGATCCGGTAGAACACCCCAAAGCCCCCGCCATCCAGAGTACCCCCGGCATGAACACCGATGGTTCGGGCGTCAACGTTGCTCCGCCAGCCACCGGCACCGACCCGCGCACCCAGGGTAACGATCCTGGACGTCAGGGCGGAACGTCCGGCAACCCGGTGCCACCTGTGAACTCAGGTGCCGGCGCGAGTTCGAAAACCACCACCGGTGGTTCGGGCTCCGAGGGTTCCAGCCAGTAGTTCGCCGACGCGAGCGTCCTATTCACATCCATGAAGAGGTAACCATGAACGTCGATAAAAACCTGGAAAAAGAAGTCCTCACTCGCCTGCTGCACGCCCACCCAAGTGGCTTGGGCAAAGAGGTGCTGGACAATTATCGCGGGGAGAAAGTCGTGGCCAGTGCCCTCGCCGCTTTGCAGGATCGCGGGCTGATTCACCATGGTCATGTGACGTGCAACGAGGCTGGCGAACATTCGTTGCACCTGCCGATCAAGCTCAGTGCCGCCGGGGTTGAAGCGGCGCGCAAGCTGGATCTGCAGTAGTCGCCGGGCCGTTCGCCGCACGTGCGGCGGACGGCCGAATCAGCCTGCGCTGATCAACGCATCCACCTCAGCACTCTGCGGCGCGGTTGCCGGCCCCCAACGAGTCACCGCCAATGCGGCGGCCGCATTCGCCCGCCGTGCGGCGTCAAATGCCGAAAGCCCCTGCGCCAACCCGGCCACAAAGACCCCGGCATGGGCATCCCCGGCACCATTGCTGTCCACCGCATTCACGGCAAACCCAGGGACATGACGACGCTCGCCAGCCTGCTGAAACCAGCACCCTTGCGGCCCGTCGCGCACCACCATCAGCACCTCGCTGGGCAGGAATTCTGCGAGGCGATCAAGCGCAACAGAAATCTCTTCAGCCCCGGTAAAGCGCCGCGCTTCGAGGCTGTTGCTGGTCCACACGTCGATGCGCGGCAACAACGCCTGCATCAGCGGCGAGTCCGGCGATTCGACGAGCGGCCCCGGATCGAACACCACACTGATCGACGCCGGCAATGCCAGCGTCCAGTCGAGCAAGGCTTGGGCCTTGCCTTCGTGCAGCAGGCTGTAGCCGCTGAGATAGACGTAATCGCCCGTCTCGGCCGCCACGCTGTTCAAATCGGCCTCGGTCACCTCACCCTCAGCACCGATGTAGGAAATGAAACTGCGCTCGGCCGAAGCATCAGTCAGCGCCACACACAAACCGGTGTCGCGTTGCGCCGGTGCGCTGATGCCGATGTGAATGCCTTCAGCGTTCATCGCATCACGCGCCAGATCGCCGAAACGCCCGGTGCCGTGACGACCGAGATAGACAACCGGCAGACCATTACGCACAGCCGCCGCCATCACATTGAAGCCGCCGCCGGCCTCGAAACCGGCAGACTGGGCCAGCACGTCACCGCCGACTTGCGGCAGTTTTTCCACGGCCATGACCAGGTCGATGATGACCTGGCCGGTGTGCAACATCTTAGGCATGAGCATTCTCGACTAGCGCGGCGCGGCGATCTTTCGCCCCGCCGAGCAGGAAGTAAATGCCACCGGCCACCACGAACGTCACGATCCAGCCGAGACCGTTGTGGCCCAGCCACGAATCGGACAGGAAGCCCTTGAACCAGACGTTTTCGGCGGTGGTGCCAATGGTGGTGAAACTGAAACCCAGCACGATGGCCATCGCCCACGCCCCGAATGCGCGCCACTCGATCCCACCTTGATACCAGTAGGCGCTGCTCGGGCTGACGTCGAGCAGGTCTTGGGGGCTGTAGTAATGACGATGGATCAGGTCGACCACAAAGATCCCGACCCACGCGGTGATCGGCACCGCCAGCAGGGAAATGAAGGTGATGAACGGGCCGTAGAAACTGTCAGCGATCAGCATGAAGTAAATCGAACCGGCGAAGATTGCGACGATGTCGACCACCACTGCGTAGACGCGTTTGACCTTCAGGCCCAGGGTCAGCGTGGTCAATCCGGCGGAGTACACCGACAGGTTGTTCGACAGCAGCAGGCCACCGAATGCGGTGATCAGGTACGGCACCGCCATCCAGGTCGGCAGCATGTCGCGGATCGCCACGATCGGGTCAGTCGCCGATGCCAGGTCGTTATTGCCCACCGACAACAGCCCGCCGAGGGTGATCAGCAACACCAGCGGAATCCCCGCACCGAACGCCGCCGACGCCACAAGACGCACGGCGTTGACGCTGCGATGCTGATAGCGCGACATGTCGGCGCCGGCATTGGCCCAGCCGATCCCGGTGCCGGCGGCCATGGTACCGATACCGATCATCATGGCGCTCATCGGCGCTGGCGTGGCGTTGAACACCGCGCTCCAGTCGATGGTGGCGCAAAGGAAACCGCCGACCAGAATATTCAGCGCGCCGAACACGTAGGTCGCCCACTTCTGGATGACCAGCAAGGTGGCGTGGCCAAGACCGGAAACCGACAGAGTCAGCAGCACGAAAATCGCGATGAAGATCAACGTCAGCAGCGGGGCACTTTTTGCCTCGACCGGCGAGCCGAACAGGATCGAACACAGCGACAGCAGCACGAATGCGGCGGTGGTGGTGTTGACGGTTTCCCAACCCAGACGCGACATCAGCGAGACCAGGGTCGGGCCGATGTTGCCGCGCACACCGAAGATCGCCCGCGACAAGGTCAGGCTCGGCGCGCGGCCACGACGACCGGCAATGGAGATGATCCCGACCACCGCAAACGAACCGGCGGCACCGATGATCGCGACGATGATCGCCTGCCAGATCGCCAACCCGCGAAATGCCACCAGCGTCGCGCCCAGCGGCAAGCCGAGAATGGAAATGTTGGCCGCGAACCAGACCCAGAACAATTGCAGCGGGTGGCCGTTGCACTCGGCTTCCGGGACCGGTTCGATGCCGCGTGTTTCCAGTTGCCCGGCGCTTTGCCCGACGTTTGATGAACTCATGAAAGTGCTCCTGTTTGCCTTTTTTGTGGTTGTGGCAATGACGCGAAACAACTAGACATCCCCGGCCGTCCTGGGCCTGTCCGTGCGATCCATTACGGGTTGAAAATTCAAGAATGCGGTGATCCATTCGCGAGCAAGCCCGCGATGGCGTCAGTTCAATCAGCGCAGGGCCAACAGCCCTTGCACCAAAGGCTCAAGCTCCAGATCGTTGACGGCTTTGACCGTTGCAATCATCGGCGCAGGCCAACTCTCAAGACCCAGGCAGGCCCCGAGCATCGCCCCGAGCATCGCTGCGATGGTGTCAGTGTCGCCGCCCAGACTGGCCGCCATGCACAGCGCATCAAACGCGCTCATCTCGCCGACGGCCACTTGCTGCGCCAGCGCAAACGACACCACCACCGACTCTTGCGAGGCCACCGAAGTGCCGATCACGTCGTAGAGCAGATCGGCCAGCAGCGCCTTGTCGCTGTCGACGCTGATGGTGCGCGCCCAACTGATACGCGAAGCCATGCGCCCACCGGCCACCCAGTGACCGTGAGATTGCGCTTGCTGAGCGATCTGCTGGCCGAGGTTCAACGCCTCGCCCAGATCCATGCCATTGATCCCGGCTGACACCACCGCGGCCACCGCCGCCGCACTGGAGATGCCCAGCGTGGTGTTGTGGGTAACCTGACAGGCCTGCACCACCGCCGCGATAAAGCGCTCAGGGTCGGCGACATTCGCCGCGATCCCCACCGGGGTAATGCGCATCGCCGCGCCATTGGTCGTGCCGTAACGCCCAGCTTCTTCCGGCGAATGGCCGGCGAGGATCATTTCGATGGCGCGCTTGGTCGATGGGCCGAGCAGGTCCTGAGAGCCTTTGGCCTGCATCTCGGCTTCCCACTCGATCAGTCGTTGCGCCAGTAGCCCAGGCTCGATGCGACCGTTGCCTTCGACCAGCAACTGGCCGACCAGAATCGCCTGTTCGGTGTCGTCGGTGATTGACCCCTTGGGCATGTTCGCGGCAATCGGTTGCAGCGGGCCGGCATCCTGCAGATCAGTGATCTGGCCGAAGCGGGCCTTGATCGTTTCGCGGTTCAGCGATTGCGTCGGCATGCCCAGCGCATCACCGAGGGCCAGGCCATAAAAAGCACCGAGGGCACGGTTGAGCGTGGTCATTTCGACTCTCCAAACTGCAGGTGAAGACGGAAATGCACCGGATCGAGCAGGCTTTCGACCTGCTCCATGAAACGGTTCTGCCGGTCGTAGGTGGTGCGCAGGGCCTTGAGAAATACCGTGCCCACCGGGCGGCCAAGCAACTCGGCATCTTCGGCATTCAACGGTTCGGCACCGATCCACTGATCACCGCGCTCGCCGATATAGCCATAGGCGGCCAGAGTGATGGTCAGGGAGTTGTCGATCAGACCGACGCGCGGCAGGCTTTCCAGGCCGCCGGTGGCCGGCATCAATGAGCGTTCGAGGGACACCAGCGTGCCATCGTTGGAGCGACGACGGCGGTCGAGGGTGATGAACTGGTCGGTACCGAAACGCGCCAGCAAGTCGGGCCGGGTCACGGCTTCCAGACGCAACACTTGGGTGTTGATCAGCGCCCCGCTGTCGGCCAGTGCCTGCGCCCAGCCGCTGCGCTGGTCAAGCGCCACACCGTCAAATGTGACGATGGAGCCGACACCGCTTTGCGTGGCGATGTACTTGCGCCGCTTCAGTTCGGCGAGCGCTTCGCGCAATGTGCCACGGCTGACTTTGAATTCTTGAGCCAACTGATGTTCGCCGGGCAACAGAACGCCGTCCTCCATGAGGCCGCTTTCGATGCGCCGGACGAGTTCGTCGACCACCCGTTGTTTCTTGTCAAATCGTACCTGTCTAATCATGTACAAATTGATACCCGAAACGGGCATGACCAAGCAAGGGGAATTTTGGAGATTGGACAGAAGGCGGGAAAGCTGCGGTCCATTGTGTGCGAGCCTGCTCGCGAAGACGTCGGGTCAGTCAATATTTCCGGCGACTGATTCAGCGCTTTCGCGAGCAGGCTCTCGCCCACAAGGATGAGGGGGGTCAGCGTTGCTTGAGGCGGTCGATTACGACAGCCAAGAGCAGAATCGATCCACGGATCACGTACTGGTAGAACGTATCGATGTTCTTCAGGTTCATCGCATTCTCGATGATCGCCAGAATCAACACCCCGGCAATCACATGCCGAATCATGCCGATCCCGCCGCTCAGCGAGACCCCGCCCAGCACACACGCCGAGATCACGGTCAGCTCGAAACCCTGACCAATCATCGGCTGCCCGGAGGTCATGCGCGACGCCAGAATCACCCCGGCCAACGCACCGATCAAACCGTGCACGGCAAAGATGATGATCTTGGTGCGATCAACGTTCACCCCGGCCAGCAATGCCGCTTCCTGGTTGCCACCGATGGCCATGGTGTTGCGACCGTAGGTGGTGTAATTGAGCAGCCAGCCGAAAAACACAAAACAAACGACGGTGATCACGATCGGCACAGGCACGCCGAACAACTGGCCGTTACCGAAAACAAAGAACGATTCCTGCGACACGCCCACCGCTTTGCCGTTGGCAAAAATGTACGCCAGCCCCCGCACGATCTGCATGGTCGCCAGCGTGGTGATCAACGCGTTGACCCGCAACTTGGCAATCACGATCCCGTTGATCAGGCCGACAATCAGGCCCATCAACAGCGCCGCACTGACCCCGAGGAGCACGCTGTCGGTGTCCCGCATGACCACCGCCGCCACCACCCCGGCGCAAGCAATCACCGACCCCACCGACAAGTCGAAATGCCCCGACGCCAGGCAATAGAGCATGGTGCAGGCGGCGATGCCGGTCGTGGAAATTGCCAGGCCCAGCCCTCGCATATTCAGCGGCGAAAGGAAGTTGTCGATCAGCAAGGCGCAGGCGACGAAGATGGCCACCGCTGCCAGCAACATGACCCAGTCATCGAGGAAGCGCCGCATGTCCAAAGGTTTGCGCTCGGTGGGCAGGGTTTCGTTTTGGGTTGTCATCATAGTCACCTCTCAGTTCGCCACGCCGTCAGCGCGGTGGCGCGGCAAAGCCAGTTGCAGCAGGTTGGATTCATTGGCCTGTTCGCGGCTGACTTCGCCGCGCAGGGCGCCTTCGCAGAGCACCAGAATGCGGTCGGAAATCCCCATCACTTCCATCAGGTCGCTGGACACCACGATCACCGAAATACCGTCGGCGGCAAGGTTATGGATGATCTGGTAGATCTCCGCTTTGGCACCGATGTCGATGCCGCGAGTCGGTTCATCGAGCAGCAAAACCTTCATCGGCATCGACAACCAGCGGCCGAGAATGGCCTTCTGCTGATTGCCGCCGGAGAGGAATTTGATCTGCTGGCCGGCGTGGGGCGTTTTGACTTTCAACGCCTTGATCTGCTTGTCGGCGTTGCCCTTCTCCCACATCCCGCGCAACAGGCAACCGAGACCCGAATGGGCGCCGCGCGCGCTGATGTTGATGTTCTCGGCAACGCTGGCCAGCGGGATGATGCCCTCCTTTTTGCGGTCCTCTGGACACAACAGGATCCCGGCGGCAATCGCGTCGCGCGGTGAGCGCAGTTTCAGTTCATGGCCGCGCAGTTCGAGGCGTCCGGCGGTGTGGCGCTCAAGTCCACTGAGCAAACGAAATAACTCGGTGCGCCCTGCCCCGACCAGCCCGAACAAGCCAAGAATCTCGCCCTTGTGCGCCTCGAAACTGATCGGCTCACGCAGGCCCGGGCCGAGCAAACCGTCGACCTTCAGCGCCACGGCACCGCGTGGACGATTGCGGTAATCGTAGATGTCCTGAATGTCGCGCCCGACCATGCAGGTCACCAGTTGATCGTGGGTCAACTGGCTCATGTCGTCGAAAGTGCGCACGTAGCGGCCGTCCTTGAACACCGTTACCGCATCGCAGAGGCGGAACACCTCCTCCATGCGATGGGAAACGTAAAGCACGACTTTGCCTTCGTCGCGCAGACGGCCGATGATCGCCATCAAGCGGTCGATCTCACGGGCCGAGAGGCTGCTGGTGGGTTCGTCGAACGCGATCACATGGGCGCCGCGCGACAACGCCTTGGCGATTTCCACCAGTTGCCGCTGACCGAGTGACAAGCGACCGACCTTGGTCTGCGGATCGATTTCGTCAGCCAGACCTTTGAGGCAACTCAAGGCTTGCTGGCGCAGCGCACCGCGATTGATCAAACCGAAACTGGCCGGCAGATGCCCGAGAAACAGGTTCTCGGCGACGGTCATTTCCGGCACCAGATGCAGCTCCTGGTGAATCACCGCGACACCGTTGCCGATACTGTCGGCAGTCGATTTGAAAGCCATCGTCCGGTCGCCGATCTGCAACTCACCGCTGCTCGGGATGTAAGCGCCACCGAGGATTTTCAGCAAGGTCGATTTGCCGGCGCCGTTCTCGCCCATCAAGGCATGAACCTGCCCCGGATGCGCGACGAAACTGATGCCATCCAGCGCTTTGACGCCGGGAAAGGTTTTGCCGATCCCGTTGAAGCGCAGGCTGGCGCCCATGCTGTGTTCTTGTGTCTGTACTTGCGCGTGCATAAAGCCACCTCATCACACCGATCAAACGGCCCGGCTACCCGGGCCGTTGCTGCGTCAGTTCCACAAACCGATTTTTTCCAGCTCTTGCTTGAAGTTCTCGCGGGTGATCAGGGTGACGTCGTCCATGGCGGTGTACTTCGGCGGCTCTTTGCCGGTGGTGACCCACTCGTACATCATCTCGGCGGTCTTGTAGCCTTCGATGTGCGGGCTCGGCAGCATCGAACCGTAGAAGCCACTGTTGGGCTTTTTCAGCTCGCCGATCGCGTCGGTGCCGTTGATGCCGATGCCGATCACGTTAGCCGCAGCAAAACCGGCGGCTTCGGTGGCGCGTACGCCGCCGAGCACGGTGTTGTCGTTCATGCCGCCGATGATCAGGTTCTTCGCCGCGCTCGGCAGTTTCACCAGCGCCGAGTTGGTGGCGTCCATGCTGCCCGGTACGTCGAGGGTCTTCAGGGCTGCGAACAGAATATGGTCTTTGGGCATGCCCGCCTCTTCGAGGGATTTGACCGAGCCGTCGGTGCGCTTCTTGCCGGTGTCGAGTTCGTTGTAGGTGTTGACCACCGCGTACGTATCTTTCCAGTCCCAGTTACGTTTCTTGGCTTCGGCGGCCATGGCGGCGCCTTGCTTCTGGCCGACTTCGAACGCGGCCATGCCCAGGTACGGCACGTCTTCCATGAACTTGCCGTTGGCGTCGACGAAGCGGTCGTCCACGGCAATTACTTTGAGGTCATTCCTTTTGGCTTTGGCCATGATCGCCGGGCCCAGGGACACGTCCGGCGGGCAGATCACGAAGCCCTTGGCACCGTTGGCCGCGAGGCTGTCGATGGCCGACAGGGTTTTTTCGCCATCCGGCACGGCAATCTTGATCAGTTCAAACCCTTTGTCCTTGGCGGCTTTCTCGGCGAAGGCCCATTCGGTCTGGAACCACGGCTCTTCGGCCTGTTTGACCAAAAAGCCGATCTTCACGGTATCGGCAGCGAGCAGCGAACTGCTCAGACTGAACGCGGTGACCGCCAGGGCGGCACTGCACAGGGTACGAATCCCGAAACGACGTTTCATAAGCTGACTCCTTGTTATTTTTTTTGAGCAATATTTGAAAAGCGTTAAAGCGGTTGAAGCGGGTTCCTGCAAAGCCTGTAGAAAATAGTCATATCGTATGATGATTGGATTTCAGACGGACTTATCCGCGCGAAAACCCAATCAGTCAGTCGTGGTACATCACCGAGCGACCACCATCGACGGTGATGCACGAGGCATTGATAAAGGGTGCTTCATCGCTTGCCAGAAACACCGCCGTCATTGCCACTTCAATCGGCTGACCGATGCGTTTGGGCGGGTGCAGATCGAAAGCGCGTTGACGCTCGGCGTGCGGATCGGCGAAACCGTTCCAGTAATCGACGTTCAATTGAGTCTCGATGTAGCCCGGCGCAATGGCGTTGACGCGAATACCCTGCGCCGCGTACTCGATGCCCAGCGCACGCGTCAGCCCGAGCAGGCCGTGCTTGGCCACCGGGTACGGGAAACAGCCGGGAATGATGTGGCTCGAATGGGTCGAGGCGATGTTGATGATGCTGCCGATGCCCTGCTCGATCATCTGCGGCAGTACCGCTTTGCAGCCATACCAGGCGCCGTCGAGGTCGATGGCAAAACAACGGCGCCAGTCCTCTTCAGTCATTTCCAGCGGATCCCGGAACACGTTGACCCCGGCGCAATTGACCAGCACGTCGATGCGGCCGTGCAACTCGACCGCGCGTCTGGCCATGGTGTGCAGGTCCTGCTGGCGCGACACATCAGCCCTGATCGCCTGAACGTCGTAGCCCTGTTGGCGCCAATGGGCTGCAACCTGCTCGACCTTCTCACCCTGAATATCGCTGATCAGCAGTTTCGCTTGCTGCGCAGCGAAGGTCGCGACGATGGCTTCGCCAATGCCTTGGGCGGCACCGGTGAGCAGCACAACTTTGTTTTTCAGACGCTCGCCCTTCGGCGGCGCGGGCACCGGCGGCAGGGTAAGTGGTTCAGCCATGGATCAGGACTCCTGTTCGCAAGCGCAAAAAAACCGGGCATCTGACGATGTCCGGTCTGGAAGGCGTTTGGAACAAAACAGGCAGGCGCGGGCAACGGTATCGGGCCGTTGCGAGACGCGGACTCCACATGGGAGTGCAATAGACATTCGCTGCATCACTTCACCTGTTTTGTTCTTTTTAAGTGTGAGTGCGTGTTACTGCTGGAGCCGACTATAAACCCGACCGCCAAATAATCTCAATATATAATTTCTCATCCCATATTTTGGGATCTAGCCTGCAAATCGCGTACAGCGTTTTCCTGCAACATCAACCCGCATCGATAGCACAGCACCGTCCAGCGGGTGGTTGCGCGGGCTCTTGGCGCTGGTGATGTAAAGGGTTTTCAGGTCTTCACCACCGAATACGCAACTGGTCGGGCGGCTGACCGGCAGATCGATTTTGCGATCAACCTTGCCTTCAGGCGTCAGTCGCAAGAGGCAGCTGCCGTCCCAACGCGCATTCCATACATAACCTTCTGCGTCCATTGCCGAACCGTCCGGGCCGCCCTGTTGATCGGGGCCGTACCAGATGTAAGCGGTGTCGAGGTTGCCGTCGGTGTGGATGAAATAGCGATAGAGGGTGCTGTCGAGGCTGTCGCCGAACAGCAGCGTTGTGCCGTCGTCGCTCCACAGCAACGTGTTGGGAATGCCCAATCCGCGCAACAACGGCGTGACGCGTTTATCCGGATCGATACGGAACAGGCCACCGGAGCGGCGGATAATCGGCAGATCTTCGCCCTGTTCGCCGATGTTGTTCTGCATGGTGCCGAGCCACAAGCAGCCCTGAGCATCACAGCGCGCTTCGTTGGGGCGGTTGCCGGGTTGCGGGTCGGCGATGCAGAACAGGGTCAGTCGCGGTTCAAGGCCGGGGGAGTCGAGATCGAGTCGATAGACGCCACTGCTGAGGGTCACCAGGGCATCGCCGCTGTTGCACGGGATGAACGCGGAAATGTGTTCTGGCATCTGCCAGATCTGCACATTCTGGCCGATCAGGCGCAGGGCTTGCTTGCCGGCAATATCAACCCAGTACAGCGCCTGGGTCGGGGCATCCCAGAAAGGGCCTTCACCGAGTTGGGCGCGGTGTTGGGTAACGGCAGTCCACGTCATGGCAATTCCTTTGGTCATTCTTGTTTTCAATGTGGGAGTGGGCTGGCCCCCACAGAGGAATGTGTGGGTTTCAGCTGGCTTTTTTGTCGGCCATGACTTGCGGGTAAAAGCGCTTGATCGCCAGATCCGCGTTATCGATCAGGGTCATGCAGGCCCACACACCGCGTGCGCAATCGCGAGCGGCGATGGCGTCGGCCATGTCTTTGTGGATCGGCAAGGTGCGGCGCAGTTCATCGGGGTCGGCGGCGGACACTTCAAACGATACCGCCAGCAATGCGCCGAGGGCCGGCACCATTTGTTCGATGAACTGGTTATGGCTGGCGGCAAGAATGCATTCGTGGAAGGACTGGTCGGCGCGGTTGTAATCCGTGCCACTGTCGACCGCACGCTCGAGAGCGTTATAGGCCAGTTGCACGGCCTGGATCTGATCAAGGGTCGCCCGCTCGCAAGCCCAGCGCACGGCCATGGGCTCAATGGTGCGGCGCAGGTCGAGCAAGTCATCGACGAAGTTTTCCGGCAGCCCGTTGCGTGACAGCCAACCGACGACTTGCGGATCGAACAGGTTCCAGCGCCGCACCGGCAATACCCGCGTGCCGACCTTTGGCCCGACTTCGAGCATGCCTTTGGCGACGAGGGTTTTGATGGCTTCGCGGATGACCGTACGACTGACGCCGAGTTGCTCGCCGAGATCAGCCTCGACCTTGATGGACTGCCCCGGCTTTACCTGGCCGGCGGCGATCCAACTGCCCAGCCAGTCAACCGTGGACGCATGAAAGCTGCTGGACATGGACACCTCAAAGCGGTTCGCGATGGGTGCCTACGCTAATCATCATACGATTGGGTGTCAAATCAGATTTTGTCAGCTAACACGAAAACCAGTGTGGGAGCGGGCTTGCTCGCTCCCACATTTGGATTTTTGTTAAGGCTCAAGACCAATGCGAAAGAACTCGCCGCCGCTCCAAACCCCGAGCCAGCGCTGGCCGTCAATTTCGCGGCTGACCGCCAGTTCTACCAATTGATAAAACACATTGCGGTGGATCAACGCCTCAAGGTTGGTTCGTACATGCACATACGGCGCAGGTTCTTGCGTGAGGGGGTCGATCTCGACGCGGATCGCATGTTCCGGCCCCGCCTCGGCGGTCTCGTCGACATTGGTGATAAAGCGAAGCACCTGCGCCTCGCCCTCACCTTCAACCTCCACGGCAATCGCCACGAACGGTGCATCGTCGACCTTGATCCCGACCTTCTCAACCGGAGTAATCAGGAAGTAATCATCGCCATCGCGGCGGATGATCGTGGAGAACAGTTTGACCATTGGCTTTCGCCCGATCGGCGTGCCCAGGTAGTACCAGGTGCCGTCCCGGGCGATGCGCATGTCGATGTCGCCGCAAAACTCCGGGTTCCACAAATGCACCGGCGGCAGGCCTTTGGTTTTGGGAATCTGTCCCAACAGGTCATTGGCTTTTTGCGGGCCACTCATGGCGTACTCCTTGGTTTATTGGTCGCCGATCCCCAGCAGGCTGCGCGCATACTGCGCCAGTGGCGGGCCGATCAGGTCTTCAGGTTTGTTGTCGTGGAACGTCAGTAAACCGCCACGACTCTTGATCCGTGCAGTATCAATCAAATACTGGGTGCTGGTCTCGATCAACATGATCTGAATCACGCCACCGTCGATGCCGAGGCGATCCACCGCCTCCTGATCGAGCCACTCATCAGAGTTGCCGATACGGTCATCAGACTTGGCGAAACGCGTGTACAGCAAGTAGTGAGCGCCGGCATCGCGGGCTTCGCCCATCGCCTGATCGAGGCCTTCCGGCGCACGCGCGCGGCGTACCATCGGAAAGTATTCGACAAAGCCCTTGAAGGCTTCTTCAGCCACCACGTTTGGCCGCGGATAGGAACCGCCCGGCGGCGCAAACGCGCCCTGAGCGATGTAGATGAACGAGTCCGGCTGAATGCGGAAGTTGTTCACACGGCGACTGTCACTGTGATCCAGCAGCCCCGCGTCGCTCATCTGATAGCGAGTGCCCTCGGCCATATCGCTGACAGTCATACAGCCGCCAAGCGCCAAAACGGCCAGCAGCAAAACCAGGCTACGCATCCTCATCCTCCAGAAGCCGGTGACGGAAAACCGGCGAATGGCCGTTGGATGCAGCTTTTGCGCCAGATCACGAACTTTATCGAGTTATACAACGCATTGGCGAGCAAGCCCGCTCCCACAAGTGGAAGGCATTCCAAATGCGGGAGCGGGCTTGCTCGCCAATGCGGTATGTCAGCCGCCGATAATCTTCATGACAGTCGCGCCGCCAGAAAACGCGACTTCCTGCTTGTCGCCCAACGCCTTGACCAGTAAGCGCTGCAACGCCGGCAATGCCTGGTGCCGCGGTTTGTCGAGTAAATCACCGACATAGTGGCGGTTGCTCGACGACAGGCAGCCATGCAGCCAGCCAGTCGACGACAAACGCAGACGCGAACAGGTACGGCAGAACGGTACGCTTTCGTTGGCGATCACACCGAAGTTGCCCGCCCCGGGAATCGCGTAACGCACGGCCGTGGCATCCACAGGCGCGTCGGTTTGCGCGTATTCGTAGCGCTCGCCAATCAGGCTCAGCAGTTGCTGCAGGCTGACGAACTGTTGCAGGAAGGCATTGGAATCTTTGGCCAGGTGGCCCATTCGCATCAGCTCGATAAAACGCAGCTCAAATCCGCGTTCCAGGCAGTAATCAAGCAACGGCATCACCTGATCGAGGTTCTGCCCCCGCAACGGCACCATGTTGACCTTGATCTTCATTCCCGCCGCTGCAGCCTGATTCATCCCATCAAGCACGGTAGCGAGATCGCCGCCACGAGCGATGCTACGGAACGCACTGGCGTCGAGGGTATCAAGGGACACGTTGATGCGCCGCAGACCGGCATCTACCAACAAAGGGAGTTTTTTCGCGAGGAGTTGACCGTTGGTCGTCAGGCTGATGTCGTCCAGGCCCATCTTGCCGACAGCCGTCATGAACGATTCAAGTTTGGGGCTGACCAGCGGTTCGCCACCGGTGATGCGCAGCCGCTCGATACCCGCGGCCTCGATCAGATACGCCACGCCGCGCGCCATGGCTTCGGCCGACAGTTCATCCTGCGCAGCCACCAACCGCTTGCCGTCAGGCACGCAGTAGGTACAAGCGTAATTGCAGGCTGAAGTCAGACTGATCCGCAAATTGCGAAAACGCCTGCCTTGACGGTCAACGATCATGATCACTCCGGCAATAGAAAATCGAGCCGCTAAAACTTGACTCACAAATCAAGTTTTAGCAAGCCCTATGCCTGAGTATATTCCTGCGGTACTGCGTCATGTAGCGAAAACATGACGCAATAAGGCAACTGAATGGCTCAACTGCCTGGAGGGATTTCCGGATCGCGCTTGCGCTTGTTACCCATGCGCACGCCGATGTCCATCAGGAACTGGAAGAAACCTTCCTGATCTTCCAGCACATTGCTCCAGAACGGCGAGTGATACAGCGCGACTGCGCCATGCACCAGCGCCCAGGACGCGCAGTAGTGGAAGTACGGCGGCACGTCTTCGAGCTTGCCTTCGCTGATACGCCCCTTGATCAGCAAGGTCAGGCGCTCGAAGTTCGAGGCACGGATCTTGTGCAGCTCCTCGACCATCTCCGGCACCTGATTGCCCTTGACCACCTTCTCTTCGAGGCGATCGAACAGACGATAGCGCTGCGGGTCGCGCATGCGGAATTCGAAGTAGGCACGGGACAGCGCTTCTTTGTCCTTGTCGACGTCGGCCGAATGCAGCAGCTCATTCAAATCGCGCTCGTAATCGAGCATCAGGCGCAGATAAATCTCGGCCTTGGACTTGAAATGCTTGTAGATCGTGCCTTTGCCGATACCCACGGCATCAGCAATCATCTCGACGGTGACACTGTCTTCACCTTGTTCGAGGAACAGCTTGAGCGCGGTATCGAGAATTTCTTGCTCGCGGCGACGAAACTCACGGACCTTACGAGGTTCTTTGTGCATAAGAAAAGGTCTGTTGGGGTCAAAATTCGAAGCCGCGTATTATGCCTAACTTGCACAAAAATGCACGGATCATCCGACCATATCTGTGTTTCTTGTTCATTTTGCGAACGTTTGGGGGGTAATGAGAACTCAACTGAAGCAAACGTATTCCAAATTTGTTTAAAAACCCCGACCGGCTAACTGGACTGCACGCCAGACTGATCAATACTTGAACTGTCGGGCGGCATCTCCCCCAAGTGCCGGGCCGATAAAGGTACCAAAGGACCGCGTGCCTTTGTTTTACTCCTAATGGTCTTAACCCGGATTCACCCCCCAGAACCCGGGTTTTTTTTGCCTGCGATTCAGGCTTTTACATGGGCCTGCGGGAACAGACGCTTGAAGTTTTCGGTGGTCTGCTCGGCAAAACGCTCGTAGTTTTCGCCACGCAGCATCGCCAGAAACTCTGCCACTTCGCGCACGTACTGCGGCAGGTTCGGTTTGCCGCGATAAGGGACAGGCGCCAGGTACGGCGAGTCGGTTTCGACCAGCAGGCGATCGGCCGGGACTTTGCTCGCCACATCGCGCAACGCGTCAGCATTGCGGAACGTGACGATGCCGGACAAGGAAATGTAATAACCCATGTCCAACGCAGCTTTCGCCATGTCCCAATCTTCGGTAAAGCAATGCAGCACCCCTGCTTGGGGCAGCGCCGCCTCGCGCAGCAGCGCAAGGGTATCGGCGCGGGCACCGCGGGTGTGGATGATCACCGGTTTGCCGGTCTGCTGCGCGGCCTGCAAGTGCAGACGGAACGACTCTTGCTGCAGCTCGGCGGCTTCCGGTTCGTAGTGGTAATCCAGACCGGTTTCACCAATCGCCACCACTTTCGGATGATTGAGTTCGTGCAACAGCCAGTCCAGCGCTGGCGCCGCGCCAGGCTGTACGTCCAGCGGATGCACGCCAACCGAGCAATCAATGTCGTCATAACGCTCAGCAAGGGCTTTGACGTCGGCAGCGTTATCGGCACTCACGCCGATGCACAGAAAGTGCCCGACCCCGCGCTCGCGAGCGGCATCCAGTGCAGCATCCAGCGAGCCGTCATGGGCAGCGAGGTCAAGGCGATCAAGGTGACAATGGGAATCTACGAGCATAAAAAGGCAGCTACTTACATCGTATGAGTGGGACGGTCGGATTTCAGCGCTCCGGCCAGATGGGTTTCGATGCGACTACGGGCCGTGTTGTCGCCCTCGTTGAACTGAACGCCGACACCGGCGGCGCGGTTGCCTTGCGCACCTTTGGGGGTGATCCAGGCGACCTTGCCGGCGACCGGAATCTTTTCCGCTTCATCCATCAGGTTCAGCAGCATGAACACCTCATCGCCCAACTTGTAGCTCTTGTTGGTCGGGATGAACAGACCACCGTTCTTGATGAACGGCATATAAGCGGCATAAAGCACGGATTTGTCCTTGATGGTCAGGGACAAAATGCCGTTGCGCGGCCCGGGGCTGACAGGTTCGTTCATGTTGACCTCCACTGCTGATGCTCAGAGTCTAGGTACACATTCTTATCTTTGGCCAGGCAATCCCGCCCATTGCACCAACAACGCCTCCAGCAACAGTGTCGGGTTGAGGTTGGCCTTGCTCAGGACTTTCTGCCGCTGGGCGAGAATCCAGTCCTGAATATCGAGGACTTTGCCCTGCGCACTTTTCTGCGCGAGGTACTGCACAACCTTACGCATATCGGTCAGGCCAAGACCGGCTTCGTCCTGCGTCAGTTGATAACGCAAGATCAGGCTCGACCAATCGCAAAACCAATCGAACAGACGCAGCATTGGAATGCTTTTCCATTCTTCGGCCAGTTGCGTCGGCGATTGCTGCTGCTTGAGCAGCTTCTTCACACCTTCGACCACTTGCGCGCGCTGATCGCGCACACCTTGAGACTGAAGGCTGACCGCCGCCAATGGCGAGCCCGCCGCCAACGTCAACAGCTCGACACGCTCCTCTGCGGAACATTCCGGCAGCGCCTGAGCCAGCCATTGCAGGCTCATCGCCTCACTCGGCAACGGACAGGCCTGCTGCACGCAGCGACTCTTGATCGTTGGCAACAAACGGCTCGGCTGGTGACTGACCAACAGCAATACCGTGTCGCCGGAAGGCTCTTCAAGACTTTTGAGCAAGGCGTTTGCGGCGTTGATGTTCATCGACTCCACCGGCTCGACCAACACCACCTTGCGTCCGCCCAGTTGCGCGGTCTGCACCACGAAGCTGACCAGATCACGCACCTGATCGACCTTGATTGCCTTGTCGGCTTCTTCCGGTTCGAGGATGTAATTGTCCGGGTGGCTGCCAGCCTTGAGCAGCAAGCAGGATTTGCACTCACCGCAGGCTTCAGGCGTCGGACGCTGGCACAACAGGCTGGCCATTAGCCGCTCCGCCAAGGCCCGCTTACCGATACCGGCCGGGCCATGTAGCAGATAGGCGTGGGCGTGCTGGCTACGTCCGGCCAGATGCTGCCAGAGGCTGTCTTGCCACGGATAGGCCTCAGCCACGGCTCAGCTCCAGCAAACGCGGCAGCAATGTATCCAGCGATTGCTGGACTTGTGCCAACGGCTGACCGGCATCGATCCGCACGTAACGCGAAGGATCGGCTTCAGCACGCTTGAGAAACGCGCCGCGCACCGCTTCGAAAAATGCCCGTCCTTCAAGCTCGAAACGATCCAGACGCCCCCGCGCACTGGCACGGGCCAGGCCGATTTCCACCGGCAGATCGAAAATCAGCGTCAGATCCGGGCGCAGATCACCCTGTACGAAGGTTTCCAGCGTCGCGATACGTTCCAGCGACAAACCGCGACCAGCGCCCTGATAGGCATATGTCGAATCAGTGAACCGGTCACACAACACCACTGCACCACGGGCCAGAGCCGGACGGATCACTTCAGCCAGATGCTGGGCACGCGCGGCGAAAACCAGCAACAGCTCGGCATCCGGATTCATGACTTCGTCGGCCGGCGCCAGCAGCACGTCGCGAATCCGTTCGGCCAGCGCAGTACCGCCGGGCTCACGGGTCAACAGCACCTCGATACCGGCGGCGCGCAGGCGCTCTGCCAGGTATTCGCGGTTGGTGCTCTTGCCGGCGCCTTCCGGGCCTTCCAAGGTAATAAACAAGCCAGTCACAGGCAGTCCTTAATCAAAGTCATTGCGTGTCTTGTGGTGCCGCAGCGTCCGGTGCAGCCTCCTGAGGCGAAACCTGCGGCGGCGACTCAGGCGCAGTTTGCGGTGATGCTGCAGGTTTCGCTTCATCGGATGCCGGAGCCGCCTCAGGCGTGACTGCTGGCGCCGGACTGGAGCGGTAATCGGCGCGTCGCTTGAGCTGGAACTCGCGCACCGCACGATTATGTGCATCGAGGTCGTCAGAGAAGACATGGCTGCCGTCGCCACGTGCGACGAAGTAAAGACTGGTGCCCTCCACCGGGTTCAACGCAGCGTGAATCGCTTCACGCCCAACCATTGCAATCGGCGTCGGCGGCAGGCCAGGAATCACGTAGGTGTTATAAGGCGTCGGCTCTCGCAAATGAGCACGGGTCAGCTTGCCGGTGTAACGATCGCCCAAGCCATAAATCACTGTTGGATCGGTCTGCAATTGCATGCCCACCGCCATCCGACGCACAAAGACGCCGGCAATCTGACCGCGTTCCTGCGGCACGCCGGTTTCCTTCTCAACCAGCGAGGCCATGATCAGCGCTTGATAAGGCTCACTGTAAGGCGCGTCGGCGGAGCGATTTTCCCACTCCTTGGCCAATACTTCGTCGAGACGATCAAAGGCCTTTTTCAGCAGTTCGGTATCGGACATGCCACGCTCGAAGCGATAGGTATCAGGGAAGAAACGACCTTCCGGGAACAACCCCTTGTGGCCGATCTTCGCCATGACGTCGCTGTCGCTAAGACCATTGAGGGTGTGCTCGATTTTTTCGTCTTTGACCAACGCCGCGCGCACTTGATGGAAATTCCATCCTTCAACCAACGTCAGGCTGTACTGAACCACCTCCCCACGCTTCCACAAGTCGATCAGACCATCGACAGTCATGCCCGGCTGCATGCGGTATTCACCGCTGTGGATTGGCGTACCGGCAAGATTGAACCGCCAATAAACCCGTAGCCAGAATGCGTCCTTGATGACGCCATCGGTTTCGAGCTCGAGGAAAGTCCGGGTCGGTGTGGAACCTTTCGGCACATCCAGCAGCTCTTCCTGCGTGATGTTCAGAGGCTGCTCCAGTGCGGAGTGAATCTTCCAGGCGCTGGCGCCCAACAGCAACCCTGCCAGAACCAATCCGGTTTCCAGCAGCAGCAAAAGTTTACGTCTCACGAATCAGGCATCCAGTAGGGCGCGGGCAATGGTTTGCAGTTTACGGGTGAGCGGGCCAACCGGCCAGCTCAGCGCAGCGTAGGCACGTACCGGCCAAACGCCATAAACGCTATTGCAGAGAAAGACTTCATCGGCCCATTGCAGCTGTTCAAGGCTGATATCGGCGATTTGTGTGGGGATGGTCAAAGACTCGGCCTGAAACAATATTTCGGCGCGCATCACACCAGCCACGCCGCAACGCTTCAAATCAGGTGTGATCAACACCCCATCACGCACCAGAAACAGGTTGCTGAACACCCCTTCGATGACTCGACCGGCCTGATCGAGCATCAAGCCTTCAGCGTGTTCGCTGTCCTGCCATTCGGCGCGGGCGATGACTTGTTCCAGGCGATTGAGGTGTTTCAGACCCGCCAACAAGGGCTGGCTGGCCAATCGCGTGCTGCAAGGAAAGAGGCGAATGCCAAGTTGCGCGTGGACAGCGGGGTAAGCGGCAGGAGGGTTGCCTTGCAGAATGCGTCGACCCTGCGCCGCAGGATCTGGCGCATAACCGCGCAAACCATCGCCCCGCGTGAGGATAAGCTTGAGCACGCCCTCGCCCATCGCCGCCGCATAGCTCAGCAGCTCTTGGCGAATCAGTTCGATGTCGGTCGCAATGGCCAGACGCGAACAGCCATCGGCCAGTCGCGCCAGATGCCGATCCAACAGCACCGGCTGGCCGCCACGCACGGCAACGGTCTCGAACAGACCATCGCCGTAAGCCAGGCCGCGATCTTTCAGCGACAGCGTGTCAGCCGGTTGACCGTCGACCCAGCAGTCCATCAACCTGCGAACCGGCGGAACGCCAAGGTACCGTTGGTACCGCCAAAACCGAAGGAGTTGGACAGCACGACGTCGATATCCATGTTGCGCGCAGTGTGCGGCACAAAATCGAGATCGCAGCCTTCGTCGGGCTCTTCAAGGTTAATCGTCGGTGGTGCCACCTGGCCGTTGATTGCCAGCACGCTAAAGATCGCTTCGACCGCGCCCGCCGCACCCAACAGGTGACCGGTCATGGACTTGGTAGAACTGACCGCCATTTTGTAGGCGTGATCACCGAACACGGTCTTGATTGCGTTGGCTTCGGCAAGATCGCCAGCCGGCGTCGAAGTGCCGTGGGCGTTGATGTACTGCACTTGATCGGCATTGATCTTCGCGTCACGCAGTGCATTGGTGATGCAGCGGGCTGCACCGGCGCCGTCGGCGGGCGGCGAAGTCATATGGAACGCGTCGCCGCTGGTACCGAAACCAATCAGCTCGGCATAGATGGTCGCGCCACGAGCCTTGGCGTGTTCGAGCTCTTCGAGGACCAACGCACCAGCACCGTCGGACAGCACGAAACCATCACGGCCCTTGTCCCAAGGACGGCTGGCACGGGCCGGCTCGTCATTGCGGGTCGACAGCGCACGGGACGCGCCGAAGCCACCCATGCCCAGACCGCACGCCGCCATTTCGGCACCGCCGGCGATCATCACGTCGGCTTCGTCATACATGATGTTGCGCGCCGCCATACCAATGCAGTGCGTACCGGTGGTACACGCGGTGGCGATGGCGTAGTTAGGTCCCTGTGCCCCCAGATGGATCGACAGGAAACCGGAAATCATATTGATGATCGAGCCTGGCACAAAGAACGGTGAAATTCGGCGCGGCCCCGTCTCATGCAGGGTACGGCTGGTTTCTTCAATGTTGGTCAGGCCGCCGATACCCGAACCCATCGCGACGCCAATGCGTTCACGGTTGGCGTCAGTGACTTCCAGACCGGCATTGCGCACGGCTTGAAAGCCTGCGGCGAGGCCGTACTGAATGAACAGGTCAAGCTTGCGCGCTTCCTTGACCGACAGGTATTCCTCGACATTGAAGCCCTTTACCGAGCCGCCAAAGCGGGTGGAATAGGCAGAAAGGTCGGTGTGTTCGATCAGACCAATGCCACTACGGCCAGCCAGAATGCCCTGCCAACTGCTCGGCACATCCGTGCCCAGTGGCGACAACATACCCATACCGGTGACTACGACGCGTCTACGCGACACAGCACTCTCCTTTTTCAAATGACGATTTTGCATCAGGCCTAAAGAAAAAACCGCACGCCATGATGGCAGTGCGGTTTTTCCATGACAGCAAGCAACGATTACAAACTATTACGCCTGGTGGCTGGTAACGTAATCGATTGCAGCTTGTACTGTAGTGATCTTCTCAGCTTCTTCGTCAGGGATTTCGGTCTCGAATTCCTCTTCCAGAGCCATCACCAGCTCAACGGTGTCAAGGGAGTCGGCACCCAGGTCTTCAACGAAGGAAGCAGTGTTAACCACTTCTTCTTCTTTAACGCCCAGTTGCTCGGCGACGATTTTCTTGACGCGCTCTTCGATGGTGCTCATACCTTGTTTTCACTCCTAATGGACAAATTCAGGCAGCTGGCCGGTGGGTAAGTGTATAGAAAGACTTTTCAGCTTTTCAACTGAAAGCTTCACTCCTCAAACCCTGCAGCCCTCTGTCTATAAATAGATTGCAGCTTTATAACGGATTTTAGACAGCTCGTATGACATTTTTTTGAAGCAATCCGTCACATTTTACTCACATGTACATCCCACCGTTCACCGGGATTGTAGCCCCAGTAACGTATGCCGCACCGTCGGATGCAAGAAAAGCGACCACAGACGCGATCTCTTGAGCTTGCCCCAGACGACCCAGCGGAATCTGCGTCTGCAAGGCTTCACGCTGTGCTTCAGGCAGTTCGCGGGTCATATCGGTGTCGATAAACCCTGGGGTTACCGAGTTGACCGTAATCGAACGCGAACCGACTTCACGCGCCATTGCACGGCTGAAACCTTCCAGACCGGCCTTGGCGGCTGCATAGTTTACTTGGCCTGCGTTGCCCATGGCACCCACCACCGAGCCAATACTGATAATTCGTCCCCAACGCGCCTTGGTCATGCCACGCAGAACGCCCTTGGACAGGCGATACAGACTGTTCAGATTGGTATCGATCACGTCGTACCATTCATCGTCTTTCATGCGCATCATCAGGTTATCGCGGGTGATACCGGCATTATTGACCAGGATTGCCGGCGCACCGAACTGCTCCTGAATGCTCGCCAGTACACTGCTGACCGATTCGTCACTGGTGACGTTGAGTTCCAGACCGGTACCCTGAATGCCATGTTCTTTCAGAGTAGCGGAGATAGCCTCGGCACCCTTGGCAGAAGTTGCGGTACCAATGACGGTAGCGCCCTGACGACCCAGTTCCAGTGCGATGGCCTGGCCGATACCGCGGCTTGCACCGGTGACCAGTGCAACTTTACCTTGCAGACTCATGCAAGCTTCTCCTGATTCAGGCTTGCGCTGCGCGAGCGGCAGCGAAAGCGTCTGGGGTATTGAGGTTGGAAGTCGCAACGCCTTCGGCGCAACGTTTGTTCAGACCGGCAAGCACCTTGCCCGGCCCGCATTCGACCAGATTGGTCGCGCCTTTCGCAGCCAGAGTCTGTACCGACTCGACCCAGCGAACTGGCTTGTAGAGTTGTTCGAGCAGATCACGCTTGAGGGTTTCCAGATCGACCGGCACTTGCGCGCTGACGTTCTGTACCACAGGGATCTGCGGCGCCTGCCAGTCAATGGCGGCGATGGCTGCGGCAAAGCGTTCGGCAGCCGGACGCATCAGCTCGCAGTGCGACGGCACGCTTACCGGCAAGGGCATGGCACGCTTGGCGCCACGCGCCTTGCAGCCTTCAATGGCACGCTCGACAGCCGCCCTGGCACCCGCAATAACCACCTGGCCCGGCGAGTTGAAGTTGACGGCGCTGACCACTTCGCCTTGCGCCGCTTCAGCACAGGCTGCGAGCACGTCGGCGTCTTCCAGGCCAAGGATGGCAGCCATGCCACCCTGCCCGGCCGGTACGGCCTCCTGCATCAACTGACCACGGCGCTCAACGAGCTTCACCGCGTCAGCCAGCTTCAGGCTACCTGCAGCAACCAGCGCACTGTATTCACCCAGGCTATGACCGGCAACGAAAGCTGGACGCACGCCACCTTCAGCCAGCCACAGACGCCAAAGGGCAATCGATGCAGTCAGAATGGCCGGCTGGGTTTTATCGGTTTGATTGAGCAGCTCTTCCGGCCCTTGCTGGGTCAGCGCCCAAAGGTCATAGCCCAGAGCATCGGATGCTTCTTTGAAAGTTTCGAGGATCAATGGATGTTGCGCGCCCAACTCGGCCAGCATGCCGAGGGACTGCGAACCCTGTCCTGGAAAGACGAATGCGAGGGAAGCAGACATGTAACAAGCCCCTAATGATCTTGTCGTCGAATAATGACGCCCCACTTGGGGACGCAAGAAACTGACAGTTGGATGGCCCTTTGAACCGGGCGGTCACATTTAAGCATTGTCCGACGAAAACGCCTAAGACAACAAATCCTCCAGACGACCGTGGAGACGCTCCGGCAGGTTCTCCTGAATCTCGATCAACGCGCGCTCGATAGCACTCTGAAAGCCTTGAACCCCGGCCGACCCGTGACTTTTCACCACAATGCCCTGCAAACCCAGAAAGCTTGCGCCGTTATGTCGCGCCGGCGCCAGATCAGCCTGCAAGCGCTTCATCAATGGCAACGCCAAGGCACCGACAGCGCGCGTGGCGAGGTTACGCCTGAACAGCGCCTCGATACGCGCCGCGATCATCGTCGCCAGCCCTTCGCTGGACTTGAGCAGGATATTGCCGACAAAGCCATCGCATACCACCACGTCCGCCTCACCGCGATACAACCCGTCGCCCTCGACAAACCCGATGTAGTTAATCCCTCGCGCCGCTTGCAACAAGGTGGCCGCCAGCTTGACTTGCTGATTACCCTTGATGTCTTCGGTGCCAATGTTCAACAACGCCACGCGCGGACGGGCGATGCCCAGTGTCTGCGCCGCCACCGAGCCCATCACAGCGAACTGCAAAAGATGCTCGGCACTGCAATCGACATTGGCGCCCAGATCAAGCAACTGGCAATACCCCTTCTGTGTCGGGATCGCCGCAACCATGGCTGGCCGATCAATGCCAGGCAACGTTTTGAGGACAAATCGCGACAGCGCCATCAACGCCCCTGTATTGCCAGCACTGACACAGGCCTGAGCCTTGCCATCACGCACCAACTCCAAGGCGACACGCATCGACGAATCCGGCTTGCCACGCAAGGCTTGGGTCGGTTTCTCGTCCATTGTGATGACTTCAGACGCCGCAACAATTGTCAGGCGCGCGCGATCGGCAGCCGATTGGCCGTTGATCAATTCTTCAAGAAGGGAGGGTTGACCGACGAGGGTCAGGTACAGCGAGGGCGTAGCAGAAAGGCAAGCAAGGCTGGCCTGAACAATGCTGCGGGGACCGAAGTCCCCGCCCATTGCGTCAATCGCGATGACTTGAGCGGACAAGTGATTACTCGTCAGCGCCCTTGTCGATCACTTTACGGCCACGGTATACGCCTTCTGGCGATACGTGGTGACGCAGGTGAACTTCACCGGTGGTTTTTTCTACAGACAGGGTGCTAGCCTCGAGAGCGTCGTGCGAACGGCGCATGTCACGGGCAGAGCGGGATTTTTTGTTCTGCTGAACAGCCATAATTGATTAACTCCTAAACGTTTGGGTCACGCTTTAACTGCGCCAATACACTGAACGGGTTGGACCGCGTTACCTCGTCCTCGCTCGGTTCGGGCTCATCTGCTCCCGCCGGCTGCTGGCATTCTTCCGGATGATGAGCAGGCACAATGGGCAAGGCGAGCAGAAGCTCCTCCTCGATCAGTGACTGCAGATCCAATGGATCTTCGCCCAGTTCCAGCACGTCATAACCTTTCGGTAACGACTGGGTATTCGCACCCTCCTTCACCACGGCGTAACTGCATTCGCTGTGGATCGGCAGGGTGACCAGCTCAAGACAACGCTGGCAAACCATTTTGACTTCGGTGTCGATAAAGCTGTGGATCACCACAGATTTACGTTCATCTCGTTCAAAAACGAATTTGGCCTGCACCGTACCGACATTGTCGGAAAGCGGGTCGCAGAGTCTCTTCAAATCGGCCAGCAGCAGTTCACCTTGAAGGGTGGTGCCACGGTCAGCCAATTTGCGCGGGTCAACGTGAGGTGGAATCGGGTCATTCAACATAGGCGCAGCATTATAGGGATGCACCCACCCATGTCAAAGGAAATTGTGCCCTGTCCGTCACTTGCACGCCTGCGCTAGAATCCACACCTCCCTCAGGAGACGCGAATGCTGCCTTTATTACTCGCTTCAAGCTCGACTTATCGCCGCGAATTACTTGCCCGCCTGCACTTGCCGTTCACCTGCACTTCGCCGGATATCGACGAAAGCCACCGCCCCGGCGAGCCGGCGATCGAACTGGTCAAACGCCTCGCCGAACAAAAAGCCCGAGCATTGGCCCACAACCACCCCGCTCATCTGATTATCGGCTCCGATCAAGTCGCCGTGTTCGGCGAGCAGATCATCGGCAAGCCGCACACCTTCGAGAAAGCCTGCGAGCAACTGATGGCTGCCAGTGGTGCCAGCGTGACCTTCCTCACCGGCCTCGCCCTGCTCAACAGCCAGACCGGCCAATGCCAGGTCGACTGCGTGCCGTTCACCGTACATATGCGGCAACTCGATCTGGCGCGCATCGAGCGTTACCTGCGCATCGAGCAACCCTACGACTGCGCCGGCAGCTTCAAGGCCGAAGGCCTGGGCGTGAGCCTGTTCCAGTCCACCGAAGGCCCGGACGCCACCAGCCTGATCGGCTTGCCACTGATTCGCCTGATCGACATGCTGCTGGCCGAGGGAATGCAGATCCCTTAAAGCAAAAGATCGCAGCCTTCGATAGCTCCCAGGAACTGCCGCAGACTGCGATCTTTTGATCTTTAAAACAACTCAGCGCAACGAAGGACCGTGGAACCCCATCCACATCGCCAACTGCTCAGCAACGCTTGCACCAAGCTTCTTCGAGAAGCGATCGAACGGCGATTCCTGAACAGTGAAGTCAACCAGTTCTTTCTCACCGATCACGTCACGCGCCACCGAACTGGCGCTACCCAAGCCATCGATCAAGCCCAATGGCAGCGCCTGCTCACCCGACCAGACCAGCCCGGAGAACAGCTCCGGATGCTCTTTATCCTTCAGGCGATCGCCGCGCCCTTGCTTGACGCTATTGATGAACTGCTTGTGCGTGGTATCCAGCACACTTTGCCAGAACGCGGTTTCTTCAGGTTTCTGCGGCTGGAACGGATCAAGGAACGACTTGTGCTCGCCCGAGGTGTAGGTGCGACGCTCAACACCCAGTTTCTCCATGGTGCCAACAAAACCGTATCCAGCAGCGGTCACACCAATGGAACCCACCAGACTCGCCTTATCGGCATAGATCTGATCCGCCGCACTGGCAATGTAATAGGCACCGGACGCACCGAGATCGGAAATCACCGCATACAGCTTGGTGTCCGGGTGCAGACCGCGCAAACGCTTGATCTCGTCATAGACATACCCCGACTGCACCGGACTACCGCCAGGACTGTTGATACGCAGGATGACACCCTTGACTTTCTTGTCTTCGAACGCTGCGCGCAAGGCGCCGACAATGTTGTCAGCACTGGCCGATTCCTTATCGGCGATCACGCCGGCAACATCGATCAGCGCGGTGTAGTTCGTGCCGCGAGCGGCGCTCTTTTCCATATCCATCAGCGGCGTGAACAGGATCAACGCAACAAACAGATAAACAAACGTCAGAAGCTTGAAGAAAATCCCCCAACGCCGCGAGCGACGTTGCTCCTGCACACCGGCGAGCAGGGTCTTTTCCAACAGCTTCCAGCTTTTCTCGTCACCGCCGTCGGCACTTGCCTTGGCCGGTGCCTTCCATTCGTCGGTCATGCCATTCACCCCAGCAAAAACGTATTAGGCCCGCTGCCCCAGCCAGGCATGCAATTCGGAAAAACGATCGATCGACAGACGCGGCTCGAACTGCTGCAGTGATTCAATCGATTGCGCGCCATAACTGACCGCCACCGACTCCATCCCCGCGTTACGCGCCATTAATAGATCGAAGGACGAGTCCCCCACCATCAGCGCCTGCTCCGCACGAACACCGCAATGAGCAAGAATCTGCTCCAGCATCAGAGGGTGCGGTTTACTCGCAGTTTCATCGGCAGCACGGGCAATGTCGAAATACTCTTCCCAGCCATTAGCCTTGAGCACCCGATCCAGTCCGCGACGATTCTTGCCGGTCGCGATTGCCAGGTGATAACCCTGCTCGCGAAAGGATGCCATCGACTCGACGACACCCTCGAACAACGGCGAAGGCACGGCTTCTGCAGCGATGTAGTGATCTGCGTAATACTCGCGGAACGCAACCATTTCGGTATCGCTGATCTCGGGGTACAACGTGCGAATCGCCTCGGGCAAACCCAGGCCAATGATGCCCTTGACGGCAAAGTCATCGCGCAACTCGAAACCGGACCGCCCGGACGCGGAATGCATCGCCTCGACAATCCGGCCAATGGAATCGGCCAGCGTACCGTCCCAATCGAAAATCAGCAGTTTGTAATCAGGGTGCGGCACTCAGGCGCTCCACAGTCTTGGCCCACATTTCATCGACCGGGGCCTGCAAGGTCAGCTTGCCACCGTCAGGCAACGGCACGGTCAGCATGTAAGCGTGCAGAAAAAGGCGCTTGCCGCCCAGATCGCGGATTTCCTTGGTGAAATCGTCATCACCGTACTTGCTGTCGCCAGCAATGCAATGCCCGGCGTGCAGGGTGTGGACGCGAATCTGGTGGGTACGACCGGTAACAGGCTTGGCCTCGACCATGGTGGCGAAATCGCCGAAGCGGCGCAGCACCTTGAACACAGTCAGGGCTTCTTTGCCCTCGTCGTTGACTTCAACCATGCGCTCACCGGAACGCAGGTTGCTCTTGAGCAATGGCGCACTGACCTGCTTGATCGAGGTCGCCCAATTACCACGAACCAGCGCCATGTAGCGCTTGTCGACACCATCGCCACGCAATTTTTCGTGCAAGTGACGCAGCATGCTGCGTTTCTTGGCAATCATCAGCAAGCCGGAAGTGTCACGATCGAGACGATGGACCAGTTCCAGCTCCTTTGTATCGGGACGCAACTGACGAAAGGCTTCGATCACGCCGAAATTCAGACCGCTGCCACCATGAACCGCAATGCCGGCGGGCTTGTTGATCACGATCAGCGCCTTGTCTTCGTAGACGATCGATGCTTCCAGACGCTGCAACAGTCCCTGGGCCAAAGGCACCGGTTCATCACGCTCCGGCACGCGAACCGGCGGCACGCGCACGATATCGCCGGCCTGCAGTTTGTATTCAGGCTTGATCCGTCCCTTGTTCACGCGCACTTCGCCTTTACGCAAAATGCGGTAAATCAAGGTCTTGGGCACGCCTTTGAGCCGGGCGAGGAGAAAGTTGTCGATTCGTTGGCCGGCATACTCCGGCGAGACTTCAAGCAATTGAACGCCTGGAGTCGAAGGGGCAGTAGTTGTCATGCCGCGGATGATAACAATTTTTATGGAATTGAAGCACTTAATCATTGCTGCTATAGTCGCGAACGCCGCCAAAAGCGGCCTGGGCAGCGGAACCACGGTCAAAAACCGGCCCTGACCAACGCAATTCACCAGGACGCGAGGCCGTCCTACGGGGCTTTCGCTACGTAACGGTGGAGTTTGCAGTTGTAACAAGCGCAGGTGACATGAGGCCTGAATTACACCGCCGAGCAGAGTTTTTACTCGTCTGGCAGGCAGATATTCACGGCCAGTTCACAAAGTGCAGTCAGCTGCGAATGACCCCGAGCGAACGCTTCGGAAACATCGCCTAAATTAGCCATGATGCGTGACCTCCCCTTTCGGAGTTCACGGTAAATGCCAACCCGCTGCGGATTCTGCGCGCGGCAGCACCCGAATTATCAGGGATACGTGTAGGGTGGAGATGCACAACCGCTGGACTGTGTAGCAATAGGCTTTATCAAGACGCTTCATCTCGTCCACAGCCACTGGTTGATTCCTCCTCCTGACTGAGTGCTTAAGTAGCCACAGCAAGCAGGACGCGTACGTCGCGGTATCGGCCCAATTGGTCGCACATCGCTGGACACGGGAATGGCCAACCACTCCCGACGCACCTGACACCGACCGTGAGAAGTCGTGTGTGCCGAACGCCGTTTCCGGCAGCCCGGAAACCGACGGTACTACATGAAAAGAATGCTGATTAACGCAACTCAACCCGAAGAGTTGCGTGTTGCACTGGTAGATGGCCAACGCCTCTACGACCTGGACATCGAATCCGGTGCACGCGAGCAGAAGAAGGCCAACATCTATAAAGGCCGCATCACTCGCATCGAACCAAGCCTTGAGGCTGCCTTTGTCGATTTTGGCTCCGAGCGCCACGGCTTCCTGCCCCTCAAAGAAATCTCCCGCGAATACTTCAAGAAAGCCCCCGAAGGCCGCGTCAACATCAAGGACGTCCTGAGCGAAGGCCAGGAAGTCATCGTTCAGGTTGAAAAAGAAGAACGTGGCAACAAGGGCGCAGCCCTGACCACCTTCATCAGCCTGGCCGGTCGTTACCTGGTGCTGATGCCGAACAACCCGCGTGCCGGCGGTATCTCCCGTCGCATCGAAGGCGAAGAGCGCAACGAACTGCGTGAAGCACTGAACGGCCTGGTTGCCCCGGCCGACATGGGTCTGATCGTGCGCACTGCAGGCCTTGGCCGCAGCAGCGAAGAAATGCAGTGGGACCTCGACTACCTGCTGCAACTGTGGACCGCCATCAAAGAAGCCTCGCTGGATCGCTCCGCGCCATTCCTGATTTACCAGGAAAGCAACGTGATCATCCGCGCGATCCGCGATTACCTGCGCCAGGACATCGGCGAAGTGCTGATCGACAGCGTTGAAGCCCAGGACGAAGCCCTGACTTTCATCCGCCAGGTAATGCCGCAGTACGCCAGCAAGATCAAGCTGTACGAAGACAGCGTTCCGCTGTTCAACCGTTTCCAGATCGAAAGCCAGATCGAGACCGCCTTCCAGCGCGTCGTCGAACTGCCTTCCGGCGGTTCCATCGTTATCGATCCGACCGAAGCGCTGGTGTCCATCGACATCAACTCGGCGCGCGCCACCAAAGGCAGCGACATCGAAGAAACCGCTCTGCAGACCAACCTTGAAGCGGCTGAAGAAATCGCCCGTCAGTTGCGCCTGCGCGACATCGGCGGCCTGATCGTCATCGACTTCATCGACATGACCCCTGCCAAGAACCAGCGCGCCGTGGAAGAGAAAGTCCGCGAATGCCTGGAAGCCGACCGCGCTCGCGTGCAGATCGGCCGTATCTCGCGCTTCGGCCTGCTGGAAATGTCCCGTCAGCGCCTGCGCCCATCCTTGGGCGAAAGCAGCGGCATCGTCTGCCCGCGTTGCAACGGCACCGGCATCATCCGTGACGTTGAATCGCTGTCGCTGGCGATCCTGCGCCTGATCGAAGAAGAAGCCCTGAAAGACCGCACTGCCGAAGTTCGCGCCCAGGTGCCGATCCCGGTGGCTGCGTTCCTGCTCAACGAAAAACGCAACTCGATCACCAAGATCGAACTGCGCACTCGTGCCCGTATCGTCATCCTGCCAAACGACCACCTCGAAACGCCGCACTTCGAAGTTCAGCGTTTGCGTGATGACAGCCCGGAAGCCGCGACCAACCAGTCCAGCTACGAAATCGCCGCTGCCGCTGCCGACGTCGAAGAAGTCCAGCCAGCCGCCGCAACCCGCACCCTGGTTCGCCAGGAAGCCGCGGTCAAGACCGCACCAGCCCGCGCCAACGCTCCGGTTCCGACCGAAGTGGCCGCACCTGCTGCACCAGCACCAGCTCCAGTGGCCGCGCCAGAGCCAAGCCTGTTCAAAGGTCTGGTGAAGTCGCTGGTCAGCCTGTTCGCGACCAAAGAAGAGCCCGCCGCGCCGGTGGTCGTTGAAAAACCAGCTACCGAGCGTCCAGCCCGCAACGAAGAACGTCGCAACGGTCGCCAGCAGAGCCGCAACCGTAATGGTCGTCGCGATGAAGAGCGCAAGCCACGTGAGACCCGCGAAGAACGTGCACCTCGCGAAGCTCGCACTGAAGCGCCAGCCGCCCGCGAAGAACGCGCACCTCGCGCACCTCGTGAAGAACGCGCCCCACGTGCGCCGCGTGAAGACCGCAAGCCTCGTGGCGAGCGTGAAGAACGTGTACGCGAACTGCGCGAGCCACTGGATGCCGCTCCAGCAGCCGCCGCTGCCGCCGTTAATGCAGAAGAGCGTCCGGCCCGCCAGCCTCGCGAAGAGCGCGCACCGCGCCCGCCGCGTGAAGAGCGTCAACCGCGTGCAGAGCAGGCCGCTGCTGCCGTCGTTGAAGACGAAGTGATCACCAATGAAGAGCAACTGCCGGAAGATGGTTCGGAGAACGCCGAAGGCGATCGTCCACGTCGTCGCTCCCGCGGCCAGCGTCGTCGCAGCAACCGTCGCGAGCGTCAGCGTGATGCCAACGGCAACGTGATCGAAGGATCGGAAGAATCCGAGTCCGGCGAAAACGCTGAAGCACCAAGCGCTGCCGATCTGGCCGCTGGCCTGGCTGTTACCACCACCGTCGCCAGCAGCGTCATCAGCGCTCCGGCTGAAGCGCAAGCCAACGAGCAAGCCGAACGCGCCACTGCCGCTACACTGGAAACTGCTCCAGTTGAAGCACCGGTGGTTGAAGCAACCACTCCGGTGGAAGTGACGGCGGCTCCGGAAGTCGAAGTGGCACCGGTTCGCGAAATTCAAGCCCAGGTTGAAGCCCAGCCTCAGATTGAAATCGTTGCCGAACCTGCTTTCGTAGCCCAAGAGCCCGTTGTCGTTGCAGAGCCGGTTGTCGAAACCGTCGCTGAAAACGTGACCGAAAGCGTGCGTGAAGTTCGCGAAGAGCAAACTGCATTCAACTGGGTTGCAGAGCCAACCGTAGCCGAAGCGCCAGCGCCTGCTGCTGAAGCTGAAGTGCCACAAGCCACGGTGTCCGAGCCAGTGGTTGCCGCTGCCGAACCTGCTCCAGCGCCGGTCGTCGAAGCGCCAGTGGTTGCCCAAGCCCCAGCGGTTGAAGCGCCTGTAGTCAGCGCGCTGACGCCAAACGGCCGCGCTCCAAACGATCCACGCGAAGTGCGTCGTCGCAAGCGCGAAGAAGAACGTCTGCAGAAGGAAGCTGAACTGGCTGCCGCAGCTGCTCCTGCGGCTGAAGTGGTCGAGGCAGCTCCTGCCCCGGCTGCTGAAGAAGTCGTCGTTGAAGCAGCCATTGCTGAAGCGCCTCGCTCCGTTCAGGACGCGGCCGAGCATCACGAAGAGGCCCAGGAAAAAGAACACGAGCCTAAACCCCTCGTCTGATTCCAAAAGCCAATAAAAAGCCCCGCCTGAATATTCAGGCGGGGCTTTTTTTATGCTCACCGATTACCGTACCGGGATTGCGTGAAGAACAAAAAAAAGCCCGATCTCGCTAAAGCGTTCAATCGGGCTACAGCACTCAGGAGCAATAAGTGCAAAGGGAGGTTCGATGCGCGTAAAACCTTGAAGGGGTTGCGCCAGAGCACTAGAACATCCAGTGATTATCTGGCGATTAACCTATCAAGCGACGGAAGCCAGTTTGGCGTTGGCCTGGTTCAAGCCCTTCTCCTGAAAGTCGCCACCCAGGTTCATGCCTTCGGCATGAATGAAGGTCACGTCGTGGATACCGATAAAACCCATCACCTGACGCAGGTAAGGTTCTTGATGATCCGCCGGGCCGCCGGCGTAAATTCCGCCGCGAGCGGTCAGCACGTAGGCACGCTTGCCGCTCAGCAGGCCTTGCGGACCGGTGTCGGTGTACTTGAAGGTGACGCCGGCACGCAGCACATGGTCAAGCCAGGCCTTGAGGGTGCTCGGGATCGCAAAGTTGTACATCGGCGCGGCCATGACCAGCACGTCGGCAGCCAGCAGTTCATCGGTCAATTCGTTGGAGCGATCCAGAGAAGACTGTTCGCTGTCGCTGCGCTGATCGGCAGGCTTCATCCAGCCACCCAACAGGTTGATGTCCAGGTGCGGCACCGGGTTCACGGCGAGATCACGCACAGTGATCTGATCGTCGGGGTGCGCGGTTTTCCACTGATTGATGAAGGTCTGGGTCAACTGACGGGACACCGAGTCTTGCTGGCGGGCGCTGCTTTCGATGATCAGAACGCGGGACATGTTGTGTAGCCTCCATCCGAGAATGTTGTAGGTCGATGGAGTGAAGGTTAAACAGAGCTGAATCGATGAAAAAGCGCAAATAATTGCTGCAAAGCATCGAAAATTTAGTTTAGATGCAACTCAACCCTTTGAGAGTGAGCTTGCTGGCGAAGGCGATGTGTCAGCACGAGCATGGATGACTGATCTACCGCCTTCGCGAGCAAGCCCGCTTCCACAAGGAAGATTTGCTGTTATTTCGGGGTACAGGTCAGATCGATGCGCAGTTTGATAATGGTGCGGGTGAACTTGGCCGTGGCGTTTTTATGTTTGCCGGCCACGACTTCGATGTTACGTGTGCGTGGCGCCTCGGGACCGTTGCGGAACACCACTTTGCAGCTCGCGTCGACGTCGCCGTAGTTGGCCACCTGGATGGAGCCAATGTCGTTATCCGTGGCGAAACTCTGGTAGTCGATCTTCATGCCATTGAGATTTTTCTGCACATCGATCGGATACGCAAAGGCTGTCAACGGCAGCAGTGCCAGCACCACACAACAGAATTTTTTCATTCGACAGTCTCCAATGGGGACCGTCAGCTTAGGACAAGAGGAGCTATTGATGAAAGCGCCCCGCGTGACCCTGGATCAATGGCGAACATTGCAGGCCGTAGTCGACCACGGCGGATTCGCCCAGGCCGCCGAGGTTCTGCACCGTTCGCAGTCGTCGGTGAGTTACACCGTTGCCCGTATGCAGGATCAGCTCGGTGTGCCGTTGCTGCGGATCGACGGTCGTAAAGCGGTACTGACCGAAGCCGGCGGCGTGTTGCTACGCCGCTCGCGGCAACTGGTCAAACAGGCCAGTCAACTGGAAGATCTCGCCCATCACATGGAGCAAGGCTGGGAAGCGGAAGTGCGGCTGGTGGTCGATGCGGCTTATCCAAGCGCACGTATCGTGCGTGCGTTGACTGCGTTCATGCCACAGAGCCGTGGCTGTCGCGTGCGTCTGCGTGAGGAAGTGTTGTCGGGTGTCGAGGAGGTGCTGCTCGAAGGCGTGGCCGATCTGGCCATCACCGGCCTGAGCATTCCCGGTTACCTGGGCGCGGAGCTGAGCGACGTGGAGTTTGTTGCGGTTGCTCACCCAGACCACAGCCTGCATCGGCTCAATCGTGAACTGAGCTTCCAGGATCTGGAAACCCAGATGCAAGTGGTCATCCGCGACTCCGGTCGTCAACAGCCACGGGATGTCGGCTGGCTCGGCGCCGAACAGCGCTGGACCGTCGGCAGTCTCGCCACGGCCGCGACATTCGTCAGCAGCGGCCTGGGCTTTGCCTGGTTACCGCGACACATGATCGAACGGGAACTGAAAGAGGGATCGCTCAAGCTGCTACCGTTGGATCAGGGCGGCAGCCGCAACCCGAGTTTCTATCTGTATTCGAACAAGGACAAACCGCTGGGCCCGGCGACACAAATCCTCATCGAACTGTTGCGCACCTTCGACACCTTGCCGCTGGACGCACCGTTCGCCGCCCCTGAGCAAGTCTGACACGGAGTCCAGCGATGGCCTATTTTGCGCACGAAGGTTGCAACCTGCACTACGAGGAATATGGCCACGGCACGCCGTTGCTGCTGGTTCACGGGCTCGGCTCGAGCACGCTGGATTGGGAAATGCAGATTCCGGCGCTGGCCGCGCACTACCGGGTGATCGTCCCGGATATCCGTGGCCACGGGCGCTCGGACAAACCCCGCGAGCGCTACAGCATCGCGGGGTTCAGCGCCGATATGGTGGCGCTGATCGAGTATTTGAACCTTGGTCCGGTGCACTACGTCGGTCTGTCGATGGGCGGCATGATCGGCTTCCAGTTGGGTGTCGATCAGCCGCAGATGCTCAAGAGCCTGACCATCGTCAACAGCGCCCCTGAAGTCAAACTGCGCAGCCTCGACGACTATTGGCAATGGTTCAAACGCTGGAGCCTGATGCGCGTGCTGAGCCTGGCGACCATCGGCAAGGCGCTGGGCAGCAAACTGTTCCCAAAACCCGAACAGGCGAATCTGCGGCAGAAAATGGCGCAACGCTGGGCAAAAAACGACAAACGTGCTTATCTCGCCAGCTTCGATGCAATTGTTGGCTGGGGGGTTCAGGAACGACTTTCCCGGGTGACCTGTCCAACGCTCATCGTCAGTGCCGACCGTGATTACACACCTGTGGCACTTAAAGAAACCTATGTAAAACTGCTGCCCGATGCGCGGCTGGTGGTGATCGCTGATTCACGCCATGCCACCCCGCTCGATCAGCCCGAACGCTTCAATCAAACGCTGCTGGCGTTTCTCGCCGCAGCCGATATTCAATCTCAGGATCACTGACCCATGCTGAAAAAACTCGCCCTCGTCGCCGGCACCGTGCTGTTTGCTGCCAACCTGATGGCTGCTACCCCGGCCAAAGCGCCGCACGTGCTGCTGGACACCACCAATGGCCAGATCGAAATCGAACTGGACCCGGTCAAAGCGCCGATCAGTACCAAGAACTTTCTGGCGTACGTCGACAGTGGCTTCTACAACAACACGATTTTCCACCGTGTGATCCCGGGTTTCATGGCTCAGGGCGGTGGTTTCACCCAGCAGATGCAACAAAAGGACACCAAGGAACCGATCAAGAACGAAGCCAGCAATGGCCTGCATAACGTTCGCGGCACCTTGTCGATGGCCCGTACTTCCAATCCGAACTCGGCCACCAGCCAGTTCTTTATCAACGTCGCTGACAACGCCTTCCTCGATCCAGGCCGTGACGCCGGTTATGCGGTGTTTGCCAAAGTGGTCAAGGGCATGGACGTCGTCGACATCATCGTCAACTCGCAAACCACCACCAAAAGCGGCATGCAGAACGTGCCTGTCGACCCTGTGATCATCAAGTCGGCCAAACGCCTCGACTGAGTACAGCAGGGCATATCGAGCGGCGACGGCCTGATCCCGCGCCGCTCACACTGATAAAAGGAGAGCCCGTACTCCGGGCGGTTATCTGATGCTCTATCGCCGTTTTGAACAACTGATCGACATATTCCGCGACGCCCCTACGGCGTCTCCGCCCGACCGTGTGCTCCCCTTCTATACCTATTACCTGAAGCAGGTCTGGCCGAGTTTCGCCGCCCTGCTGGTGGTCGGCCTGTTCGCCGCGCTGATCGAAGTGGCGCTGTTCAGTTACCTGAGTCGCATCATCGACCTGGCCCAAGGTACGCCAAATCCGAATTTCTTCAGCGATCACGCCCTCGAACTGACGTGGATGGTGGTGGTTGCGCTTGTGCTCAGACCGATTTTCTTCGGCCTGCACGACCTGCTGGTGCACCAGACGTTAAGCCCCGGCATGACCAGCATGATCCGCTGGCAGAACCACAGCTACGTGCTCAAGCAGAGCCTGAACTTCTTCCAGAACGACTTCGCCGGGCGCATTGCCCAGCGCATCATGCAGACCGGCAACTCGCTGCGTGATTCAGCAGTGCAAGCGGTGGATGCACTGTGGCATGTGGTGATCTACGCGATCAGCGCGCTGGTGCTGTTCGCCGAAGCCGACTGGCGCCTGATGGTCCCGTTGCTGACGTGGATCGTCGCCTACATCGGCGCACTCTGTTACTTCGTGCCGCGGGTCAAGGACCGCTCGGTGGAAGCCTCCGACGCACGTTCGAAACTGATGGGCCGAATCGTCGACGGCTACACCAATATCGCCACGCTCAAGCTGTTCGCTCACACTCATTTCGAACAGCACTACGCCAGGGAAGCGATCGAAGAACAAACCGTCAAAGCGCAAATGGCCGGCCGCGTGGTCACCAGCATGGACGTGGCGATCACCGCCATGAACGGCTTGCTGATCGTCGGCACAACCGCGCTGGCCCTGTGGCTGTGGACGCAATCGCTGATCACCGTCGGCGCGATTGCCCTGGCCACCGGTCTGGTGATCCGCATCGTCAACATGTCCGGCTGGATCATGTGGGTGGTCACGGGCATCTTCGAAAACATCGGCATGGTCCAGGACGGTCTGCGGACCATCTCGCAGCCGGTCAGCGTCACCGATCACGAACACGCCAAACCGCTGGCCGTGGCCAATGGCGAGGTGTGTTTCGAGCATGTCGATTTTCACTACGGCAAGAAGAAAGGCATCATCGGCGACCTCAACCTGACCATCAAACCGGGTGAAAAAATCGGTCTGATCGGGCCGTCCGGCGCCGGTAAATCAACCTTGGTCAACCTGCTGCTGCGCCTCTATGACGTCGAGGGCGGGCGCATCCTGATCGACGACCAGAACATCGCCGACGTCAGCCAGGAAAGCCTGCGTGAGCGGATCGGTATGATCACTCAAGACACGTCGCTGCTGCACCGTTCAATCCGCGACAACTTGCTGTATGGCAAGCCTGACGCGACTGACGCACAGCTTTGGGATGCCGCGCACAAGGCCCGTGCCGATGAGTTCATTCCGTTGCTGTCGGACGCTGAAGGCCGCACCGGCTTCGACGCGCATGTCGGCGAGCGCGGGGTGAAGCTGTCGGGCGGTCAACGTCAGCGCATCGCGATTGCCCGCGTGCTGCTCAAGGACGCGCCGATTCTGATCATGGACGAAGCAACCTCGGCCCTGGACTCGGAAGTCGAAGCGGCGATTCAGGAAAGCCTGGAAACCCTGATGCAGGGCAAAACAGTGATCGCCATTGCTCACCGCCTCTCGACTATCGCGCGCATGGATCGCCTGGTGGTGCTGGAAAACGGCAAGATCGCCGAGAGCGGCACCCACGCCGAACTGCTGGCCCATGGCGGACTGTATTCGCGGTTATGGGCGCACCAGACCGGCGGATTTGTCGGGATCGATTGATCATTGGGTCAATACAATTGCAATGTGGGAGTGAGGGTTTCGACATTGCCGCCGGCCTCGCCTCCAACGGTTACGGCGAGCATTCGCCCGGTCAGTATTCGATGGCGGCCGGGTTTGTCACCGAACGGGTGATGACTGCGATGTTTGTGATCATCATTCTGGGCGCCACCGATAAACGTGCACCGCCGGGCCTCGCACCGATTGCCATAGGTCTGGCGCTGACGTTGATCCACCTGATCTCGATTCCGGTGACCGATACCTCGGTGAACCCGGCGCGCAGTACCGGGCCGGCGCTGATGGTCGGCGGCTGGGCCATCGCGCAGTTGTGGATGTTCTGGGTGGCGCCGCTGTCGGGTGCGGTGGCCGGTGGAGTGATTTATCTCTGGTTGGGTAACGAAAAAACCTGAGCCCAACACAAAACCAAATGTGGGAGCGGGCTTGCTCGCGAAGGCGTGGTGTCAGGCAATATTTGCTGTACTGACACACCGCCTTCGCGAGCAAGCCCCACATTGGAGATTTAGGTTTGGCGGTAGGGCAAGGCTGCTCTCGCTTCTTCGGCGTAGGCCAGGACACCGGCGCGTTCCTGCTGCAGGAAGTCTTTTACCGCCGCTTTCAGACCCGGATGCCGCAGGTAATGCCACGAGTGAGTGATCACCGGTTCGAAGCCACGAATCAGTTTGTGCTCGCCCTGAGCACCGGCATCGAAACGCTGATAGCCCTGGGCAATCGCGTAGTCCATGCCCTGATAAAAACAGGTTTCAAAGTGCAGCCGATCAAATTCGGCAAGGCATCCCCAATAGCGCCCGTAAAAACTGTCACCGCCAACCAGACTGAAGGCCATGGCCACCGGCCGTGAGCCCTGCCTGGCCAGCACCACGCGGATCGATTCGGGCATGCGCGCGGCCAGCAAACTGAAAAACTCTCGCGTCAGATACGGTGTCTGCCGACGCACGGCGTAGGTATTGGCATAGCAGGCGTAGACGAAATCCCACTGCGATTCGTTTAGCTCTCGCCCTTGTAGCCATTCAAATTCGAAGCCCTGCCCCGCCACCTGCTCGCGCTCCTTGCGCATCTGTTTGCGCTTGCGCGAACTGAGCACGTCGAGAAAATCCTGAAAGTCGCGATAGCCTCGATTGTGCCAGTGATACTGACAGCCGATGCGCTGCAACCAGCCCGGCTGCTCGGCCATGGCGGCGTCGGTGAACGGATCGGTGAAATTGATGTGCGCGCCGGACAGCCCTTCGATTTCCAGATAACCGGGCAGGCTCTTGAGCAGCTCAAAACCGTCTTCGACCTTGGCCGCCAGCAACCGAGGGCCGCTGACTGGACTGAACGGCACAGCCGTCAACAGTTTGGGGTAGTAATCGATTCCGGCTCGGGCGCAGGCATCGGCCCAGCCATGGTCGAACACATACTCGCCGTAGGAGTGCCACTTGCGGTAACCCGGCAAGGCGGCGATCAGCCGACCATCTTCGATGTGCAGTAAATGCTCCGGCTGCCAACCGGTGTGAGGGCCGACGCTGCCGCTGTCCTCCAGCGCACTGAGAAAAGCATGACGCAGAAACGGCTGATTGTCCGGCACCAATTCATCCCAAGTGGCCGGGGCGATTTCTGACAGGTTCTGCAGGCAGTGCAACGGCATCAAAGAGCTCTCCACTTCGGGGTTTCAGCGCTCGGCGAGTATCGCCGATTGCGCCGCATTGCACACCCGTCATCGGGCGACAGCGCTCTAGATCAATGGTTCACGACCAACGCGTACCGTCATCAACCTGCCATCACCGTGCCACTGCCCTGTCATAAACCATCGCGATACTGGCGCCTGTTTTTAGAGCGCCGGGTTCTACCCGGACACTGTTTTCCGACCTTCAACCGTCGGTTGTGCCCAGGATGGTTCAGCCATCCCACTCATCTTCGGAGATTGCTATGCGTCTTGCTTCCACGAAAACTGCGGCGGCCCTGTGCGGTGGCCTGTTACTGGCCATGAGCGTTCCGGCCAGTGCTGCAGTCGACGCCAAACTGCTCGACATGCTCAAGGCTAACGGTTCGATTTCCCAGGCGCAGTATGTAGAACTGCAAACTGAACTGGCCAAGGATCAGAAGGCTCAGCAAATCGCCCAGCAGGCGCAGCAAGAGACCAAAGAACAAGTCGCGGCTGTCGCGAAGAAGACCAACGAACAAAGCGTCTTCGACCAGAAACTGGCCTGGGCTGCCAAGACCCAGTTCAAGGGTGACGTGCGCATCCGCCAGGAGACCGTCAAGATCGACGGCGAAGCCAACAACGGCGGCCGCGAAAAGGATCGTCAGCGCATCCGTGCACGTCTGGGTGCCTACACCGAGATCAACCCGCAAGTGGACACTGGCATCCGTATCGCCACCGGCGGCGGCGACGATGCTCGTTCGACCAACCAGGACCTGGACAACTACTTCGACAAGAAGCAGATCTGGCTGGACCTGGGCTACATCGACTACCACCCTGATGCGATCAAGAACCTGCATGTGATCGGCGGCAAGATGCTGCAACCGTGGGTGAGCATGGGCGACGTGATCTGGGACGGCGACATCAACCCGGAAGGTCTGGCCGTCACTTACAAGTACCCACTGGGCAGCAGTGCCGAACTGTTCGGCAGCCTGGGCAACTACAACCTCAAGGACAACGTCGACGGCGAAGGCGTGCAATTCCGTCACGACCTGCGCCTGACCTCCGGCCAGTTGGGTAGCCGCATCGCCATCACCGACAACCTGAAGCTGACCGTTGGCGGCAGCGTCTACGCCTACCAGAACGATCAGGACAGCCGTTGCACGGGCTCTTCCACACCGTGCGCACTGGCCGTCAATGGCAACTCGGCCAACAACGAATTCCGTCTGTACGAGGGTTTCAGCCAGATCGACATCGGCGGTCTGCCAATGCCGCTGTCGTTCTACGGTCAGTATGTGAAGAACAACGATGCCGTGACCGATCAGGACACCGCCTGGTTGCTCGGCGCCAAGTCGAAAGTCTTCGGTCTGAACCTCGACTACAACTATCGTGACGTGCAACGCAATGCTGTGGTCGGCGCCTTCACTGATTCCGACTTCGCCAATGGCACCACCGGTTCGCGTGGGCACAAGTTCAAAGTCGGTTACGACATCGACAAGAATTTCGCCCTCGGCGCCACGTACTTCCTGACCAAGGCTGACTACTCCAGCCGCACTCAGCGCGACGCCGACACCAACATTCTGCAACTGGACGCAGAAGCGAAGTTCTAAGCACCAGAGCAACAGATCTCAGGCGATGCGCTTCTCATCCGGGTGCAGCGCTTGAGATGCTTCAACAGTCTGGCGCGGCTACGGCGATCCCCATCATCCGTGTGCCGCAGGCGCGCCAGTCTGCTTCTCCCCCTAGGGGCTGTCTTCCCGGCGCCGCGCCGCCAGCCGCTCGGCCAACGCATCCACACCCTCTTCAGGTTTCTCCGGCATCGCCTTCAGCGTCGCCTGCATCAATCGCATCTGGCGTATAAAGCGCCGGCAATTGGGGCAGAACATCAGGTGATGACGCACCATCAGTTTTTCGCGAAAGCTCAGCTGGCCATCGAGATAATCGCTGGAGCGCGCTACTTGTTCCTTACAGGTCAGCATTCCCCGGTCTCCTCAAAATGCTCCACTGTCGCGAAGACTTTCAGCCGCGCACGATGCAGCAGCACACGGACATTGGAGAGCGATATCTCCAGAAGATTACAGATCTCTTCGAGCTCAAGGCCCTGGCGTTCGCGCAACAACAAAACGCTGCTTTGCAGTTCCGACAGGTTGAGCAGTGTGTGTTCGAGGCACTCACGCAACTCGCTTTCAGTGAGCAGCGCTTCAGGCGTGTCCTGGTGCCAGGCGAACGGTGCGATCAGCCAGTGGCCATCGCCGGGGGAAAAGCGGTCATCATCAATGGTGCCGTGGGGTGACGGCAGGTCATCCATCAACACTTCGCGGCGATTCTGCTTGTAGCGACTCTTGGCCGAGTTGGCGGTGATGGTCAGCAACCAGGTCTTGAGACTGGAGCGGCCTTCGAAACTGCCGATATGGCGCACTACCGACAGCCATGCATCTTGCACCACTTCTTCGACGTGACGCTGGCCGACAATCGCATAAGCGACGGCGCGCATGGCGCTTTGATAAGTCGTGACCAGTTCCTTGAAAGCCTGTTGCTCGCCTGCCAGCAAACGCGCGAGCAGTTGGGTGTCGTCAACCGCCATCCATCAATCCCCTTGTTCCGACTTCGAAAATGATAGCGGCAGGATTCGCCTGAAGCGTCTCCTGCCGCCATTTCCGAAAACTACAGCGTTTCAACCGATTCGGATGTAGGAAAGGTCAGCGTGATTAAGCGGAAATTAAACCACTTTCAACGCTTGCGCAGAATCACGCTACCGATCGAGTAACCCGCACCGAACGAACTCAATACCGCCAGCGAACCGGCAGCCAGATCATCCTGATACTTGTGGAAAGCAATCACGGAACCGGCAGAGCTGGTGTTGGCGTAAGTGTCGAGGATCACCGGGGCTTCCTCTTCGGTGGCCTCGCGGCCCAGCAGTTTGCGTACGATCAGATGGTTCATGCTGAGGTTGGCCTGGTGCAGCCAGAAACGCTTCACATCGCCGACATTGAGCTGGTTCTCTTCCAGATGCGCACCGACCAGTTCAGCCACCATCGGGCAAACATCCTTGAACACCTTGCGGCCTTCCTGCACGAACAGCTTGTCGCGAGTACCGACGCCCTCTTGCGCTGCGCGGTTGAGAAAGCCGAAGTTGTTGCGGATGTTGTTGGAGAACTTGGTCAGCAGTTTGGTGCTGACCACGTCGAACTGGTATTTGGACGTAGCCAGATCGGCGCGCTCGATGATCACGGCCGTGGCGGCGTCGCCGAAGATGAAGTGGCTGTCGCGGTCACGGAAGTTCAGGTGACCGGTGCAGACTTCCGGGTTGACCATCAGGATCGCCCGGGCCTGGCCCAGTTGCACGCTGTTGGCGGCTGCCTGAATGCCGAAGGTGGCCGAGGAACAGGCCACGTTCATGTCGAAACCGAACCCCTGAATGCCCAGGGCTTCCTGGACTTCGATGGCGATGGCCGGGTAAGCACGCTGCAAGTTGGAGCAGGCGACGATCACGCCGTCGATGTCAGCGGCGGTTTTGCCGGCGCGTTGCAAGGCTTGTTCGGCAGCACCGATGGCCATTTGGCAAAGTACCGACCATTCCTCGTTGGAACGCTCCGGCAGACGCGGGGCCATGCGCTGCGGATCAAGAATGCCTTCTTTGTCCATGACAAAGCGGCTCTTGATGCCCGAGGCTTTTTCGATGAAGGCGGCGCTGGATTCCGTCAGGGCCTGGATGTCGCCGCTGGCGATGGCGTCTGCGTTGTCCGCGTTGAATTGCGCAACGTAGGTATTGAAAGACTGCACCAGCTCTTCGTTGGAGATGCTGTTGGCCGGGGTGTACAGGCCGGTGCCGCTGATGACGACATTATGCATGGTCGTTTCTCTAATCTGTTCAGGCAGAAAGTGCTGGAACCGTCGTACCAACACACAAAGGGTCTATTCCCATCCGGGGGACGCAAACCTGGCATCGTTTTATTCCGTTGCGTGACCACGCCGAAGGCTCTGGGTCGCGAAACAGGCATTTATGGTCGCGAAGTTTGCCATAAACCCAAGGTTTTGGCCCCTTTCTCAAGCACAACGCAAATCCCAAGGCGGGGGGCTTGCTCGCGAAGGCGGTGTGTCAGTCACCGAATCAGTTATCTGACACTACGCCTTCACGAGCAAGCCCGCTCCCACAGGGGGATTGTGCACGTCGATAGATCTAGGGTTCGACCTGGGTCCATTGTTTATTCAGGCGCTTATCGGAAATCGGCACTTTCGTTCCCAACTGCTGGGCGAACAGCGAAACCCGATATTCCTCCAGCCACCAGCGATACAACTCAAGCTGTGGATCGCGTTTGCCTTCCTGGGCATGCTTGGCGGCGCGGGCCTGGTATTGGGCCCACAAACCGGCCAGATCACCGCTCCAGACCCGATCCTTCTGCAGTTGCGCGCCCAGTTTTTCAAAACGCTGCTCGACCGCTTTCAGATAACGCGGCAGCTCCTTGAGCCATTGCATCGGCGTTTCCCGCACGAACCCCGGGTAAACCAGATGACTGATCTGTTGCTTGATGTCATTCAACGCCACGGCTTGGGCCAGATCGATCTTGCCCTTGAAGCGCTTTTGCAGGCCATGCCAGATCTTCAGAATCTCCAGCGTCAGCCGCGCCACGCGCTCGGCGTGTTCGGTCCAACTGCCACGCTTGCGTTCGGCCAGCGCCGCCAACCCTGCACCGTCACGCGGCAACGGGTCTTCGCCGTCGAGAATGCAACTGTCGAGACTGGCCAGCAGAATGTCTTCGACCAGCGCATCGACCCGGCCCAGTTCACGGTAGAGCAAGCCCAGTTCGGTCTGCCCCGGCAATTTGCCGCGCAGGAATTTGGCCGGTTCGGCCAGTTGCTGCATGAGCAAGCGCTGCAACGCACGACGATGCTGGAACTCGGCTTCGGCCGGGGTCGAGAACCGCCCTTCCTTGACCGTGCCGCCCTCTTCCACCAGCGCCGGGTAGACCGTCATCGACAGCCCGGCAATTTTCTGCTGAGTTTTTGCTGCCACCGGCGCGAAGACTTTCGCCTCCACCGGCTGCTGACTCTTGGCACTCTGCGGCACGGCCAGTGCGGCCTGACTGGCTTCGGCGAAACGCGCAGTCAGTTCGGCCAGATCCCGTCCTTCGCCAAGGAATTTGCCTTGGCCGTCGACGATTTCCAGGTTCATGCGCAGATGCCCTTCGACCTGCTGCGCCGCTTCCGCCCACGCCTCATCGCTGACCCGCGCACCGGTCATGCGCAACAACTCGCGCCCCAACGCCTGGGGCAGCGAGCCCTCGGCGAAGGTCATGCGTTGCAGCGCAGCCTTGATGAAGTCCGGCACCGGCACGAAGTTCTTGCGCAACGCTTTGGGCAGATTGCGCACCAGAGCGATGCACTTGGCCTCGATCAGCCCCGGCACCAGCCATTCCAGACGCTCCGGCGGCAGCATCGGCAGCAACGGCGCCGGCACCCGCAGGGTCACGCCGTCACGGGGGTGATTGGGTTCGAAGTGATAACTGAGCGTCAGTTCCAGATCACCGATGTGCAAGGTATCGGGGTAATGCAGCGCGGTGACTTCACTGGCCTCGCGGGCCAGCACGTCTTCTTCGCGCATGATCAGCAGTTGCGGGTCTTTCTGGCTGTTGATCCGGTACCAACTGTCGAACGTCGCGCTCTGGTGAATCTCCGCCGGCAGCCGCGCATCGTAGAAGGCGTACAGGGTTTCTTCGTCGGCCAGAATGTCGCGGCGACGGGCCTTGGCTTCCAGTTCATCGAGCTGTTCGAGCAGTTGTTTGTTGGCGCTCAGGCACTTGGCTCTGGACTGAATCTCGCCCCGCACCAGACCTTCGCGGATAAACAGCTCACGCGAAACCACGGGGTCAACCGGGCCGTAATGAACCGGTCGGCGCCCGACCACAATCAGCCCGAACAGGGTGATCTGCTCGAAGGCCACGACCTGGCCGCGCTTCTTCTCCCAGTGCGGTTCGAAGTGATTTTTCTTGATCAGATGCCCGGCCAGCGGCTCGATCCAGTCGGCGTCGATCTTGGCGACCATGCGCGCATAGAGCTTGGTGGTCTCTACCAGTTCGGCGGTCATCAGCCATTGCGGACGCTTCTTGCCGATGCCCGACGACGGGTGAATCCAGAAACGTCGCTGACGGGCGCCGAGGTAATCGCCGTCCTCGGTTTTCTGGCCGATCTGGCTGAGCAAACCGACGAGCACCGCTTTGTGCAGTTTCGGGTAATCGGCTGGTTCTTTATTGAGGCTCAACTGCATGTCGCGGCAGATCAGGCTCAACTGGCGATGGGAATCACGCCACTCGCGCAGACGTAAATAGTTGAGGAAGTTCTTGCGGCACCAATTGCGCAACGGGCTGGCGGTCAGCGCCTGGCGCTGTTCTTCAAAACCACGCCACAGATTGACCAGGCCGGCGAAGTCGGAATCGACATCCTTCCATTGCGCGTGAGCCTGATCCGCCGCTTGCTGGCGCTCCGGCGGACGCTCGCGCGGGTCCTGAATCGACATGGCACTGGCGACGATCAGCACTTCCTGCAAGCTGCCCAGTTTCGCCGCTTCAAGCAGCATGCGGCCCATGCGCGGGTCGACTGGCAGGCGCGCCAACTGACGGCCGAGCGGGGTCAACTGACTGTTGCGATCCACCGCCGAGAGTTCTTGCAGCAGGTTGAAACCGTCGCTGATCGCCTTGCCGTCCGGCGGCTCGATGAACGGGAACGCAGTGATTTCGCCGAGGCGCAGATGCAGCATCTGCAAGATCACCGCCGCGAGGTTGGTGCGCAGAATCTCCGGGTCAGTGAATTCCGGGCGACCGAGGAAATCTTCTTCGCTGTACAAACGTATGCAAATGCCCGGCTCGACCCGGCCGCAGCGGCCCTTACGCTGGTTGGCGCTGGCCTGGGAAATCGCTTCGATCGGCAAACGCTGAACCTTGGCGCGGTAGCTGTAGCGGCTGATGCGCGCAGTGCCGCTGTCGATCACGTAGCGGATGCCCGGCACGGTCAGCGAGGTTTCAGCGACGTTGGTCGCCAGCACGACGCGACGGCCGGGGTGTGACTGGAAAATCCGCTGCTGCTCGGCCGGCGACAGGCGCGCGTACAGCGGCAGAATCTCGGTGTGTTTGAGTTGGGCCTTGCGCAGCATGTCGGCGGCATCGCGAATTTCGCGCTCACCGGGCAGGAACACCAGCACGTCGCCTGGGCTGCGACGTTCGCTGCGCTCGTAGGCGGCAATTTCGTCGAGGGTGGCGAGGATTGCCTGATCGACGGTCAGGTCGTCCTCAACGCGGTTGCCCTCCTCGTCCTGCTCCAGGGTCAATGGGCGATACCAGGTGTCCACCGGGAAGGTGCGGCCGGAGACCTCGACAATTGGTGCGTCATCGAAATGCTTGGAGAAACGCTCCAGGTCTATGGTGGCCGAGGTGATGATGACCTTCAGGTCGGGACGGCGCGGCAGCAGGGTTTTCAGGTAACCGAGCAGGAAGTCGATGTTGAGGCTGCGTTCGTGAGCTTCGTCGACAATGATCGTGTCGTAGCGTTCCAGATAGCGGTCGTTCTGGGTTTCCGCCAGCAGGATGCCGTCGGTCATCAGTTTGATCAGGGTGTTGGAATCGCTCTGATCTTCGAAGCGTACCTGGTAGCCCACCAGCGACCCGAGCGGCGTCGCGAGTTCTTCTGCGACGCGACTGGCAACACTGCGGGCAGCGATCCGCCGTGGCTGGGTGTGGCCGATCAAACCGTGTTGGCCGCGACCGATTTCCAGACAGATTTTTGGCAACTGCGTGGTTTTGCCCGAGCCGGTTTCGCCCGCGATGATCAGCACCTGATGCTTTTCCAGCGCCTTTTTGATCTCGTCACGCTTGGCCGCAATCGGCAGGCTGTCGTCGTAACGAATCACCGGCAGGCTGGCCTTGCGCGCCAGCACCTGATCACAGGACGCCTGCATGCGCGCCACCCACTGGGCCAGCTTGGCCTCGTCTGGCTTTTTGCGCAGCTCAAGCAACTGCCGCCGCAGCCGGTGGCGGTCGGCGAGCATGGCGTGGTCGAGGTTTTTCAGCAGTTTGTCGATGGAGGGCGATTCTTCGGTCATCGGGTACGCAATTCAGTCGTCTAGTGGCGCAGGGTGGCGATTGTCGCAGAAAAGCAGCTACAAGCGGCAAGCTACACGCCGCAAGTTGAATCAACTGCTGGCCTGAAGCTTGTCACTTGCCGCTCGTCGCTGCTGTTATTCGTTATCCAGGCCCTTGCGCCGGTACGGGAAGACGTCGATGACCTTCCCTGCCCGAATCGCCTCCTGCAGGCTCTTCCAGTAATCGGCGTTGTACAGCTCGCCATGCAACTGATCAAACAATTTGCGTTGACCGGCATCGGCGAACAGGAACGGCGGAAACTCTTCGGGAAACACATCCAGCGGCCCGATCGAGTACCACGGCTCTGAAGCCATTTCATCCTCTGGCGTGCGCGGTGTCGGGATGTGGCGGAAGTTGGCTTCGGTCAGGAAGCAGATTTCGTCGTAGTCATAGAACACCACCCGCCCGTGACGGGTGACGCCGAAGTTCTTGAGCAGCATGTCGCCGGGAAAGATATTCGCCGCCGCCAATTGCTTGATCGCCAAGCCGTAATCCTCCAGTGCCTCACGCACCTGCGCTTCGTTGGCGTTCTCCAGGTACAGGTTGAGCGGGGTCATGCGCCGTTCAGTCCAGCAGTGGCGGATCAGCACAGTATCGCCTTCCACCGACACCGTGGACGGCGCCACTTCCAGCAATTCTTCAAGGCACGCGGGGTCGAACTTGCTCAGCGGAAAACGAAAATCGGCAAACTCCTGGGTATCGGCCATGCGCCCAACCCGGTCGACACTTTTCACCAAGCGGTATTTCTCGATGACCGTGGCGCGGTCGACGTTTTTCGACGGTGAGAAACGGTCCTTGATGATTTTGAACACGGTGTTGAAACCCGGCAGCGTGAAGACGCTCATCACCATGCCGCGCACACCCGGGGCCATGATGAACTGATCGTCGGTGCTGGCCAGGTGATTGATCAGCGCGCGATAGAACTCGGACTTGCCGTGCTTGTAGAAACCGATCGAGGTGTACAACTCGGCGATGTGCTTGCCCGGCAAAATGCGCCGCAGAAAGCCGATGAACTCCGCCGGCACCGGTACGTCGACCATGAAATACGAACGGGTGAAGGAGAAGATGATCGACACATCGGCTTCATCGGTGATCAGCGCATCGATCTGAATCCCGCGCCCTTCGCGGTGCAGCAGCGGAATCACCAGCGGCCATTGCTCGTCGCGGGTGTAGATGCGCCCGACCAGATACGCGCCCTTGTTGCGATACAGAACCGAAGAAAACAGTTCGACGCTCAGTTCCGGATCCTTGCAGACCCAGTCCGGCAGGTTCTCGCGCAATTGCGCTTCGAGGCGGTGCAGGTCACCGGGCAAATCGGCGTAATCCTCACCGAAACGGTAGTCGGCAAAGATACTCGCCAGCATCCCGGACAACTGACCTTGCGGCTTGTAGGTGCGGGTTTGCGCGGCGCGTGCTCGGCGCAGGCTCGGCCGGGTGGTGTGGATGAACATGCAGCCGTCGCTGATCAGGTCATGGCTGAACAGCCCGCAGAAAATCGAGTTGTACCAGGTCTCGGACAGCTCATCGTCGAAGCGCAAATCGATGACGCGGATGTAGGCGCTTTTCACCAGTGGCCAGCCATTGACGTCCATCAGTGCTTCGTCGTCGAAATGTTCACGCAGCCGGGCGATGGTTTCGCCGACCTTGTCTTCGTAGAGGTTGATCCGCGCCGCCGAGGCCGTCTGGATCTCCTGCCAGCGCGCCTGCTCGAAGCGCTCCCGGGCGCCGTCAGTGATCCGACGGAAATGCTCGCGGTAATCGTCAAAGCCATCGAGGATCATGCGGGCGATGTCGGGGGCTGGCCATTGCTGCGGCATAGATGAGACCTCTGCGTGCATTCGGAATGCCTGAGCTTAGCCACGGAACCGGCCGCAGGTGAAGTGCAATTTGTGCCAAAACCGCGTCGTGGTTGCACATGACAGGAATTATTCGTTGCCGGCGTCAACATTGAACCGGTCGGACCAAAGTTAAATGCCCCAATAGCGGTTGCCATCGTCAGGGCGCTCGGCAACACTCTCGTCCCGATAAAGGAAGGAGTGTCACCGTGAGCCCCGTCGATATTTTCCGCATGCTGTCGCTCGCTGCTATCTGGGGCGCGAGCTTCCTGTTCATGCGCATCATCGCGCCAGTGGTCGGTACGGTGCCGACCGGGTTCTTGCGGGTATCGATTGCCGCTGTCGGTCTGGTGGTGATCCTGGGGTTGATGCGCGTGCGCTGGGATTTCAAAGGCAAACTGAAAACCGTGATGCTGCTGGGCGTGATCAACTCGGGCATCCCGGCCACCCTGTATTCGGTCGCGGCCCAAGTATTGCCGGCCGGCTATTCAGCGATTTTCAACGCCACCACCCCCTTGATGGGCGTGCTGATCGGCGGACTGTTCTTCAGTGAAAAACTCACCGTGGCCAAACTTGGCGGGGTATTCCTCGGACTGTTCGGCGTCGGCGTGCTGACCCGTGCCGGCCCCGTGGCGTTTGACCTGCAATTGCTGATGGGCGCCATTGCCTGCCTGCTCGCGACCACGTGTTACGGTTTTGCAGGATTTCTCGCGCGACGCTGGCTGGATCAGGCAGGTGGACTGGACAGTCGCCTCTCGGCCCTGGGCAGCATGCTCGGCGCGACGCTGTTCCTGCTGCCACTGTTCGGCTACAGCGTGATCACCGCACCACCGGCAAATTGGGGCGGCTGGAGCGTGTGGCTGTCGCTGCTGGGCCTGGGCCTGGGCTGCACCGCATTTGCCTACATCATTTACTTCCGTCTGCTGAGTTCCATCGGCCCGGTCAAGTCGATGACCGTGACCTTCATGATCCCGCCGTTCGGCGTGTTGTGGGGCGCGTTGTTTCTCGATGAGCCGCTGTCGATGGCGCACATCTATGGCGGGGTGTTGATTGCACTGGCGTTGTGGTTGGTGCTAAAGCCGGCGGTGGTCAAATCTGCCCGAGCCGCCGCGCAGTAATTCAGCAGATGCAAAAAGGCCCGGGCATCATCTCCCGGGCCTTTTTTTACGCAAGGTTTTATGCGGTTTTACGGAACACAAACGCCAGGCCAACGATGATCAACAGCATCCCCAGCACACTCAGCGCGGCCAGGCGATTGCCGAAGATCAAATAATCCATCACCGCCGTCACTGCCGGTACCAGGTAGAACAAACTGGTGACATTCACCAGATTGCCCCGGGCGATCAGGCGATACAGCAACAGTGTCGCCAGCACCGACACCACCAGGCCCATCCACAACACCGGCACGATAAAACCTGCGCTGTGTTCAAAATGAAACGGCTGGAACGGCACGAAAACCCCACACAACAACAGCCCGGCCAGGTACTGCACCGGCAATGTGCCCAGGGGGTTGTCGGTGATGCGTTTCTGCATGATCGAACCCAGGGTCATGCTCGCCAGCGCCAGCAGGCCAAACAGCATTCCCGCCCAGGACATCCCGGCCAAACCCATCCCCTGATAAACCACCATTATCAGACCGGCCAACCCCAGCGCCAGACCGAACAGCCGGCTTGCCGAGCGCTGCCGCTCCATCAAGACAACGGTGAGAATCGGCTGCACGCCCATGATGGTTGCCATCACGCCCGGGGTTACTTTGGTGTTCAAGGCCAGCAGATAGAAAATCTGATAAGCCCCCAGCAACACCACGCCTGTGGCAATCGCAAACAGCATCGGCCTGCCACCCTTGGGCCGTTTCAGCTTGAGCAACGGAATCAGCAGCACCAACCCGCCCAAAGCAATGGCAAAGCGAATCAGCAGGAACGCAAACGGTGAAGCGTGGGCCAGGCCCCATTTGGAGAAGATCGCGCCGCTGCTCCACAACAACACGAACAGGCTCGTGGACATCGCCGCAAGCGCGGTTTTTTTCGAAAGGACAAACATGAATACCACCTGTAGTCAGGCAAATAGCCAACTCAGCCGAGGCTGAAATTCAGTAGTTTTCTGGCGGGCGCAAGGGTCAGCAGAGAATGCTGATCAGCCCGAAACGCCAACGCCCGGCGGTGCTACGACTGCGCACACCGGCGTGCTACTGACAGGTGGAGGGTAATGACTGATCTGCTTGGTCTGCTGATTCCCGCACGGCACGACGCCAGCGTTGAGCGCTGAATCGACTACCGCGTTGATGAGGGATGCAGGCATTTGGGCAGATCTTTGTTTGAGGGTGGCTGGGTGAGTCGTTGGGCTCACGATGGCCGACTATAACCAGCGCGGGACATGGATTGCAATGATTTTGGCTGCGTGTCGGTAGCGACAGATTCAAGGGCATTGCTTCGGCCAGACATGGCTCGCAAGCCATATCGACGAGTATCGAAGACGAACCAAGCCTCCTTGCCGACTGTCCTGTTTGCCTGTATTCCGAGATAAAAAAAACCGCTCACAAGGAGCGGTTCTTCGTTTCGGGTTCGGCCTCAACCAAACAGCCAATACCCGAGTAACGTCAACACCACCACCGCCAGGATCGGGCGCATCACGCGGTAGGCTTTCGGATTGCGGCGCTTCCACTGCTTGACCACACCGCTGAACCTGTCGCTGAAGTTCTTGCTCCAGGCGTAAGCCTGGTTGATGCCGCCAACGCGTTCGTCGTCGAGGTTCTGCGGCGCAGTCGCACGGCCCAGCCAGCCACTGATAAAGCGGTTGATGCGGGTCATCAGGCGATTGCTCAACGGTCGCTCGATGTCGCAGAACAGGATCACGCGGGTCTTGTCGGTTTCGTTCTTGACCCAGTGCACGTAGGTCTCGTCGAACATCACGTCTTCACCGTCACGCCATGCGTAGACCTGACCGTCGACGAAAATCCGGCAATCGTCGGAGTTCGGTGTCGACAAGCCGAGGTGATAACGCAGCGAACCGGCAAACGGGTCGCGGTGCGGGTTCAGATGGCTGCCCCCCGGCAGCAGCGCAAACATGGCGCCTTTGACGTTGGGGATGGCACTGACCAACGCCACGGTTTTCGGGCACAGGGTTTCGGCAGATGGCAGCGGTTTGTCGTACCACTTGAGGTAGAAACGCTTCCAGCCCTTCTTGAAGAACGAGCCAAAACCGGCGTCGTTGTTCTTCTCGGCAGCGCGAATGTAGCCCTCGTCAAACAGGTGCATGGCCTCGTCGCGGATGGTTTCCCAGTTATCGCGCAGCACATCCAGTTCCGGGAATTTGCTGCGATCCAGATAGGGCTTGGACGGCACGCCGGAGAACAGGTACATCAGGGCGTTATACGGGGCGAACAGCGCCGAGTGGTTGACGAACTGACGCAGTACCGGCAAACGCGCCTTGCCGCGCAAATGCACATAGAGCGTACTGCCCACAAACAGCAGCAACACCAAAGCCTTGGCGGTAAACGAAAAGGTCATCAACAACTCCCAGGAAAAAGACAACGCTACGCCATGCCTCGTACCCGGCATGGCAGCCGGCCATGATAAACACTACTGGCCAAGGGAAAAACCCATCCAACCCAAGATTCAGTGTCAAGCCTTGCGCAACAAAGCCTTCAATAACATAACGCCCTTGAATCCTGGCTGATCTGAATCAATCCGCTTACTGCTGGTTCTCCTGCTCAGTGAACAGATCACTGAACAGCATGCTCGACAGATAACGCTCACCCGAGTCCGGCAAAATCACCACGATGGTCTTGCCCTGCATCTCGGGGGTCTCGGCCAATCGCACGGCCACGGCCATCGCCGCACCGCAGGAAATGCCGCACAGGATGCCTTCTTCCTGCATCAGACGCAGCGCCATGGCTTTCGACGCTTCGTCGGTGACTTGCTCGACCCGGTCAACCATCGTCAAATCGAGGTTTTTCGGCACGAACCCGGCACCGATACCCTGAATCTTGTGCGGGCTCGGCTTGATCTCTTCGCCGGCCAGCGCCTGGGTGATCACCGGCGATGCCATAGGCTCCACGGCCACCGATAGAATCGGTTTGCGTTGGGTATTCTTGATATACCGCGAAACACCGGTGATGGTTCCGCCGGTACCGACCCCGGCCACCAGCACATCGACCGCACCGTCGGTGTCATTCCAGATTTCCGGCCCCGTGGTTTTTTCGTGGATAGCCGGGTTGGCCGGGTTATCGAACTGCGCCGGCATGAAGTATTTGCCGCAATCACTGGCAACAATTTCTGCCGCTTTTTCAATGGCGCCTTTCATGCCCTTGGCGGGCTCGGTCAACACCAGTTCGGCGCCAAGGGCCTTGAGGACTTTGCGACGCTCAATGCTCATCGATGCCGGCATGGTCAGCATCAATTTGTAACCACGAGCGGCCGCCACGAAGGCCAGGCCAATGCCCGTATTACCCGAAGTCGGCTCGACGATGGTCATGCCCGGCTTGAGTTTGCCGCTGCTTTCGGCGTCCCAGATCATGTTGGCACCGATCCGGCACTTGACCGAATAACCGGGGTTGCGCCCCTCGATCTTGGCCAGGATGGTCACCCCACGCGGCGCAATGCGATTGATCTGCACCAGCGGCGTGTTGCCGATGGAATGGGCGTTGTCAGCGTAAATACGGCTCATGGCTGGGTCCTTATGCAGCATTGAATTCAGCGCTCAAAGGTATGCCTGTTACCCATCACAGTCCAGTCGGGTCGAACGTCTGCGGCGCATGACAGTCCATCGTTTTATATCGTTTAGGAAATGTCGCCATGAAGCGTCGTTATAGCTGGCCGTTATGGACTCTCGCCACGATTGTCGTGCTGCTGATCGCACTGCACATCGCCCTGCCCTACCTGGTGCGTGACTACCTGAACGGCAAACTGGCGGACATGGGCGACTATCGCGGCCAGATCACCGATGTGGATCTGGCACTGTGGCGTGGCGCTTACAAAATCAACGGCCTGAAGATCGTCAAGGTCGACGGCAAGGTGCCAGTCCCGTTAGTCAATGCACCGCTGATCGATCTTTCCGTGAGTTGGCACTCGCTGTGGTACGACCATGCCGTGGTGGCCAAGGTGCAATTCATCAAACCCGAAGTGAACTTCGTCGATGGAGGCAATAAACAGGACTCCCAGACCGGTAAAGGCACCGACTGGCGTGAGCAACTGGGCAAACTCCTGCCGATTACGCTTAACGAAGTGCGGATCAGCGACGGGCGGATCAATTTCCGCAACTTCAATTCCAAACCACCGGTGAACATGAATGCGACAAATGTCGATGCCAGCCTCTACAACCTGACAAACGTGGTCGACACCGCAGGTAAACGCAACGCACGCTTCGAGGGCAAAGCGCTGTTGTTAGGCCACGCGCCTCTGGAAACCACCGCGACCTTCGATCCACTGAGCAACTTCGAAGACTTTGAGTTCCGCCTGCGCGCCCGTGATATCGAACTCAAGCGCATGAACGACTTTGCCTCGGCCTATGGCAAGTTCGACTTCAACGCCGGCCATGGTGATGTGGTGATTGAGGCCAAAGCCGAAAACGCCAAACTTACCGGTTACATCAAGCCGCTGCTGCGCGATGTCGAAGTGTTCAACTGGCAGCAGGACGTGGAAAACAAGAACAAAAGTATCTTTCGTTCGGTCTGGGAGGCACTGGTCGGCGGCACTGAAACCGTGCTTAAAAACCAGGGCAAGAATCAGTTCGCCACCAAAGTCGAACTCAGCGGTAACGTCCATCAGCAAGATATCAACGCGTTCGAAGCGTTCTTGCAGATTTTACGCAATGGATTCATCCAGGCGTTCAACGCGCGGTATGAGCGACCCAAGCCGGATGCGGGTTAGTGTGTTTGGGGCAGCTTCGCAGCCATCGGGGACCAATCCCCTCGCCACAGGGGTGTTTGTCTGGCCCGAGACCAAAACCCAGTCAGCATGTGACGCTCCATTCAGAGACTGAATAACCCGTCTGCGTTCACAGTCGACCGGGGGGCGCGTTATAGTCGGGCATCCGATTATTTCGCCCCCGCCCTGCCCGTTCAGGTCGGCGTTACCGTTCGAGGATTAGCAGATGAAGTTCGAAGGCACCCAGGCCTACGTCGCCACCGATGACCTGAAGCTGGCGGTCAACGCCGCCATCACCCTGGAGCGGCCGCTGCTGGTCAAGGGTGAACCGGGCACCGGCAAGACCATGCTCGCCGAGCAACTGGCCGAGTCGTTCGGCGCCAAGTTGATCACCTGGCACATCAAGTCCACCACCAAGGCCCATCAGGGCCTCTACGAGTACGACGCGGTCAGCCGTCTGCGCGACTCGCAACTGGGCAACGAAAAAGTCCACGATGTTCGCAACTACCTGAAGAAAGGCAAACTCTGGGAGGCATTCGAGTCCGAAGAGCGGGTCATTCTGTTGATCGACGAAATCGACAAGGCCGACATCGAGTTCCCCAACGACTTGCTGCAAGAACTCGACAAGATGGAGTTCTACGTTTACGAGATCGACGAAACCATCAAGGCCAAAAAACGCCCGATCATCATCATTACCTCCAACAACGAGAAAGAACTGCCGGACGCCTTCCTGCGCCGCTGCTTCTTCCACTACATCGCCTTCCCCGACCGCACCACCCTGCAGAAAATCGTCGACGTGCATTATCCGGACATCAAGAAGGATCTGGTCAGCGAAGCGCTGGACGTGTTCTTCGACGTGCGCAAGGTTCCGGGCCTGAAGAAGAAGCCGTCGACCTCGGAACTGGTCGACTGGCTGAAGTTGTTGATGGCCGACAACATCGGTGAAGCGGTACTGCGCGAACGCGATCCGACAAAAGCGATTCCGCCGCTGGCCGGTGCGTTGGTGAAGAACGAACAGGACGTGCAATTGCTTGAGCGTCTGGCGTTCATGAGCCGTCGCGGCACCCGCTAAGAGGCTGATGCCATGCTGCTCAACCTGTTCAATGAAATGCGTGCAGCCAAAGTGCCGGTATCGGTGCGCGAACTGCTCGATCTGATCAACGCGCTGAAACAGCGCGTGACCTTCGCCGACATGGACGAGTTCTATTACTTGTCCCGGGCGATTCTGGTGAAGGACGAACGGCATTTCGACAAGTTCGACCGTGCGTTCGGCGCCTACTTCAATGGCCTGGAAAAACTCGACGATCACTTGCAGGCGCTGATTCCCGAAGATTGGCTGCGCAAGGAGTTCGAACGTTCGCTGAGCGACGAAGAGCGCGCGCAGATTCAGTCACTTGGCGGCCTGGACAAGCTGATCGAAGAGTTCAAAAAGCGCCTGGAAGAACAGAAGGAGCGCCATGCCGGCGGTAACAAATGGATCGGCACCGGCGGCACCAGCCCGTTTGGCTCTGGCGGCTTCAACCCGGAAGGCATTCGCGTTGGCGATGCCGGCAAACGCCAGGGCAAAGCGGTAAAGGTCTGGGATCAGCGCGAGTACAAGAACCTCGACGATTCCGTGGAGCTGGGCACGCGCAACATCAAGGTCGCCCTGCGCCGCCTGCGTAAATTCGCCCGTCAGGGTGCGGCGGAAGAGCTGGATATTGACGGCACCATCGATCACACCGCCAAGGACGCCGGACTGCTGAACATCCAGATGCGCCCGGAACGGCGCAACACCGTGAAACTGTTGCTGCTGTTCGACATCGGCGGCTCGATGGATGCCCATGTGAAAACCTGCGAGGAGCTGTTCTCGGCCTGCAAGACCGAGTTCAAACATCTTGAGTACTTCTATTTCCACAACTTCATTTATGAATCGGTGTGGAAAAACAACATGCGCCGCACGTCCGAGCGTTTCGCCACTCAGGACCTGCTGCACAAGTACGGCGCCGACTACAAAGTGATCTTCATCGGCGACGCGGCCATGGCGCCTTATGAAATCACCCAGGCCGGCGGTAGCGTCGAGCACTGGAACGAAGAGCCGGGTTATCTGTGGATGCAGCGCTTCATGGAGAAGTACAAGAAACTCATCTGGATCAACCCGTACCCGAAAGATACGTGGGGCTATACCTCGTCGACCAACATAGTGCGCGACTTGATCGAAGATCAGATGTATCCGCTGACGTTGCGCGGCCTGGAAGAAGGCATGCGGTTTCTGTCCAAGTAAAAATACTCGATGCCCTGAAAGGCAACAGCCTCAACACTGTCGCCTTTCAGGGCATTTGGCGAAGACTCTTTACCAGTTCAACGCGATATAGGCTTTGCATAGCCTGTTCATAAATCGAGTGTCTTGTACCTCTGGGAGTACAGCACCCGGTTTTTTCTTGCTGCGCCTTTTTTTGCCCGGCGTAATGGCTTCGGTCCCGCGAATTTCCAGCTCTGCACTCCTCGCCCTCGTGGCATCGGTTTGCGGACTGAGGAACACTTCGTTGTTGACTTGACCGTCTTCTGTCAAAAAGCGGAACTTCACCTTTGTTGCGATACCGTCCGTGACGTGCCCCTCGGCAACAAGCTCCATGGATTTGCCGTTCTGATCGCCGCGATGGTTCCAGTCAAACATACGCTTTATATCGAGGCTGGCACTCGACATGAATCGTTCGATTCGACCCACCAGTTCTTCGCAATGGATGCTGTCAGCACTGAGCCTCTGCACATTGCCAAAGCGATTTATCTTCACCTCATAAACAGCGTCAACTTCGGCGCGATCATAAAAACCGACAATACGGCTTCCGACACTGACGCCACCTTCGGCCCCCTCTTGAGCAACGACTTTCATATAACGCATCTGTAACTTCCTTGTTTGAGATAAGGCTAAATAGTTCCACACGCTCCAGGGAAGTGCTGTAGGGCAATGTACTTAGAAAGAAAGGAAGCATCTCGCAACTCAGTCTGAAACAGCCAATTTCACAAGTAGGACTTCAGATAGTCGATGTGTTTTTTCCAGCCATTTTCTTGCATCACAGGCCGCAATCTCACCTTCGCCCCCGGCAGACACTGCGCCAGGCTCGCCAACGCCAAGGGCGTCAACGCTCCCAACCGGGGATAGCCACCGATGGTCTGTCGATCATTGAGCAACACGATGGGCTGCCCGTCGGGCGGCACCTGCACCGCGCCAAGAGGAATGCCCTCGGAAATCATCGGCAAGCCCTGATACTGCAACGCCGTGCCCAGCAAACGAATGCCCATGCGATCGGCGCGACTGTCCAGTGTCCAGTCACTGTTGAACACATCAAACAGACTCTGCCCGCTGAATTGACCGATCTGCGCACCCAGCACCAGATCAAGCGGCGCATTCAGCCGCAGATCCGGTCGATGCTCCAGTGGCACCTCCCGAACCAGAAAGGTTTGCCCCTGATAGCTCAGCGTCGCCCCTTTGGCCAACGGCAGGCCCATGCCATCAAGACCGCCAAGTCCCTCGCGCACAACCGTGCAATGGCTGCCAAGAACCCTGGGCGCATCAAATCCACCGGGGGCCGCCAGATAAGCCCGAGCCCCGAGCAGCGGCCGGGTGAACTGCAACGTCTGTCCTTTGTGCAATTTGAAACTGCGCCACGGCGCCAACGACTGGCCATCGATGTTCGCGCCCAGATCAGCCCCCGCCAGCGCCAGCAGGCAATCTTCTGCTGCCTGCACGGTAAATCCGCCGAGGGTAATTTCGATCACCGGCATGTCCAGATCATTGCCCAGCAGCCAATTGGCCCAGTTCATCGAGCGCCAGTCCGTCGCGCCGCCCTGAGTGACGCCCAGATGTCGCACGCCAAAACGCCCAGCGTCCTGCAACAGACATAACGGCGTACTGGCTTCAATCGTCAGTCGGCTCATGCCAGCGCCTCCTGCGGGGTGTCATCACCACCCAGACGGATGAACTCGGCACGGCTCACCGCTTCGAAACGCACGGTGTCACCGGGCTGCATCAGGCTGTACCCGTCGCGATGACGGTCGAACAGTGTCGCCGGGGTGCGGCCGATCAGGTTCCAGCCGCCGGGGGACACCACCGGATACGCGGCCGTCTGGCGCTCGGCGATGCCGACGCTGCCGGCGGCGACTTTCTTGCGCGGGGTGTTCAGGCGTGGTGCGGCCAGAATGTCTTCGACCAGGCCCATGAAGGCAAACCCCGGTGCAAACCCAAGGGCGAACACCTGGTATTCCCGGGCACTGTGACGACGGATCACCTCCTCCACCGCCAGCCCGCTTCGCTCAGCGAGCAAGCTCAGTTCCGGCCCGACGCTCAAGTCGTACCAGACCGGCAGCACATGGCTCTGGCCGTCGGTTCGCACATTCGGCGAGAGGTCGATCAACGCCTCGGCAATCAATGCCCGAGCCTGATTAGGACTCAGGGCCAACAGATCGTAATGCACCATCAGTGTGGTGTAGGACGGCACCAGATCGATCAGTTGCGGGCCGAACCCCGCACGCAAGCGCTCACTGGCGGCGAGCATCCACGGCATGTTGGCCTCGGCGATGTCATCGAACAGGCGCAGCATCAGACAATCCAGCGCCACGACTTCAATCCTTGGGTTCATGACGCGCTCTGCTGGTTCAAGGCCTCGCGGATGCGTTGCACGGCAGCCACCGAGCTGGCGTTATCGCCATGCACACACAGGGTGTTGGCGTGCAGGTACAACGCGCTACCGTCGCTCGCAGTGAGGGGGCCCCCGCGGGCAATGGTCAGGGCTTGTTCAATGATTGTGTGCGCAGCGTGATGCACCGCACCCGGCAATTGCCGCGAGACCAGTTTGCCGGCGCTGTCGTAGGCGCGGTCGGCGAAGGCTTCGAACCACAGGGTCACGCCGTATTCGTCCCCGAGCTGCTGCGCTGCCGAGTTGTCACGGGTGGCCATCAACATCAATGGCAACGTCGGGTCGTAAGCGGCAACCGCCTGAATCACTGCGCGCAACTGTGCCGGGTTGGCCATCATGTCGTTGTACATCGCGCCGTGCGGTTTGACGTAACTGACCCGACCGCCCTGCGCCCTGCAAATGCCGTCGAGGGCGCCGATCTGGTAATGCAGGATGTCTTGCAGTTCCTGAACGGAATACACCATGGAGCGCCGGCCGAACCCGACCAGATCCTGATAGGCCGGGTGCGCACCGACCTGCACGCCGTGGCTCAGCGCCAGGCTAACGGTTTTGCGCATGATGCTCGGGTCGCCGGCATGAAAGCCGCAGGCCACGTTGGCGCAGTCGATGAAGGGCATGACCTCGGCGTCCAGACCCATGGTCCAGTTGCCGAAACTCTCGCCAATGTCGCAATTCAATAGCAGGCGGCTCACGGTGAACACTCCTGTAGCTTCTTGTCTTTTTATCCGTAGGACATTTGCCGATTGGGCTGTCCCCGCAGGTTATCAGTTACTGCGCATCGAGTTGCTTGCCGCGAGTCTCCGGCAAGCTCAATGCAGCAAGAATCACCACGCCGTAGGACACTGCAGCGAAGGCACCGATGCCCATGCTCAATGGCACTTTCTGGCTGAGCAGACCGATCAGCAATGGAAACAACGCCGCCAGCGCCCGGCCGATGTTGTAGCAAAAGCCCTGGCCGGAACCGCGAATCCGCGTTGGAAACAGCTCAGTGAGAAACGCGCCCATGCCGCTGAAAATCCCCGAGGCAAAGAAGCCCAGCGGGAAGCCCAGCCACAGCATCACACCATTGCTCACCGGCATCTGCGTATAGAGCAGAACGATGGTGAAAGAGCCGACGGCGAACAGAACGAAGTTCTTTTTACGGCCCAACAGGTCGGTCAGATAGGCGCTGATCACGTAACCGACATACGAGCCGACGATCACCATCGCCAGATAACCACCGGTGCCGAGCACGCTTAAACCGCGTTCATTTTTGAGAAAGGTCGGCAACCAGGACGTGATCGCGTAGTACCCACCCAGCGCACCGGTGGTCAGCAGTGAGGCGCGAATCGTGGTGAACAGCATGCCTGGCGCGAAAATCTCGTAGAACTTCGCCGGGTTTTCCGGGGTTTGTGCAGCCTTGGCCTGGCGATAGATCTCCGGATCCTTGACCAAGCGCCGAACGAAGATCACAAAAATCGCCGGGACGATGCCGAGGATGAACAGCGCCCGCCAGGCGTCTTCCGGCGGCAGCAGCGAAAACAGCAGCGCATACAGAATCGCCGTCAGCCCCCACCCCAATGCCCAACCGGATTGCACCATGCCCACTGCTTTGCCGCGATCCTTGGCGCGGATCACCTCGCCGATCAACACGGCACCGGCGGTCCACTCGCCACCGAATCCAAAACCCATCAGGGTGCGGGCAATGAGCAACTGCTCGTAGTTCTGAGCGAAGCCGCAGAGGAAGGTAAAGAAGGCGAACCACAGCACCGTCAGTTGCAACGTGCGCACGCGCCCGATGCGGTCGGAAAGAATCCCGGCGACCCAACCGCCGATGGCCGAGGCGATCAGCGTGCTGGTGTGAATCAGCCCGGCTTCGCCGGTGGTGATGCCCCACATCGCAATCAGCGTCGGCACGACAAAGCTGAGCATCTGCGTGTCCATGCCGTCCAGACCGTAGCCGATCTTGCAGCTCCAGAACGTGCGACGCTCCTGTTTGTTGATGTTGCGATACCAGTCGAACGGGCCCGGACGCGCCGTTGCCGTGGGTGTATCGAGTGTGTCGGGAAGGGTATCGGGAGCACTCATGGCCAATCTCCGCAGGTTTTTTATTGGTCTTGTTCGAAGCCCCGACGACGCCTATCGTGGGAACCGGATGCGCCGATTTTTCGTCCCATGGCCCTGCTGCGTCCAACGAATAAAAACCCGCCTTAGGCATAAGAAAAATTTGTCACCCGAGCCTTGCCCATGAATCTGAAGTTTCTCGAGACCTTTGTCTGGGTCGCCCGACTGAAGAGTTTTCGCCTGACCGCCGACAAGCTTTTCACCACTCAGGCGTCGATTTCCAGCCGCATTGCGGTGCTTGAAAACGAGTTGGGGGCGAAGCTGTTTCTGCGCGATTCACGCGGGGTCAGCCTGACGCCCGAAGGCCTGAAAGTGCTCGAATATGCCGAGCAGATGCTCGACACCATGAGCGCGCTCAAGCAATCGATCGAAACCCGTTCGAGCCAGGTCGGCCGGGTGCGCATTGGCGTGATGGACACGGTCATCCACACATGGCTCAGCCCCCTGGTGGCGCACATGACCGACCTGTATCCACGGGTGGAAATCGAGCTGGTGGCCGATACGTCGCTCAACCTCTGCGATCAGCTGCAAAAAGGCTTTCTCGATCTGATCCTGCAAACCGACCTGGTGCGTCATGAAAGCGTGCGCAGTCTGGAGCTGGCCAGCCATCCGCTGGGCTGGATCGTGGCGACCCATTCGATCTACAACCGCGACTTCTCAAGCCTTGCGGATCTGGCCCAGGAACGGATCATCACCTACTCGAAAAACTCCCGGCCACATCAGGACGTTCTGGCGTTGATGCAGGCCAACGGCGTGCTGACGCCACGCTTGAACTGTGTGAATTCGGTGTCGGCGATCACGCGTTTGTTGCGCGATGGATTCGGCATTGGCGCGCTGCCGCCGGTGTTGGTGGCCGAAGAATTGATGCGGGGGGAATTGACCTTGCTCGCCATCGACCAACGGCCATCGAACTTGCAGGTGGTGGTGTCGTGGCGGGTGGGCGTGGATTGGGTCGAGGAGATTGTGTCGTTGTGTCAGCAGGTGCTGGCAGGGTATGCGCGCGAGATGGGCGAGCGCTACATCACATTGACTGACTGAGCAGCGAGGGGATTGATCCCCTCGCCACAGCGACTGAACCCTTACAACCCGCGCACATCGCGGTCTTCGATAGGCCGGCTCTGGCGCAGGCGCTTGCCACCGAGCACCACCCAGTCGATCAGACGGAACAGGCATTCAATGCCGAACGACAACAGCAACGCCCCGCTCATGCCCCAGATCATCGCTTGCGGGGTCAGCAGAATCTGATAGCTGTAGCCGTTCCAGGTTTCCTTGCGAATATCCGGATCGGCAGCCAGCACCACTTGCAGGAAGCGGATGTACCAAGGCCCCTGCATCGCCTGGAACTGTTTATCCAGCGCCAGTTGACGATTGAGCAACGTGCTCAGGCTGTCGGCATCGCTGCGAAACACCGGGTCGTCACTGGCGCGGTAATGAGCGACCAGCGCCTGCAAGTCGCCCTTGAACAATTGCTCGGCCGTGCCCTGGAAACCGCGCAGGCCGGTCTGCGCCTCGATCAGATGCGCCTCGACCCGTTTCGCGTAATCGTTGATGAACCCAGGCACCTGGACACCAATCAACAGGCCCGCCGCAAACAACACCAGCCGTAGATAACTGAGCAACATGGGGTGCAATCCTTATTCGGTAGTGCCCTGGCTTACGCATTCGCCGCGTCGCCACAGGCTCCATTGGCCCGGTTCGTAGCGGGTCCAGTTTTCATTTTCGGTCAAAGGCTCGGTGGCAATCACCGTGACCACGTCGTTGGGCGTGGTTTCGGCCTGGAAATCGACGATCACATCGACATCCTTCAATCGCGCCGGGCCGAACGGTGCGCGCCGGGTGATCTGTGCCAGTTTGGTCGAGCAATAGCAGAACAGCCAGTCACCATCGCTGAGCAGGCAGTTGAACACGCCTTTGCTGCGGTAGTCGGCGCACGCGGCGACCAGGTCGGGCAACAGCACTTCTATATCGACCGGTTCCGGAAACGCTGCACGCACGCGGTTGAGCAAATCACAGAATGCCGCTTCGCTGTCGGTATCGCCGACCGGGCGGTAGAAACTGTTGATCGGGGTGAAATCGGCGAGTTGACCGTTGTGCGCAAAGCACCAGTTGCGTCCCCACAGTTCACGGACGAACGGATGGGTATTGGACAGGCAGACCTTGCCGACATTGGCCTGACGAATATGGCCGATGACCACTTCGCTCTTGATCGGATAACGCTGCACCAGATTGGCCACTTCCGACTCGCAACTGGCGGCCGGGTCCTGGAACAGACGCAAGCCACGGCCTTCATAGAACGCGATGCCCCAACCGTCACGGTGCGGGCCCGTGCGACCGCCGCGCTGCATCAGCCCGGTGAAGCTGAACACGATATCGGTCGGCACGTTGGCACTCATGCCCAGTAATTCACACATGTGCGGGCTCTCGGGTTACAGACGCGGCTCGACCCGCATGCGCTGCGGATTGCTCGGCACTGGCGCACGGCCGTAGCGATCATCACCGGCACCGCCGAACGGTTGATCATCGTCGCGGTCATCCGCGCGGGCCGCAGCGTTGGCGGCTTTGGTGGCTTCAGCCTGTTCGCGGCGAGCGCGTGAAGCACGCTCGACCGGAAAGCGGATCAGCACGAAAACCAGGTAAAGGCCAAAGGCGATCATGCCGTACATGAACAGGTCGGAAATCGCCCGCCAGGCGTTGTTGCCGACCTTGAACGCCAGATCCAGCGTGGTGATGGCAATGGCCGGAGCGACCTTTTCCTTCACCGGGTCAATGATGGTCGGACTGAACAACAGCACCGCCATCAAGACACGCAGCGGCTCGCGCAGCCAGCGCCACATCCAGCGGGTCAGGCGCATCCATACCAACAGGCAGCCTACAGCGGCAAAGGCGTAGAGGCCCCAGGCGATCAGATAGTCGTTCTCGGTCATGGTGTCCATGGCAAGGCAGGCAAAGAGGCGCTTATAGTAACGACTTTTCGCGCTTCAGGCTTGTCCCAATGCCAGACGGCCAGCCGCAAACATTGTGGGAGCGAGCTTGCTCGCGAAAGCGGCGGGTCAGTCAAACAGGTGTGATCTGGCAGAACGCCTTCGCGAGCAAGCCCGCTCCCACAGGTTCTGCATTGGCTTCATGCGCTGCGCAAAACCTCATTCCGTACATTGTCCGAGAGCCATTCATGCCCGAATCCGCCAACGCCATCAGTGCCCCGATTGCCCACAAGGCCGCCGGCGCCGACCCGTATGCCTGGCTGCAGGAGCGCGACACCGACGCGGTGCTCGACTACCTCAAGGCCGAAAACGCCTGGCAAGAGACGCAAACCGCCGATCAGGCGCCACTGCGCGAAACCCTGTTCGAAGAGATCAAGGGCCGGATCCTCGAAACCGACCTGTCCCTGCCCTCGCCATGGGGGCCGTATCTGTATTACACACGCACCACCGCCGGTGACGAATACGCCCGGCACTACCGCTGCCCGCGTCCTGCCGACGACAGCCTGACCCTAGACGAAAGCCGCGAGCAACTGCTGCTCGACCCGAACGTGCTTGCCAATGGCGGGTTCTTTTCGCTTGGCGCGTTCAGCATCAGCCCCGATCACCAGCGTCTGGCCTACAGCGTCGACGCCTCGGGCGAGGAGGTTTACACGCTGTTCGTCAAGGAGTTGGCCAACGACAAGGTCAGCGAACTGGCCTTCGAGGATTGCGACGGCAGCATGACCTGGGCCAACGACAGCCTGACCGTGTTCTTCGGCGTGCTGGACGACACTCACCGCCCACACAAATTGTTCCGTTACCGCCTCGACGGCACCGCTGCCGAAGAGGTGTTCAACGAAGCAGACGGACGTTTCTTCCTGCATTGCTATCGCTCCAGCTCCGAACAGCAATTACTGCTGTCGCTGGGCAGCAAGACCACCAGCGAAGTCTGGGCGCTGGACGCCAATCAGCCGCATCTGCCCTTCACTTGCCTGGCGCCACGGGTCGAGGATCACGAATACGATGTCGATCACGGCCTGCTCGATGGCGAGTGGACATGGTTTATCCGCACCAACCGCGACGGCATCAACTACGCCTTGTATCAGGCGCCGGACACCGGCGTCGCACCAACGGAGGCCGACTGGCAGAACCTGATCCCTCACAGCGACAGCGTGATGCTCGACGACGTGAGCCTCAACACCCAAGCCATGACCCTGAGCCTGCGCGAAGGCGGCTTGCCGATCATCGAAGTTCACCCACAGGGGCTGGCGCCTTATCGCGTGCAATTGCCGGACGCGGCCTACAGCCTCTATGTGCAAAACAGCCTGGAGTTTGAAAGTGACCGGATTCGCCTGCGTTACGAGGCGTTGAACCGTCCAGCCCAAGTGCGCCAACTGATCCTCGCGACCGGCGAGCAAACCGTGCTGAAAGAAACCCCGGTGCTAGGCCATTTCGACGCCGACGCCTACGTCAGTCAGCGTTTGTGGGCGAACGCGCCGGACGGTACGCAAGTGCCGATCAGTCTGGTGATGAAGCGCGAAATGGTAGGCAAACCGGTGCCGCTGTACCTGTACGGTTACGGCGCATACGGTTCAAGCCTCGACCCGTGGTTTTCCCATGCACGCCTGAGCCTGCTCGATCGCGGCATGGCCTTCGCCATCGCCCATGTGCGCGGCGGCGGTGAGCTGGGCGAAGCCTGGTATCGCGCCGGTAAGCAAGAACACAAACACAACACTTTCAGTGATTTCATTGCTTGCGCCGAGTTCCTGATTCTCAACGGCATCACCACGGCGCAAAAACTGGCGATCAGCGGTGGCAGCGCCGGTGGCCTGTTGATTGGCGCCGTGCTCAACCAGCGTCCGGATCTGTTCGGCGTGGCAATTGCCGAGGTACCGTTCGTCGACGTGCTCAATACCATGCTCGACCCGGATCTGCCGCTGACCGTCACCGAATACGACGAGTGGGGCAACCCCGAAGAGCCGGACGTCTATGAACGCATCAAGGCTTACGCACCGTACGAAAACGTCGCCGCGCAGGACTACCCGGCGACGCTGGTGATCGCCGGCTACAACGACAGCCGCGTGCAGTACTGGGAAGCGGCCAAGTGGGTGGCGAAGCTGCGCGCGACCAAAACCGACAACAACCCGCTGCTGCTCAAGACAGAGTTGGGCGCCGGGCACGGTGGCATGAGCGGGCGTTACCAGGGATTACGTGACGTAGCACTCGAATATGCATTTGTCTTCAAGGTTTTGGGGCTGGCCTGAGGAACTCCGTCGGTCACTTGGGTCTTAACTACAGACCCCGGCTGTCGATAACACACAAAACCCTGTGGGGGCTGGCCCGCCCCCACAGGGTTCGTGTAACGCCGAGCCCATGTGAAAACAAAAAGATCGCCAAGACATGTCAGAACCGACTTTACTGAACAACGAAATCCGCGACTGGCTGATGGACTGCGGTCTGTTCGATCAGTTGCAACTGGCAGACTTCGCCGCCGCCTCCGGCTACTTCAGCATCAGCACGGTGGCCGAGGGCGAAGCCATCTTCCGCGAGGGCGATGCTGGCAGCTTCATGTGCATCCTCCACACCGGCCAGGTGGCCGTGCAGAAAACCGGCCCCGACGGCCAGACCATCACCATGGCCACCCTGCGCAGCGGCCGGGCATTCGGCGAAATGGCTGTGCTCGACGGCGAACGGCGCTCGGCGACCTGCATCGCGGCGAGCAACTGTCAGTTGCTCAACCTGGGCAAAGACTCGCTGGAGAAAATGCTCAACGATGCGCCGAAAATCGCCGCCAAGATCATCCGCGCCCTCGCTGTCTCCCTCTCCAAACGCCTGCGCATGGCCGACGGTCAACTGGCGGCGCAACAAGTCTAACCGCCGGGAGATTTGGCTTTGGTGCCGGTCGGTTCAATGCCCGGCACCGCTTGATCCTTGCTCGGCGGACTTGGCATTTCGATCGGCACCAACGGCGGGCTGCCACTGCCGGCGCCAGACTTGGGGATGTTGATCGGCGTGATCTGCGGATAGAGTGTTGGCGTTGCGGTGCCGGGCGAACCCGGTTGTGGCATTGGGCTGACCGCAATGGTCTGCTGCGCCTGCACGGCACTAATCGAGAGCGCGGCCAGGGCAATGACCGTTAGAATGGTGCGCTTCATCAAGGGCTCCGTTGGCCTTAGTCTGCGCTCAGGCTACTCCCAACGGGCCTGCTTGCCTTCCCCCTTGTAGAGATTTCCATGAAACGTTTCGTTCTGCTCGACACCACGCCGATCCCTGAAAACGGCGGTGCCCTGTGCCTGTTCGAATATGGCGAGGATTTCGTCATCAAGATTCAGGGCGGCGATGGCGGGCAATTGATGAACACGCGCATGCACGGTTCAGAAGATGCGCTGGCCGAGATCCCTTGCCGCAAGGTCGCCGGCCGACCGGATTCGCGGGTGCTGATCGGCGGGCTGGGCATGGGTTTCACCCTCGCCTCGGCGCTCAAGCACTTGGGCAAGAGCGCTGAAGTGGTGGTCGCTGAACTGGTACCGGGCGTGGTCGAATGGAATCGTGGGCCGCTCGGTGAAAAATCCGGCCGTCCCCTGCTCGACCCGCGCACAGTGATCCGTCAGGACGATGTCGCCAAGGTGCTGCAAAGCGAACCCAATGGCTTCGACGCGATCATGCTAGACGTCGACAACGGCCCCGAAGGCTTGACGCAGAAGGCCAACAGTTGGCTTTACTCCGCCGCCGGGCTCAATGCGTGCGCCAAGGCCCTGCGCCCCAAAGGCGTGCTGGCGGTGTGGTCGGCCAGCGCCGACCGGCAGTTTTCCGACAAATTGAAGAAGGCCGGTTTCAAGGCCGAAGAAGTGCAGGTCTTCGCCCACGGCAACAAGGGCACCCGCCATACGATCTGGATTGCCGAGAAGCTCAAGGGCTGAGCTAAACTGCGAACATAACCGTCATCCGTCTTTCTACAAAGGTGAACCCATGAGTTCGTCCACTCCAACCAACACGTCGAAGCTGGATCGCATCCTCGCCGACAACCAGCGCGACAAGGAAATGGGCTACCGCGACAAGGCCCTGAAAATGTACCCGCACGTCTGCGGTCGCTGCACCCGTGAGTTTTCCGGCAAGCGTCTGAGCGAACTGACCGTGCATCATCGCGACCACAACCACGACAACAACCCGCAGGACGGTTCGAACTGGGAGTTGCTGTGCCTGTACTGCCACGACAACGAACACTCGCGTTACACCGACCAGCAATATTTCAGCGAAGGCTCGCTGAGCACGCCGAAGATTGCCAAAGCGACGCATAACCCGTTTGCCGCCCTGGCCGGGTTGATGAAAAAAGAAGACTAAAGATCTTCATTGGCCTGAATGGCCTCTTCGCAAGCAAGCCCGCTCCCACATTGGTTTTGTGTACGACGTCGATCCAATGTGGGAGCGCGTTTGCTCGCGAAGGCGCCCGCCCAGGTACCGCCAATCCATGACCTGACCACAACCACCCAATCCCCGTATAATCGCCCTCTTTTTCCCGAAGGCTCCCCGCTCGTGGCAGACAAACGTTACAGCTGCATTGGTTTGTACAACCCCAAATCACCGGAGAACGTCGGTTCGGTGATGCGCGCCGCGGGCTGTTATGGCGTGTCGACCGTGTTCTACACCGGCAAGCGTTATGATCGCGCCGCCGACTTCGTCACCGACACCAAACGTGTGCACTACGACATCCCGTTGATCGGCATCGATGATCTGAAAAAAATCCTGCCGCTCAACTGCGTGCCCGTCGCCGTGGAACTGGTCGAAGGCGCTCGCCCGCTGCCGGAATACACCCATCCGGATCGCGCGCTCTACATCTTCGGCCCGGAAGACGGCTCGCTGGATAAAGAGATCCGCGACTGGTGCGAAGACGTCGTATACATCCCGACCACCGGTTGCATGAACCTCGCTGCCACGGTCAACGTCGTGCTCTACGACCGCATGGCCAAGGGCCTGAACACCCGCTCCGGGCCGAAATTCCGCTAAAACGTCGCCTATCCGATGGAACAAGCTGTCCGCCCGCGCAGTCAGCTTGTTTATCCACTACCCAATGCCTGGAGAAAGATCATGACCGAGCTCAAACGCGTCGAACGTATCGAATCCACCCCGTTTCAGAGCCGTTCCGAACAGAACGTCGAAGGCTGGGAGCGTATCGGCTCGCTGGCCGGCGGCGTGATCATGGTCGGCAAAGGCCTGCGCCGTGGCGGCGTTTTCGGTTTGATTCAAGTAGCGATCGGCGGTGTGGCCATGGCTCGGGGGATTACCGGGCACAGTTCGGTGAAAAGCCTGTACGAGAAAAGCCGTCAGGACATCAATAACGTGCGGGCCAGGATCGAGCGTGCCGGGGATGAGTTGAGCAAGCTGAAGGCCAATGCCGAGGCCGCGACCAGCACGGCGACGGTGACTGGCAATGAGTCGGTGAAATCGCCGAAAGCCGGGGTTTGAATCCTTAATTTGTTGTGAGGCTGATGGCCTCCTCGCGAGCAAGCCCGCGCCCACATTTGATCTGCGTCGAACACAAAACCAATGTGCGAGCGGGCTTGCTCGTGAAGGCGGTATTACTGAAGCAACGCGGTATCAAGAACTTTGGAAGACTCGCCCAGAACACGCTCGGCCAGTTGCACAAACTCCTGGGTACTCACCGTCCCCAGATGCATCGCGCCCCGCAACACTTCATCCAGCGAACGCTTGTTGCGCGTCTTCAAGCGAATCTCGCCATCGAGCTCCTGCAACATCACCACCGCCCTTGAAACCTGCGCCTGGCTGATCTGCTCGCCGCGCAGCGTCGTGACCTTTGCGCCATCCCTGGCCAATTTCGCCTGCAAACTCTGATAGCGCTCATCGCTCATGCCGCCAGCACGGCGCACCAGTTCGATCGCGTAAAACTCGGCAAACCCTTCGCTGATCCAGTCGCTGCGCTGCTCGTCATTGATCCGAGCGAACACCTGAGCCAACTCACGCACCAGCGCGCTGCTGCCACTCTCGCTGACCAACGGCAAACGCGTGTTGAGATAGATCGACTCGTGCGCGCCCAGGCTGCCGCGCCACATCGGGTCGCTGGCGCCGACGATCAACAGCTTGGCCGGATGACGCGGATACAGCGCCTGCACCTGCGGCCAGACAAACGTCAGCAACGTCAGCACGTCCATGCGGCGCATCCCCTGCCCTTGCGGCGAGGCCACGGTGACTTCGGTTTCACCTAACCGGGTGCGACGGCTGCCGAGGTGGCCGGCCAGCATCCAACCGGTCGGGCGGTCGAACAAGCGTGAGGGATTGTCGATGCGGAATTTGTTTTTGCCGATGCGTGGCCACGCGGTTTCGATGCTTTTCCAGCCGTCGGGCAACTCAAATTGAAGGCGCGAAACCAGTTCGGTGCCGTCCTGTTGATCCAGCTTGGCCGTCGGCACCAAATCGTCACCGCGCATCAACGCCCACGTTGACGTCATGCGCGTGTCGAAGCTGCCGTTCCTGTGACCGTGGCTGATGCGCACGCGATAGGTCAGGCTGGCCTTTTCGCTCGCCGGACGCCAGACACCGCGCGCCTGCTTGCCCGGCGTCAGTTGCCATTGGCCATCGGCCTTGAAGTCGCTGTAATGGCTGCCATCGCCGAGGTCAAAATCGAGGCTGCGCACAACGGCGCCCTTGGCCAGGGTCAAACGCACTTCAGCCTGATCGCTCTTGGGCAACAAGCGCACGTGATAATCCAGGTCTACTTTCTTCGCCGCCCACACCGGCGCACTCAGCGCCAGCAGCACGGCGATCAACGCCTGCCGCAATCCCACAGCCATACACACTCCTTGTTGAAACTTGAATCCGTGGGCGCTTAGCCGGCCCGGAAAATCAGGTGATCTTCCCAGTCGTCTTCCGGCACGCTGCCTTCGGCGAGCATGCGCCCGGATTGGGAAATCCGCTCGTGGTGCACCGCCTCGCGATCACCGCACACCAGGTGATGCCATAACGGCAGATCCTTGCCCTCGCTGACCAGCCGATATCCGCAGGTCGGCGGCAACCATTTGAACGCTTCGGCCTGCCCCGGCGTGAGCTGGATGCAGTCCGGGACAAACTTGATGCGATTCGGATAATCGCTGCACTGGCAGGTTTTCAGATCCAGCAGTTTGCAGGCGATGCGCGTGTAATAGACGCTGTTGTCTTCCTCATCCTCAAGCTTTTGCAGGCAGCACAGGCCACAGCCGTCGCACAGCGATTCCCATTCCTCGTGATCCAGTTGATCGAGGGTTTTGCGTTTCCAGAACGGTTCGACTTTGGCGGCCATGGCTCAAGCATCAACATCAGGTGGTGAAAAGGCCGCCAGTCTAGTGCCAGCGGGCTTGCGGGCCAAGCGCTGGCGACTGTCGGTAAAACGCGCTTGTCAGCCCAAGCGCCGCCCAGTAGGGTTTTGCCTCTCTTCTTTTAAAAACGTGTCCAGGAATTTCTTGATGAGTGCCAACCCTCGCGTTGCCGATTACGCCATTCACCCGCAATTCACCGATCGCTGGTCGCCCCGCGCCTTTACCGGCGAAGCGATCCCGGAAGAAACCCTGCTGAGCTTTTTCGAAGCCGCACGCTGGGCGCCGTCGGCCTACAACTCGCAGCCATGGCGTTTTCTCTATGCGCGTCGCGATACGCCGAACTGGGAGCGGTATCTGGGCCTGCTCAACGAATTCAACCGCAGTTGGGCGCAACATGCCTCGGCGCTGGTGATCGTCATGTCCAAAACCAGCTTCGCCGTACCGGGCGCCACTGAAGAAACCCCTGCGCTGTGGAGCACCTTCGATACGGGCTCGGCGTGGGGCCATCTGGCGCTGCAAGCGAGCATCAGCGGTTGGCACACCCATGGCATGGCCGGTTTTGATCAGGAACTGACCCGCCAGGAGCTGAACACTCCAGAAGGTTACGCACTGCACGCCGCCGTGGCGGTGGGCAAGCAGGGGGACAAGGCGACCCTGGCCGATTACCTGCAAGCACGCGAGGAGCCTAGCCCCCGTCGTCCGCTGAGCGAACTGGCGGCTGAAGGCGACTTCACCCTCTAAGCCACACCACAAAAAAACAGTGGGAGCAGGCCAGCTCACGAAGAGGGTGTGTCAGTCAACGTTTCTGATGACTGACACACCGCTTTCGCGAGCAAGCCCGCTCCCACTATTGGATCGGGAAAACTCAATAACCGCGGCTGAAATCCACTTCCCCGCGCAACGCCTCACCGGCCTGATACGCCCGCAGGTTGTCGACAAACAACTGCACCATCAACGCAGGTGACGTCGGCGCCGAGCTGTGGCCGGTCAGCAACAAGCCCCACGCCGTCCAGAATGGATGACGTTGCGGCAACGGCTCCTGCCGGCAGACGTCGATCACCGCGCCCGCCAGATGCCCTTCCTTCAGGGCCTCCACCAGATCCGCATCGACCACCGCGACACCGCGCCCGGCATTGATGAACAACCCGGTCGATTTGAATTGCTTGAACAGCGCCGCGTCGTAGACATCGTGGGTGTGTTCGGTGTTGGGCAACAGGTTGACCACGTAATCCACTTCGCCCACCAGACGTGGCAAATCGGCCATCGAGCCCACTTCGACAAACGGTGCCTGCTCTCGGGCGCTGCTGGCAATACCGTACAACTCGACGCCAAACGGCCGCAGGAACTGCGCCACGCTCAGGCCGATGTCGCCGGTGCCGACGATCAGCACCTTGCGTCCGACCAGACTCTGGCCCGTGCGGTTGTCCCACTTGCGCTCGACCTGGCTGACCAGACGTGCCAACACTTCGCGTTCGTGGCCGAGCATGTAAGTCAGTACGTATTCGGCCATCACCTGACCAAAAATCCCCACCGCGCGGGTCAGGCGGTAATCACGGCGCAAGCCATCAGCCAGCAGTGGCGTGATACCGGCCCAGGTCGATTGCAGCCATTGGGGTTGATGGCCCTGACGCAACAGGGTCGCCAGCAGATCCGGCTGCCCCAGCCAAACCGGACAATCGGTGGCCTGACGAGCCAGTTCAGCGGAGTCGCCGCTGGTCAGTACTTCGAGCTCCGGCGCTGCCTGACGCAGCAGCCGGGCGTATATCGCGTGGTCGTGTTCAGCAATCAGAACGCGCATCTTCAAACCTTTCGCAAACCGTGCAGACAACCGCCGTATTTCGGGCGGTCATCGCGGTAAAAACAGTTCCAGGGTTACCAGAGGCCCAGAACAGGGCCCCGCCAATCAGATCGGGTCGTTGCGTCGCAGCAACTCTTCAGGCAAATGTTCGATGTACTCATCCTCAGCCGGCGGCATTTGCAGGTGATAGCCCTGCTTTTCGAGGTTTTCCAGGACCACAACGATGTCTTCACTGGCCAGTTTTCGCTCGGGCGACAGCACCAGATCGAAAGCATGTCTGGCTTTGCCGAAGGCCAGCATCAGCGCTTCGGGCACTTGTTCAAGTGCATCGCTTTTGAGCACATAAAGGTACATGCCGCTGCGCTTGGAGCTTTGGTAAATGGAACAAATACGTTTCAAGGCTGTTCTCCGGCGGTGGCCAGGCTGTCGAGCAGCTTCTGACCCATGAGTTCGCGGCGCCAGCCACGCAGCGACTCAGGTAATTGGTAAGGACCCTCGGGGAAACCGCTCTTGAGCAGTGCTTCGAGGGTTTTCTTGCGCAGCATCAGTTCTGGCGCGATGTTCAGCCGTTCGGCTTCGGCCTGACCGAGCGCGCGCAATTGCTTGATCAACGTAGCCGCTTCGATCGGCAACGGTTCCGGCACCGCAGGCGGCCATTGATCGGGGCCCACACTGCCAGAGCGCTTGATCAGATCAAGTAGAAATTCGCCGTCCTGACGCACGGTACGCGGGTGCATGTCTTCGATCTTGCCCAGCGCACTCAAAGAGTCCGGTTGCGTACGGGCCAGCGGCCACAGCGAATGCTCACGCACAACGCGGTTGCGCGGCAGGTCTCGGGCGCGGGCTTCGCGCTCGCGCCAGGCACACAGTTCACGCAGCACGGCCAGTTGTGCGCGGGACAGTTTCCACGCCAGTTTGGCCTCGCGATACACCTCGTATGGGTCGGTTTCCCGACGCAGGTTGGCAACCAGCTCGGCGCCGTCCTCCAGAACCCAGTTGAATTTGTCGTCAGACAGTTTCGGACGCAGCTGTACGAATACCTCCGCCAGATGCACGGCATCTTCGGCGGCATAGCTGATTTGTGTCTCGGACAACGGTCGCTGCAACCAATCGGAGCGGGTTTCGCCTTTGGGCAGTTCGATGCCGAGCACGGCCTGCACGAGCCGCGAGTAGCCCATCGAGAAACCGAGGTTCAAGTAAGCAGCGGCCAGTTGGGTATCGAACAGCGGCGCCGGCATGCTGCCGGTCAGGCGCAACAGGACTTCGAGGTCTTCGCTGCACGCGTGCAGAACCTTGAGTACCGCCGGATTTTCCAGTAACGCGGCCAGAGGTTGCCAGGCGTTGATGGTCAACGGGTCAATCAGGTAGGCGCGCTTGCCGTCACCCACCTGCAACAGGCCGGCAATCGGGTAGAAGGTGTCGACCCGCATGAATTCGGTGTCGAGGGCCACGAAAGGCAGTTGCTGCCACTCGGCGCAAAATTGCGCGAGGCTTTCGTTGTCGCGAATCCAGTGAATATCGATGGCCACACGGCTCTCCCTTGAAGAATGGCGCGCAGTATATATCGCCACTGGCGATTTACGCGCCTGCGAAGGACAAGAGCTGTAACGAAATGTCCTGCCAAACAGCAAGAATAGTCTGATAGGGCAAACAGGCAGGCCCGTCGTATCAGGACAACGGGCCCGAAACTGCTCAGTCCTTGGCCAACACGCCATCAATCCCTGCGCCACGGCAACCGGCAAACATGTCCAGGCCCGGCTGATAAACCTTGCTGCGTACTTCAAGCAAGCCGAGCATCGAGTGAAACAGGTTGTCCTGACTCAACGGTTTGTCTCGGTTCATTTGCAGGCAGTGAGTATCGACCGAATAAGCCTTCTGATAACTGTCAGAGAACCACGCCAGCATCGCCACATGTTTCTGTTGCTCCGGCGCCAGCATGTAAGGCGTACCGTGCAGGAACAAATTGTATTCGCCCAACGACTCGCCGTGATCCGACAGGTACAACATGGCGGTATCAACCTTGTCCTGATTGGCGCGCAGTACATCGATCAGGCTCGACAACACATGGTCGGTGTAAACCAGCGTGTTGTCGTAACCATTGACGATACTTTCTCGGCTGCAATTGTTCAGCGCGTTACTTTCACAGACGGGTGTGAAGTGTTCGTATTCCTTCGGATAGCGCTTGAAGTATTCCGGGCCATGACTGCCCATCTGATGCAGGACCAACACAGTGTCCTTGTCCAGATGGTCGATAAAGCCTTGCAGACCTTGCAGCAGGATTTCATCACGGCACTCGCTGTTGGCGCACAGCGCCGGGTCTTTGAGGTTGCTGACATCCTGCAGCGTGACCCGATCGCAAGTGCCTTTGCAGCCAGACTGGTTATCGCGCCAGATCACATCGATACCGGCACGCTTGAGCACGTCGAGCAGGCCCTCTTCGTTCTTGGCCTTGCTGGCGTCGTAATCCTTGCGGTCCATGTTGGAAAACATGCACGGCACCGAGACCGCCGTTTCAGTGCCGCAGGAATGTACGTCGGTGAACGCGATCAGCCCCGCTTCCTTGTCCAGTTTTGGCGTGGTGTCACGGTTATAACCCAGGATGCCGAAGTTCTGCGCCCGGGCACTTTCCCCCACGACCAGCACGGTCAGGGATTTGCGTGGCTGTACTTTCAAGTCCGGATTGCGTTGGGCGTCCTCGCCGATCTTGACGAACGGCTGATGCGCCGACGCCACCTGTTCACGCAGGTAACCGGCCGTCGCGCCGATGTAGTTGCTCGGCACCAGCATCAAGTGCAATTCATGATGATTGCGAAACAGCGAGGACAACCCCTGATAGTTGGCCAGTGCAACCCCACCGATCACGGCAGCCGATACAAAACTGACAACAACTTTGCTGAACAACTCGCGATGCCAGCGACGATAGTTGACCGGCACTTTCCACAACAACCAAGAAGGCAACACACCAAGAAACAACAAGTAAGCAAACAACTTCAACGACAGCAGATCACGAACTTCCGTGGCATTGGTTTCGGCGAAGTTACGAAGCATGCCCGCATCAATCATGACGCCATACTGACTCATGAAATAAGCCACACCGGCACTGATCAAGAACATCAGTGTCAGAATCGGCTTGAGCAGCGGACGAAAGGCGAGAAAGGTCAGCACGATGTTGAACGCGGCAAGGATCATCACGCCAAAAGCCACGCGCATGGCAACGCCGTTGCCATCTGCGGCAGTGATCTCGACCAGGTGCTGCCAGAGCACAAAATTGAAACCGATCAACAGAAAGGCACTGGCAATCAACGTCACCCACTCCGGGCGCACGGAATTCAACTTCAACATAGTGGTGGGTTATTCCTGAAAAGAAGAGCCCCGGTTAGTTGTGAAAAATTCATTAACCAAGGCCTGCAAAACTGTAGACAGGCATCCATCAATTTTTCGTGAAAAAGTCGCCAACGATTAGTTAGGGCTTGGTAATAAGTCGAAATCCGAAAAATATTTGAGAGTGCTTCAGGCTTGCTCCAGTTTTTGGCCTGCCCCCCATCCCTGTGCAAGCGAGCATGCCCGCGCCCACGGAGGGGGATTCGCGGTTATCGAATATTTAAATACAGCAGCGGATTTTCTGGTTTGCCCGCACCGAGTGGCCACGCGCCTAATCCTCAGCCCTGATATCAAAGGCCTGACGATGGAACACATCCGCACCACCTCCCGCCCCGCCGTCGGGCTAATGCTCGCGATCATTCTGGTCGCTCTCAATCTGCGACCATCGATGGCAGCCGTCGGGCCACTGCTTTCGGCGATTCGCGGCGACATCCCGTTGAGTTTCAGCCTTGCATCGTTGCTGACCATGTTGCCGGTGACGGCCATGGGCTTGGCGATGTTTTTCGGCATCGGTATCAGTCAGCGCCTGGGTGAACAGCGTACGGTGCTGTTGTCGCTGCTGATCATTGCTCTGGCGACGCTGTCACGGCTGTTTATCGACTCGGCTGGCGAACTGATTGTCAGCGCCATGTTGGCGGGCATCGGCATCGCGTTGATTCAGGCGTTGATGCCGGCGCTGATCAAATCGCGCTTCGCCGACAACGTGGCGCTGTGCATGGGCTTGTATGTCACCTCGATCATGGGCGGCGCGGCGATTGCGGCCTCATTCGCGCCACTGGTGAGGGTACAAACCGGTAGCTGGCGCCTGGGCTTGGCCATTTGGGCGGCGCTGGCGCTGCTGGCGTTAGTGTTCTGGTGGTCGCAACGCAGGTCACTGCCAAACACCCTGACGGGGGCGGCGAGGAAAGAAGCGTTTTTCTCCAATGCTCGCGCCTGGTTACTCGCAATCTTCTTCGGTCTGGGAACAGCGTCCTACACCTGTGTGCTCGCTTGGCTGGCGCCGTACTACGTGGAAAAAGGCTGGAGCGAACAAAACGCAGGGCTGTTGTTAGGTTTTCTGACCGCCATGGAGGTCATTTCCGGACTCATAGTCCCGGCTATCGCCAATCGCAGCCGTGATCGGCGCGGGGTACTGATGGCACTGCTCGGCCTGATCATCGCCGGCTTCTGCGGGCTGATCCTCAGCCCGCAACACCTCAGCCTGCTGTGGCCGTGCCTGTTGGGCCTGGGCATCGGCGGGTTGTTTCCGATGAGCCTGATCGTCGCCCTCGACCACCTCGACAACCCGAAGCGCGCCGGCGGCCTCACCGCCTTCGTGCAAGGCATTGGTTATCTGATTGCCGGCCTCTCACCATTACTGGCCGGGATGGTCCGCGATCAACTGGGCAGCTTCGAATGGGCCTGGGGGGCGCTGACGGCCATGATGGTCGTCATGCTGCTGATGGTGTTGCGTTTCGATCCCCGGCATTACCAACGACATGTCCGCTGACCGCAAACCCGCAGTAACTGAAGGCTTCTGGCCATGTTTTAGCGCTTTGTCGGGCGACGTCGTGTTGCTAAAACTTTCTGTCCCACAACTGTCCGCGAAATATCCTACAGGGCTTTCTCCTGGCACCATCGTTCCGCTAGGATCGTTCGCACACGTTTGCGCGGATTCAGCGCAAGGAGCACAGCGAGATAGAACGGATGCTGAACAGTAACTTGCTTCGAAAGCTCGACATGCAGGATCTCATGGTGTTTATCGCCGTGTATGAGCAGAACAGCGTCACCGATGTATCGGAAACACTGTTTGTCAGCCAGTCCACCGTCAGTTATTGCCTGAAAAAACTGCGCACCAGTTTCGAAGACGAACTGTTCATCAACACACGCACCGGCATGCGTCCGACCTACAAGGCCTGCACCATGTACGGCCATGTACAGAAGATTCTCGAGAGCATCAATCTGTGCCACGCCGGCGCCCCGGTGTTCGATCCAACCCAGCAAGCGGTCACCTTCAACATCTGTGCCCCGGAATACTTCGAACAACTGATCCTGCCGCGTTTATTGAAACGCTTCGACTTCAATGATTTGCCGGTGATGGTCAACATGCACAAGTTTGAAACCGATGTGCCAGCGGATGAGCTGCGCGACGGCAGCCTCGATCTTGTGATCAGCTTCGGCCCCAACTTCCACCGCAACCACGCTGACCTGAAGTCTCGGATGCTGCTGGAAGATGATTTGGTCTGCGTCTTCGACAAGCGCGCCACACCACTGGAACCGCGCCTGAGCTTGCAGGCCTTCACCGAACGCCGGCATGTGTTCCCCACACCCTGGACCTCCACCACCAACATGGTCGACGGCTGGCTCGCGCGACAGGCACAGAAACGCCAGATTGTGGCGCGCTCGAACAGCTACAGTGCTGCGTTGAAATTGATCACCGGCACCGACTTCATCCTCACTCTGCCCCGGCGTATTCAGCGTTTACTGACCAACGAAGCCGTGTTTAACCACTGCGAGGCGCCCAACGGCTTGCCGGGGTTCACGCTCGACATGCAGTGGAGCCAGAACGTCGATCAGGACAGCGCCAACGTCTGGCTCCGCGAGCAGATAATCCAGGTGTGCAGTGAGCTGGAAGCGGCCTGACGCTTACATGCCAATAGCGGTTTTACTGTAGGAATCACGGTCGATATCGAGCAGTTCAACGCACAACTGCACCTCAATGTCGGCAGGCCATTCGCAAAGTTCTTGCAACACCGTCAGCAGGCTTTGCGAAAGCTGTTTCTTGATCTCCGGCGAACGGCCGCTGAGCAGGGCCAGCTTCACATGCACGAAAGCACGCTCGCCCATGGCGGTGCCAACCTTGAAGGTTTCCACTTTCACCGCACGGCTCTTGATATCGAACTCCGCCGCGAACTGACCGGAACCCACCAAGGTGTTGTTGAGCCGGATCAAAGCGACGTCAGCGTTCAGTTGCGGCAGGTTGGCGGTGTATTCCATGTGCAGGTGTGGCATCGGGGTACTCCAGTCGGGCGGCAGAAAGGCCGTACATATAACACAGCTGCGCCCTACTCCCTTGAGGCTTTTTCTGACACCACGGGTGACGATGTCTGACGTAGCGCCAAGGTTTCCCAGGCAGCGACCACGATCACGATCGTCGTGGTCAGCGCGCCCAGTTGCAACGCTGAAAACCAGTGATTCAACGCCAATGGGAAGGACAGCATCAGCAGAACCAGCCCGGCCAGATGCGACAAAGGGGGCAGCAACCGGTCGGCCATGACCCATTTGAACAGCGCATTGCCGAGCAGAAACAACCACGGTCCGGCAATGATCGCGAGGATACCGGCGTCGCTGGCGTGATCCGGGTGCACCAGCACCAGCTCATCGGCCACGGCACTGACGATCACCCCGGCAACGATCAGCACATGCAGATAGGTGTAAGCGATCCGCGCCTGGCGCCCAGGATCAGTGGAATGAGCGATGCGATGGTGCGCGCGTTCGGCGCCGCTGTCGAAATACACCCACCACATGGCGATACTGCCCAGCACCGAGACGAGAAAGGCGAGCAATCCGCCCGCACTCAGCGGTAATTCGGCAAACGTCGCACCGGTCACCAGCAACGACTCACCCAGGGCAATGATCACAAACAAGCCACAGCGCTCGGCCATGTGATTGCCTTCGACGTTCCAGTCGCTCAGCGACGAACGCCCAAGGCCCGGCACCCAGAAATATAGCGACGGCGAAATCAGCTCGATCAACAAAGCCGCCGACCAGCACCACAGGCGTTGCTCTGCCTCGACAAACGCCCCGGCCATCCAGAAAACCCCGGACAGCATCAGCCAGACGAGGATGCGCTGAAAGTTGCGGGTCATGCTCAGCGATTCGCCGCGCACCGCCCAAATGGCAAACAGCGTGCGCCCGACCTGCATGAACACAAACGCTGCGGCGAACATCAAACCGCGTTCGGTGAATGCCTTGGGAATGGCCGATGAGAGCAACAAACCGGCAATCATCAGGCCAAACAACCCGAGGCGGATCGGCAGTTTTTCCGGGTCGAGCCAATTGGTGATCCAGGACGTGAAGATCCACACCCACCACACCGCGACCATCAACAACGCTACCTGCACCGCGCCGAGAATCGACAAATGGGCGAGCAGGGAATGCGACAACTGGGTTACGGCGAACACGAACACCAGATCGAAAAACAGCTCGACCATGCCAACCTTGCCACTGTCGAGACTGCCGCGCCCACGCAGCAACGTACGGGTGATGCTCATGGCACAGTTCTCCGCCGGATTCATACGTCACAGCAAAGCAGGCAGACTTCCTCCCGGCAAGTTGAACAACGCCCGTCAGGGTCGTGTCGCGCGTTTTAGAGCGGTGTCGGGGGGCGCTCGCTCATCAAGGCTTCGAGCCGCGAACGCAACCAGCGCTCTGCCGGGTCGCTGTCGACGTGGCTGAGCCAGACCATCGACAGGTCGAGTGTCGGCGTCTTGAACGGGAACGGTTCCTTGAACAGCAACCCGGAGGTGGCCATGGCGGCGGCGGCGTAATCCGGCAGGCTGGCAATAAGGTCCGTGCCGGCCAACAGTGCCGGCAGCGCGCTGTATTGCGGCACCGACAGCACCACCTGACGGGTACGGCCAAGCTCTGCCAGCCACTCGTCGGCGAAACCACTGACGTTGGCGGTGTGGGACACCAGGACGTGGGGACGTGCGCAATATTCATCGAGGGTCAGCGGCGTATCGCAGGCGTCGGCACGCAGGATGCTCGGTTGAATGTGCCGCAGCAGTTTGCGTTTGGCGTTGGCCGGCAGGCCACGGGTCTGACTGATACCGACCGTGATATCGCCGGCGGCCAGCAGATCGGGGATTCGCCAATAGTCGACGTGTTGCACCACGAACACCACGTTCGGTGCTTCCTGACGCAAAGCACGCAACGCCGGCGGCAACAGGCCGAACTCGACGTCATCAGACAGGCCGATGCGGAACGTCATGGTACTGACCGCAGGATCGAAATCACGGGTCAGGCTCAATGCCACTGACAACGAATCCAGCGCCGGTTTGAGGTGACGAAAGATATCTTCAGCACGGGCCGTCGGCTCCATGCGGTGCCCGACACGAATGAACAACGGATCGTTGAGCATCGTGCGCAAACGGTTGAGCGCCGAACTGATGGTCGGCTGACCGAGAAACAGCTTCTCCGCCGCACGGGTCACGTTGCGCTCGAGCATCAAGGTTTCGAAGACCACCATCAGGTTGATGTCGGCCTTGCGTAGTTCATTGCGATTCATTCACTGCCCCCGCTCCCCGGAATACGGGCAGTGTAGAAAGGCCTGGGGCTCGGCGTCCATCAACCTTTGCCGACCTCACTGGACCTTCTGTGTTTTCACCCTCAGCCCATGACCTGTGCGTCACCGTTCAGTCCCGTATGTCGTGCACGGGAACGTCGTTCAAATACACATTGCAGCTCTTCGCCAAGTGACCATTCTCAACGTACTAAACATGCCCCCTTCAGAAACATCCGCGAACGATTGGAAACAAATGTCCGATAGCCAAAAAACCCGTCTGCGCTAGGCTTGCGACCATGCGTCAAAAAGGCTGTCGCACAAATAAATCGCATGGAGCGAACTGAATGTATTTCGAGATTTACAGACAATCCAAAGGCACCCCGAGCACTGGCAAAGGGCAATGGCGCTGGAGGCTGCGCGCAGGCAATCACGAAACCATCGCCAGTGGTGAGTCTTATGTGAACAAGGCCGATTGTTTGCATGTAATCGAGTTGATCAAAGGAGCAACAGGGGAGACGCCGGTGAAGGAGATTTAACCGCGAGAGTGAATGAGCGACTGCGTCCTACAACCTTTTCCTTTTTTGTTCGAACGACTGGCGGGCCGTCTTTACGTCCCTACGCTCAGTGACGTATGGGGCCATCCGGCCCTGTTTCTCCACATCATTTGAACCCAAAAGGAGCCGCACAATGGCTAGAGACAAAGCGAAAGACGACAAGTACTTCAACTGCACCCAAGAACATGAGGCCGACTACGTCGCCAGCCTCTACCCGCACGCCAAAGAAGAAGTCAAAACCTTCCTGGCTTCGGCATGCCAGGACAACACGCTGCATAACTCAACGCACAAGGAAGTTTATGAGCTGATCAAACAGGAGCTAGGGCACTCGCTGTCGTGAGTGGCTGAGTGCGGGGAGCGGTAGCTCCTGCAAAAATGAAAAGGCCCCACAGGTTTGATCCTGTGAGGCCTTTCCATGTTCGGTGAAGTAACTCGCGGGCAGAATGCGGCAGCTCCGGAATCGAGGGAGTTGAACGATACAAACAAGTAACCTGTTAAGCCCGCTTCGCCTGCACCGCGATACAAGCCTTCTCTCATCACACGTCTCTATGTACGGAGACGCAAAATGACCGAAACCCCAGAAGAAAAAACCATCGGATTCGCCCCATTCATCTACGGCTCAGGGCAACGCACTGTTCCACGTCAGCTCCCGATTTCTGGAATTACAGAGGATGGGGCCAGTCCTAGTTGTCGCGCAGTGCCTGCCTTGAGATGGGCGATCACCAGCCAGCCTTTGCGAATCGCACGGGTAAAGCCCACCTCGAACACTGTCCGACCGCGCTCGTTGACGATTTCGCCATAGCTGCCTTCCCGCAGGCCGCGATCTTTCAAGTAGTTCGGCGATATGGCCTTGTGTAAGGCTTCGCGCTCAGAATGAGGCAGTTGCGCGGACAGGGCATTGTGAGGCGTGGGCATAATTTGTGAGGTCTGCTTGGTTGACGTCCAGCTCGGTCGCCACCACTTTTTTCACATGTTGTTCGAACGTTTCCATGTTCATTCCCTTGCGGTTGGATGCGTACCACGAAACAGTGGCCGGCCCGTGCCGACCACTGGGCTCTTGCGCCATGGTGAGGCGTATCAGACCGCCGTCAGATGCATGAAACCACCGGAGAAGCGCCCGCTTTCCGGGACGAAACACAGCACGCGCTGCCCTTTGTGCAGGCGTCCGGACTCAAGCAGCTCGTGGATCATGATGTAGATCGACGCCGAGCCGGTGTTGCCACGATGAGACAGGTTGGTGAACCAGCGCTCTTGGGGAATCGCCAATTCGGTGTTTTCCATGCACTCGACAATCGGTTTGCGGAAGTATTCCGATGACATGTGCGGCAGGAACCAGTCGATGGCCTCGGGCGACAGGTTGTACTTGATCATCACCTCCTTGAGCGGCTTGCCGAGGGTGTACTTCACCACGTTCTCGTTCAGGAGCCGCACGTCCTGCTTGATTGCGAAAATCGAGCGCGATGCCCATTGCTCAGAGGGCAGCCGCATCCAGCCGGTCAAGCTGTCGTCCTCGGCCTTTTCCGCGCCCGCGTACATGCAGGTTGGTAATTCGTTGGCGTAGGAAAAGATGTCTATCCAGTCGATACGTAACGACAGGCTGCCGGCCCGTGGTTGGTTCTCGAGCAGGAAGGCCCCGGCCCCGTCGGATAGCATCCAGCGCAGGAAGTCTTTATCGAAGGCGATTTCTGGGCGGGCCGCCATCTGCGCCACCAGCGCCTCGTTTTCCGCATCGAAATTGCGCGCATGCAGCACCGGCGAAACCACCTCCGAAGCTGTGGCCACTGCCTTGCGGCTGGCTCCCGCAAGCACCGACAGGTAGGCATATTTCAGCGCGGTGAGGCCAGCCAGGCAGATGCCGGCGGTGGACACCACCTCACAAGGTTTGTTGCCCAGCTCGCCATGCACCATCACGCCATGGTTGGGCATCAGTTGGTCCGGCAAGGTGGTGCCGGTGGACAGGCATTCCATGGAGTCCAGGGCAAAATCGTCGCCCACCAGGCCCTTGATCGCCTCGGCGGTTATTTGCGCGTTAGTGAAACGGGGAACACCAGTTTCCGGATCCAGCACATAATAGCGTTGCTTGATTCCGTTATTACGCAACACCACCTGCCGAGACCGTGAAGGTCGCCCGCCCACATACCCGAGAATGTTCTCCATCGTATCGTTATCGACCGCCTCTCCCGGCATATACGTGGATGTTTTCGTAATATAGACAAACGAATTACTCATGATTATTTCACTCTTTAGATTCAAAATTTAGTTGCGAACCGGACGGCTGTTCGTAATAACGCTGCAACTCATTGAGGCGCGTCCGGATAAATGGATGAAGCAAGCGGCGTAACACAAGTGAAATAGGCAGGACGGTCATGATGACCAACAATAGATAGACGATGAATAAGCACAGCAAGAGTCGCCGTAGCCATTGTCCATACTTGCCGAAACGGCAAATTATTCCCGACCAGAACTTGAAGCCTCTATAAGCCGCTCGCTCGCTGAGTATCAGCCCAGGATTGACGGTCGCCGCCCCCAGTCCAGCCAGCATCGGCCCTTCGGCTTTCTCTTTATTGGCATACAGGGCGGCATTCAATGCCCGCCCGAAACGTGCAGCGCCTTGGACATCCTGGGCGCTAATCCCGGCCTTGGGCAGGCCGAGGAATGACTCGCGGTTGCCGGTGAACATCCAGCGCGGTGTGGTAATCAGTGTGGCGAAGGTATTGGCCCGGTCGGTTAGCACCACGTTGTCGCGCAACTGCGCGCCGGCCTCATCCAGTAGACGCTTGACCGCCTCCTGGGCCATCAGCCACATGTTGCGGCAGGCGATCACCGTGACCACCGGGCGCCCGGCCAGCAGACGCTTGCCTTCCGCGCTCTTGAGAAATGCGGTGATCAGCGGTGATGGCGACAGATACCAGACCTGATACGCTAGGATCACCAAGTCGAAGGGCTGAGTGTGATTCGTATACACCGGTTCGATGGCCGGCGGGCTGAGCTGCACGGTCTCGGGAAACACGTCGAAAAATTTGCCCACAGGCCAAGGAAACGGATAGGCAACCCGGGGCTTGAGTACCACTTCATGTACCTTAACCTCCTGTGTCGAACGTAGAGGCGAAATTAGACTTTCGACCACTTCGCTCAACTGACCGCTTTGCGAATAACGAATCACAAGAACATGTTTCATAAGTGCAGGGACCTTTTGCTTTTCAACTACACAAACACGCCAGAGATTCGAGTGGCAGTTCTGTAGAGCGTGATGCTCCACCCCGGATAGCTTGTTGGGGTAATGGCACACCAAGTTTTTAACGTCTAATTTTTATTCGGGACGAGCGAATGCAGTACGTCGCTAGTGGCGTACGCAATAGAAGAGGGACGCCAACTTGCAGATAGCCGCGGAGGCTGTCTGGCGAAAGTCGATATACGAGTGGGCGGGATTGTTCTGGTAGGCTTTTGCGCGGTTCAACTGCGGCTCATCCGTGATCTTGTACATCATGCAACTCCTGATTCTAGCTCGGGCAGACTGGATTCCTTCCAGTTCTTCACAGACGAACTCTAGATACTTATTGTGGCCTGTCAAATAAGTGCGGCGAATTTTATCGCGTGCCCTCGATTCAGTGGCGCGAATACACGATGGCGCTGTTGGGCCAGGACGTGGTGTAACTCCCATGTTCTGCAGGTGTCCCGGATTTTGCGTAACCGAAATTTCTGTTAAATCGACAGCAGCCGATCTTTGAACTGGATAGGGACGGCGGCTGGACCGGATGTTGACGCATCCGGATCAGCCGCTCTTTTTCACTTCAGTGTTGAGACTTCTTTGGCGTATGCCTGACACGCCGCGAGGGCAATCAGCCCCCGGTCGCCGTCATCGGTGACGCCGATAATTCGTTGAGCATGCGCTGGGTCAAGTTCGGCTCTTGTGGGGCCATGAACCACGCCGCCGGTGGCGGGCGTGGCTGACACCGATCCGCTGCCGGCGCCGGTAGTGGCGTCGAGTAGGACTGACAGGCGCAGATCAGCAGTGGCAAGGCGGTCGCGCAGGCGACCTTGATCACGTTGGACATCGCTCAAGGCTCGATAATGGGTCTGTTCACTGGTTGCCAGGCGCTGCTCGAGCGCGAGGCGTTTGTCCTGTTCGGCACGCTGTTGCGCGGCTGGGGCCTGGTTCAGTTGGTTGAGGGCTTCGGTGTGGAGGCGGGCCTGCTCTGCGAGCTGTTTGCCGTAGCGCCAATCCTGTACTTGCCAGGTAATGGCCACAGAACCACCGGCCATGACGCCCAGCACCAAGCCTTTGGCCACCAGCCGATACGGTGCCGGGATCAGTTCGCCGAGACGCATAACACCGCCCTCGCCCGCCCCAACAACTCCAGCCGCTCCTACAGGCCATTGAGACCTCCATTGATCCTGCGGGTGATCGTATTGAATTCATTTTGATCGGCCAGCGCGTTCAGCCCATTCACCGACCAGAACCACGCGGCCGACTCGGCAGCCCACTGCGGCAACTCCAGCAGCTCAGGGGTGCGGAGCAATCGCTCGTCGCCGAACAGCACCAAGCTGCAGCGCAGGTAATTGTCATGGCCAGTAACCTGGATCAGCCCGCGACCGCGATAGCGCTGGCCATCACCGTCCGCAGCCGGGGTGTTGCCCAGTTTCGCAGCCAGGTTGCCGGTGTCGTATTTGCTCAGGTACTGATCGCCACCCAGTTCCCGCACGTACTGCAGTTGACCCGACTCATGACCGAGTTGAGCCAGAAACGCGGCTTGGCGTTTCGGCGTGTTGATCTGCCGATGCGCCATGGCTGTGTTTAGGGCGGATACAAAAACGCCCGCTTGGCGGCATTGGGATGCGCTACAGCTTCTCGACGCTCACGACCTTGAGCGGCTTGTTGTCCGTCTTTTTCTTTCCCTTGGGCTTGGATTTGCCTTGCTTGCCAGCATTGCACTCAACCGTGGTCGACCAGCCTGATTGGGTAAACACCTGCTCGACCGAATCCGCCAGGTACTCGCCATCAAGCCCGACCTTGAAGCCCTGGGCGAGAATGGGCCGCTCGGCAAAAATGTCCGTGCGCCCAGGCATCTCAAAACGCACGTCGGCGGTCGAGCGGTTGAACGCCGCCAGACGCGCTTTCGCGGCCGCTTGGGCAGCGGTCTTATTCGGGTAGATATGCCGGTCGGTATGCACCGCCGGCAGGCCATCCGGCGCGTCGTCGTTGTCGATGGTGACGATGGCCAGCTTTCCGTCTTTCTTGTCTTGGTGCTTGGTCGCAACCGCCTTGTGCGAGCTGCGATCGCCGAGACTGAATTGCCAGCGGCTGAGGTCGCTGCGTGTCAGCGTGACCGCGCCGAACGCTTTGCCGCTTGCGGACTGTCCGCCTTGACGTGGCATCACCAACAGCTTGCCATCGGCCACCTTGGCCGTGCAGTCGTATTGCTTGGCCAGCCGGGTGATGAAATTAAAATCGGACTCGTTGAGTTGATCCACTCGCGCCACTTTGGTCGACACCGGGCACACCGGCTGCCAGCCATTGCGCGCGGCAATGTCGGCCACGATCTTCCACAGCGGCACGTCCTTCCAGCTTCCGCTACGGATGATCTTGCCGCTGCCACGCATGTCGCTGGCCTTGCCTTTGATCACGATCGTATCCGGCGGCCCCGACACTTCGACGGTGTCCACCGTGTAACGTCCCATGCGGGCTAAAGCGGTTTCGGCATAGCCTAAATAGACCTCGATCGAACTGCCCCGCCGAGGCAACTGCACTTGTCCATCCCGGTCATCAATACGCAACTCAAACTCGTCGGACTCCATGCCGGGCTTGTCCGAGGTGCGCAGCAACAACAGCCGATCGTTGATCTTGGCCGTGACGTCGGCACCATCGGCGACGATTCGAAACATCGGGGTCATGGATTTTGCCCAAAAAAAAGCCAGCACAAGGCGGGTCAGAGAAGAATGCACCGTTACGCGTAACGCAACGGCTCGCCGAGCTGATAGACCCTGCACTGGAACTGATGCGAGACATCGTTGCTGCGGCCAGGGAATCACCAGTCGAAGAGATCACCGTTATCCAGCGCGACAACATCACGTCAAAGAAGATGAAAGTCAGGTTTCTTTTCCGCAGCTCTACCAGCGGGTCGTTGTGGAGCGGCAAAACCCTGAGCAATTGGTTCACAGCTCATCTGAAAAAGGCAGAAGTGCGCCATCGAGGCGCCAACCAGTGCCGCCACACGTTCGCCAGCCAGATGCTATCGAGCTATGTGCCCGTCGAATGGGTGGCCAGACAGCTAGGGCACGCCGACACAACAATGGTGAGAAAGCATTACGGTAGATGGATACCTAAGGACACCAAGAGCATAGCCGGTATCGTGTCGAAAATGCTGGGGTTTCGCGAAAACTAATACCTGGGGAGGAATACCTCCCCAAGCAGGGAAGACGGCGGTTAGCGATTGTCTGGATGAACGGCCTCGCTGACTACTTGAATGATTTCATCTGCCGTCATTTCACGCATGATCACGTTTTTTCGAATCAGCTCAAATGCGGCATACATACGCGCATAGGTGTTAACCATAGGGCAATGAGAGTTGTTGTTCGCAACATCTTTGAACTCAGTGAAGCGATTCAAACGATTCACCAAAGTGTGAGCGATGCCCCGGTACCGGCTTTCGTTGTTACCATCATATCCAGAGAAGGTAAGCCAGGCGGCTACGTGGTCACTCGATTGATCTACCCTCGTCTTGTCATCTTGTGAGAGCGCAGCATATCCCCTCCCAATAAAAGAGAACATGTCGAAAACATCACCTACAAAAACTACTTCTTCAGGATTATCGATTTCATTGAAATCGTTATATGCCCACCTCAAAATCCACAAATCATCTTCGCCGACTGCTTGAGTTACCAAGTCTAAGTCGTACCGGCTTTCAACCCCAAGCTTCTTATGAAGATCGCAGAGCATTGCGATGGTCAGTTTTTCGATTACGGTTGGCATTTCCTTTCTCCGGATTTCAGTCCAGTGAAAAACGTCCGAGTCCGGCACAACGATGCCAGCCCGCCATCATGCTAGACGAAACTGAGAGGGAGAAATCTCAGATGGGGAAATTAGTACAGCATAGAACGGCCTAGGCAGGTCCGTGAGACAGAATAAATGCCCTAAATATGCCCTAAACAATCGACCTGAAACGAAAAAGCCCCCGTAATCATCAATGATTACGGGGGCTTCGTCTTGTTCAATAATGGCGGAGAGATAGGGATTCGAACCCTAGGTACCGGTGAAGGTACAACGGATTTCGAATCCGTCCCATTCGGCCACTCTGGCATCTCTCCAACGGCGCGCATCATAACAACACTTTCGCTGGTTGCGAACCCCCCAAGCGAAATTTTTTCCGTGCTATCAGATGCTTGCGTCGATTAAAGCGGTACGCCCAGACGATTGGCGACTTCTTCGTAGGCTTCGATGACGTCACCGAGGCCTTGGCGGAAGCGGTCTTTGTCCATCTTCTTCTTGGTGTCCTTGTCCCACAGACGGCAGCCGTCCGGGCTGAACTCGTCACCCAGGACGATGGAGCCGTCGCTGAACACGCCGAATTCAAGCTTGAAGTCGACCAGCAGCAGGCCGGCGTCGTCAAACAGCTTGGTCAGCACTTCGTTGACCTTGAGCGACAGTTCTTTCATGCGAACCAGTTGCTCGGCGGTGCCCCAGCCGAATGCGACAACGTGGGATTCGTTGATGAACGGGTCGCCCTTGGCGTCGTCCTTCAGGAACAGCTCGAAGGTGTAAGGGTTGAGCTTCAGGCCCTCTTCGACGCCCAAGCGCTTGACCAGGCTACCGGCGGCGTAGTTACGCACGACGCACTCGACCGGGATCATGTCGAGCTTCTTCACCAGGCATTCGTTGTCGCCCAGCAGTTTGTCGAATTGGGTCGGTACGCCGGCCGCTTCGAGCTTTTGCATGATGAAGGCGTTGAACTTGTTGTTCACCATGCCTTTGCGGTCGAGCTGCTCGATACGCTTGCCGTCGAACGCCGAGGTGTCGTTGCGAAACAGCAGGATCAAGCGGTCAGCGTCGTCGGTCTTGTAAACCGATTTGGCTTTGCCGCGGTAGAGTTCTTCACGTTTTTCCATGATGGGCTCCGCTTGCTAAGTAGGTGGGCTAGGCGATGTGGCGCCAGTCGAGCCCTGAATCTTGATCGGCCAGTTGCAGCCAGTCCGGGTCGCACCCGAGGGTGTCGACAAAACATTGCCGGGCCAGCTGCGGCAAATTGTTCTTGCTGCTCAGATGGGCCAGAACCAGGTGTTGCAAACCCTGCCAGCCCAACTCGGACACCAGGAATGCCGCCTGGTGGTTGTTCAAATGTCCCAGCTCGCCGCCCACCCGTTGCTTGAGAAAGTACGGGTAGTGACCACGAGCCAGCATATCGCGGCAATGATTGGACTCGATCATCAACGCATCGAGATCCCGATAACCGTCAAGCACCCGCTCGCAGTAGGAACCCAGGTCGGTCAGCAGGCCGAAGCGCCGCTGCTCGTGATCACTGAAGACATACTGGGTCGGTTCCTGCGCATCATGGGCCACGGCAATGACCTTGATGTTCAGTGCACCGATCTGCAGTTGCTCGCCGCCGGCCAGAAAGCCTGCGGGTTCAATCGGTTTGCGCATCCCGCGCAGTGTGCCGCGACTGAGGTAGACCGGTAGATTGTAGCGCCGAGACAGCAAACCCACGCCATGCACGTGGTCGGCATGTTCGTGGGTTACGAGTATCGCGCTCAGTTGCGCCGGGTTCACACCCAGGCGCAACAGGCGTTTTTCGGTTTCCCGCAGGGAAAAACCACAATCCACCAGCACATACGTATCAGCACTGGCGATCAGCGTGCCGTTCCCTTGGCTACCGCTGCCGAGAACGGCAAAACGCATGTGATCAGCCCAGATTGTCCTGAATCACGCTCAACACTTTGCGCGCTACGTCAGCCGGTGCGACGGTGTTGATGTTTTTCTCGACGGTGACCTGGATGTTCTCGCCAACCTTGCTCAGGCGAACCTGATAACGCTCGGCACGGGCTTCAATTTCTTCCTTGCTCGGCGCACTGCCGAACAGGCTGCTGAAGAAACCAGGCTTGTCGTCTTTCTTCTCGGCTTTTTCGGCCAGGTTAATGTAGTACAGGCCCAGGCTGCGGTTGATGTCTTCAACACGCCATTCGCCCTGCTCCAGCGCACGGCCAACGCTGGCCCATGCACGGTTCAGATCGGTACCGACGTTCAACACCGGGTTACCGCTGCCATCTTCGCTGAGGCTGACGCGGCTTGGCGTATCGAAATCACGCGAAGCGAGCATCGACACCGAACCGCCCTTTTCGGCAGTACGGCTCATGCTCGCGAGCATGTCGTCGACCAGCGCTGCGTCCAGGCCAGTGTTGACCGAACGATTGGTGAAGGCTACGTCTGCAGTACTGCCGGCAGGCCGCTCGGCACTGACCACATAGATTTCACTGGTATTGCGCTGCACACCCGGCTCGACACGCACACGGACGCGGGTTTCGCTGTCGGCGCCGACGCCCGCTGCGCTCAGGCGCTTGGCCATGGCAGCGGACAGTTCATCGGAGTGCTGCCAGGTGGTGGTGAATTCGCCCGTTTGCGGGCGCTGTTCATCCAGACGGAAACCGTTGTCCTCGAAGAACTGCACGGCCACTGGCCAGACTTCGGCCGGTGGATGCTGCCCCATGACCCAACGCGAATCGCCGCTTTTCTGCAGCGAGTAATCACTGGCATCGGCGATGGCCGACAACGGCTGAGGACGCGGAACAACGTACTCACCCTTGGCGGTATCGTCAGCGACGTTGCGCGGGATCGGCAGCAGCGGATCCAGACGTTTGGAGGTGCTGACATCCGATGGCAGTTGCATCGGTGCAGTCTGTTGCGCTTGCAGGTAATCGCTACCACGGTCGCGGAAATAACCTTCCGGCCCCCAGACCCATCCGCAGCCGCTGGTGCTGGAGATAATCAAGGCAAGTGCGGAAAGTCCGGCCATTCGCTTCATGCGTTGTACTTCCTCAATTAAACCAGGACGCTGCACTGGCGCAGGGCCGTGCGAAGCGTTTCATGACAAGGTGCGCTCAGCCACGTCAGCGGCAGGCGGATGCCTTCGTGCATCAGGCCCATTTCAACCAAAGCCCACTTCACCGGAATCGGGTTGGCTTCGATGAACAGGTCTTTGTGCAGAGGCATCAGTTTTTCGTTGATGGCCCGTGCGGTATCGGCGTCGCCTTTGAGCGCGGCCTCGCACAGATCCGCCATTTCGCGTGGAGCGACATTGGCGGTAACAGAGATATTGCCTTTGCCACCCAGCAGGATCAGCTCGACCGCGGTCGGATCATCGCCCGACAGCACGATGAAGTCCTTGCTCACGCCATCAATGATCGCTTTGGCACGCGTCAGGTCGCCGGTGGCTTCCTTGATGCCGATGATGTTAGGCACGGTGGACAGGCGAATCACGGTCTCGGCCTGCATGTCGCAAGACGTGCGGCCAGGCACGTTGTAGAGAATCTGCGGGATGTCGACCGCTTCAGCGATGTGCTTGAAGTGCTGGTACAGACCTTCCTGAGTCGGCTTGTTGTAATACGGGACGACCAGCAGGCAGGCATCGGCGCCGGCGGCTTTGGCGTTGCGGGTCAGTTCGACGGCTTCACGGGTCGAGTTGGCGCCGGTACCGGCGATGACCGGAATGCGGCCGGCAACCTGTTTGACCACGGCTTTGATCACGGCGATGTGTTCTTCTACATCAAGGGTTGCCGACTCGCCGGTAGTACCGACCGCGACAATGGCATGGGTGCCGTTCTTGAGGTGGAAGTCCACGAGTTTGCTGAGGCTGTCCCAGTCCAGACGCCCTTGTGCATCCATGGGAGTGACCAGTGCCACCATACTGCCCGCAATCATGAAACCGCTCCTGCCGGAAAAAGAGAGCGGTAATGGTACTGGCGCCAAGATGCTTGCACAAGCGAAGTACTGCGCTGCCGCCATTCCCCTTGGCGCCGCTTTTCGCTACCCTTCAGACTTTGATCGGTACAGATCAGCTTGTACGCCGGGTTACAGCCTCCCTTTTCGGCCTCCCAAACCCCGTTCCTGCGTCGCATCGACGCGCTCCCGCTATAGTGGAGCGAGCCGCGAGTGCTTTGCCGGGGCTTTTTGAACGGACAGCCTGAATGGGCACACAGGCAATTCCCGACGGCCAACGACCGTAAACCTACCGACCGCTCATCGCTTTAGGAATGCTGCATGTCCACCCCCACAGTTCGCGAACAATTCCTTGTCATCAGTGCCCTCGGCGCCAACCCCATGGAGCTGACTAACGTCCTGTGCCGCGCCAGCCATGAAAATCGCTGCGCCGTGGTTACTTCACGCCTGACCCGCCACGGCGAGTGCAGCGCGCTGATCCTTGAGATCTCTGGCAGTTGGGACGCCCTCGCGCGTCTGGAAGGCAGCCTGTCGGGCCTCGCCAAGAAGCACGCTTTCACCGTCAACGTGGTGCGTAGCGCGGCGCTGGAAAATCGCCCGCAGGCACTGCCGTATGTGGCTTACGTCAGCTCGGCGTATCGCCCGGACATCATCAATGAGTTGTGCCAGTTCTTCATGGATCACAACGTCGAACTGGAAAACCTGACGTGCGACACGTATCAGGCGCCACAGACGGGCGGCACCATGCTCAACGCGACATTCACCGTAACCCTGCCGGCCGGCACCCAGATCAGTTGGCTGCGTGACCAGTTCCTGGACTTCGCCGACGCGATGAACCTCGACGCGCTGATCGAGCCTTGGCGCCCACAAAACCCAATGTAAGGAAGCTTTCATGGCCGTTGTCATCGACCAACCGGTAGCGGATTTCGAAGCACCTGCCACCAGCGGGCAAACCGTCAGCCTCTCTGCCCTGAAGGGCAAGCAAGTGGTGATCTACTTCTATCCGAAGGACAGCACCCCGGGCTGCACCACCGAAGGCCAGGGCTTTCGAGATCAGTACGCGGCATTCAAGGCTGCCAACACGGAAATCTTCGGCATTTCCCGCGACAGCCTGAAGTCCCACGAGAACTTCAAGTGCAAGCAGGAATTTCCGTTCGAGCTGATCAGCGACAAGGACGAAGCCGTCTGCCAACTGTTCGACGTGATCAAGCTGAAGAAGCTGTACGGTAAGGAATACCTGGGCGTTGATCGCAGCACGTTCCTCATTGACAAGGACGGTGTACTGCGTCAGGAATGGCGCGGCGTGAAAGTACCGGGCCATGTGGATGCGGTGCTGGTTGCTGCCCAGAATCTGAACAAGGCCTGATATTGTTGCGTCGTTTTCACTGACGCCTTTGCGAGCAAGCCCGCTCCCACATAGGAACTGTGGCATTCACAGATCCAGTGTGGGAGCGGGCTTGCTCGCGAATGGGCCTTGAGCCGCACCGAACAATACGGATCAGCCACTAAAGCAATGGCGCCACCGCCGGCTCCTTGCGTGGCCACGCATCCAGCACTGCCTTGAACAGCGTCGCCAGGGGAATCGCAAAGAACACGCCCCAAAACCCCCACAACCCGCCAAACAAAAGCACCGCGCAAATGATTGCCACCGGGTGCAGATTGACCGCCTCGGAAAACAGCAACGGCACCAGCACATTGCCGTCCAGTGTCTGGATGATCCCGTAAGCAGCCATCAAATAGATGAACTGATCGCTCCAGCCCCACTGGAACAACGCAATCAGCAGCACGGGCACCGTCACCACCACCGCTCCGACATACGGCACCACCACCGAAACCCCGACCAGCAAGGCCAGCAGCGCCGCATAGTTGAGGCCCAGCGCGACAAAAGCGATGTAGGTCACGCCGCCGCAAATCACAATCTCGATGACTTTGCCGCGAATGTAATTGGCGATCTGGCGGTTCATCTCCTGCGTGACACGGGTGATCAGCGCCCGTTCGCGGGGCAGATAGCCGCGTACCCACTCGCCGATCATTGCCCGATCCTTGAGAAAGAAGAACACCAGGATCGGCACCAAGACCAGGTAGATCATGATGTTCACCAACAGTGGCAAACTCGACAGCGAGAACGTCAGCGCCAACTGGCCGAATTTGCCAATCTCGCCGCGCGCCACTTCGATGGCCTGCAACACTTGCTCGTCGGACACCAGATGCGGATAGCGCTCCGGCAGCAACAAAAGCAGCGATTGCCATTTGGCAAGCATGCCCGGCAGCTCGTTGAACAGCGTGATCAACTGATGCCACAGCAGCGGCAACACCACGACGATGAAGAGCATCAAGACGCCCATGAACAGCGCAAACACCAACGCCACCGCAGCACCGCCCGGCATGCGCAGACGCTCCAGCGTGACCACCAGGCCCTGCATCAGATACGCCAGCACCATCCCCGCCAATACAGGCGCAAGCATGCCGCCGAGGGTGAGCACCGCAGTAAAGGCCAGCACCAGCAGCACCGCCAACACCACAGCCTCTTCGTCGGAGAAGTAGCGCTGAATCCAGTCGCGTAACACTTTGAACATCAATAATCCTTAGGTCTTTTACGCTGTCAGGTTCAGGCCTTTTTCAACCAGTAACGATAGACGCCCGATTCATCTTCTTCACGCAGCAGCGTATGACCGGCCAATTTGGCAAAGGTGCGGAAATCGCGCTGCGAGCCCGCATCCGTGGCGATCACCTTGAGCACCGCACCGCTGGACAACTTGTTCAGTTCCATTTTTGCCTTGAGCAACGGCAACGGACAATTCAGGCCGCTGGCGTCCAGTTCCACATCATGGGCTACAGCGTCAGTCATTGCTTCACTCCGGATCAGGTCAGTCGAGCGGCCTAGAATATCTGGTCGCAGGCCTGGTGTCCGGCTACAGTAAGGTCTTTGTCTTCTAAGGCTTTGTGCATGACTTTTCTGCGCCCTACCCTGCTGACGCTCGCTTGCCTGCTCGCCTCACCGGGCTTTGCCGACGATCTGCCGTCACTCGGCGACGCCAGCTCTGCCATTGTCTCGCCACAACAGGAATACCAGCTCGGTCGCGCCTGGCTGGCCATGTTGCGCAGTCAGGTTTCACAGCTCAACGATCCACAACTCAAGGACTACGTCGAATCGAGCGTTTACAAGCTTGTGGAGACCAGCCAGGTTACTGACCGGCGCCTTGAATTCATCCTGATCAACAGCCCGCAGCTCAACGCTTTTGCGGCACCTGGCGGCGTGGTCGGGGTCAACGGTGGATTGTTCCTCAATGCGCAGACCGAGGGCGAATACGCGTCGGTACTGGCACACGAACTGGCTCACTTGTCGCAACGCCACTTCGCCCGCGGTGTCGAGGCGTCACAGCGGATGCAGGTGCCGATGATGGCCGCGCTGCTGGCCGGGATCGTGATCGCCGCGGCCGGTGGCGGTGACGCCGGCATTGCAACCATCGCGGGCACTCAGGCTGCTGCGATTCAGTCGCAACGGACCTTCTCCCGCCAGAACGAACAGGAAGCCGACCGTATCGGCATCCTCAATCTGGAGAAGGCCGGGTACGATCCGCGCTCGATGCCGAACATGTTCGAGCGCTTGATGCGCCAGTATCGTTTCGATGCCAAGCCACCAGAATTCCTGTTGACCCACCCGGTTACCGAATCGCGGATCGCCGACACCCGCAACCGTGCCGAACAGGCCAAGCCCGGCGGCATCGAAGACTCCATGCGCTATCAGTTGATTCGCGCCCGCGTCCAACTGATCTACGAGGGAACCCCGGGGTTAGGCGCCAAGCGCTTTCGCGCACAACTGGACGAGAATCCGAAAAACGATGTGGCGCGCTATGGTCTGGCAATCGCGCAGATAAAGGGTGGCCAGTTGAATGAAGCCCGGGAGAACCTCAAGCAATTGCTGGCCAAGTCGCCAAACGAGATCATCTACAACCTTGCTCAGGTCGACCTGGACATCACCAACAATCGCCTGCCCGATGCACAGTCGCGGGTTGACCGCATGCTTACGCAGTATCCTGGCAACTATCCACTGAACCAGGTTCGTGTCGATCTGCTGCTCAAACAGAATCGCGCCGCCGATGCCGAGAAGGCGCTGGAAGGCTTGCTCAAATCACGCCCGAATGATCCGGACGTCTGGTATCAGGTTGCCGAAACCCGTGGCTTGTCAGGCAATATCATCGGCCTGCACCAAGCACGCGCCGAGTATTTCGCGCTGGTCGGCGATTACCGTCAGGCGATCCAGCAGCTCGATTTTGCCAAACGCAAGGCGGGCAGCAACTTCCCGCTGTCCGCACGCATTGACGCACGCCAACGCGAGTTGATGGAGCAGGAACGCATGGTCAAGGACATGATGGGCTGAGTCATACCACCGATATAAAAGCTTCAGATATAAAAAAACCGCCTCTTTCGAGGCGGTTTTTTTAACCGTCAGCCTGCTTATTCAGCCAGTTTGAAGGTAATGAAGCTCGCGCGACCTTGACGCAGAACACGCATCGACACCGAGCGATTCTTCGGCAGCGCCTTGGCGATCTCGGCGAACTCCTTGGTGGAGCCGATGGCCTGGTTGTTCAGGTGGGTGATGACATCACCTGGTTGCAGACCGATCAACGCCGCAGGACCGTCCTGCACTTCCTTGATGACCACACCCCCTTTGAGGTCGTACGCTTTCTTCTGCTCAGCAGTCAGCTCGCCCACCGACACACCGAGGCGGTTGCTGCTCGTTTCGGTTCCGGACTTCGGCAGAACATCCAGTTCTTTGTCTTCGTCAGGAATGGCACCGACTGTCAGTTCGACATTCTTGCGCTTCCCGTCACGGATCACTTCCAGATTGGCCTTGGCACCCGCTTTCAGTGCACCAACCAGATGCGGCAGGTCAGCGGACATGACAATCGGTTGACCATTCATGCTCAGGATCACGTCGCCCACTTGCAGACCGCCCTTGGCCGCCGGACCATCATCCTGGATCTGTGCAACCAGCGCACCGGCCGGTTTATCAAGACCAAACGACTCGGCCAGATCCTTGTTCACTTCTTGAATGACCACGCCCAGCCAGCCACGGCTGACCTTGCCACCGCTCTTCAACTGGTTCGACACATCCATTGCCACATCGATAGGGATCGCGAACGACACACCCATGAAGCCGCCGGAACGGGTGTAGATCTGCGAGTTGATCCCGACCACTTCACCGTTCAGGTTGAACAGTGGGCCACCGGAATTGCCCGGGTTGATCGGCACGTCGGTCTGAATGAACGGCACGTAGTTCTCGTTCGGCAGACTACGACCCACGGCGCTGACGATGCCTTGGGTCACCGTATGGTCAAAGCCGAAAGGCGATCCGATTGCCACCACCCATTGGCCAGCTTTCAAATCCTGGGACTTGCCAAGCTTGAGCACCGGCAGATCCTTGCCTTCGATTTTCAGCAAAGCCACGTCGGAGCGCGGATCAGTGCCGACCAGCTTGGCTTTCATTTCGCTGCGATCAGCCAGGCGTACGAGAATTTCGTCAGCATCGGCAATCACGTGGTTGTTGGTCAGGATGTAGCCATCCGGAGAGATGATGAACCCCGAACCCAGCGATTGCGCTTCACGCTGGCGTCCGCCGCCAGGCGAACGCTGCTGAGGCGGCATCCCGCGTTCGAAGAACTCGCGCAGCATCGGTGGCAGGCCTTCGAGATCGGGCATCTGCTGGTTCACTTTGCGATCCGGCAATTTCTGCGTGGTACTGATGTTCACCACTGCCGGCGAAGCTTGTTCGACCAGTTGCGTAAAGTCAGGCAGATCGGCTGCTTGCGCAGCAGGTACGGCCTGACCGAGCAACAGCACGGTGGCGAAAATGGAGAGATAAGACTTCAAGCTAGGTATCGACATACAGCTCCCGTTACGACGAGCAGGTTTAAGCGATATGGAACAAGGAACACCGGAAACCACACACCGGTATTTTTCTTCCAGGAAAAACAAACAAGGCCAGAGCCGTGAGGCTCTGACCTATAAAAAATTTCCGGGTGATTTGCAAATGAAAATGCTCAACAAACATTTCATCTCCGTCTGAACGAAGAAAGGGTAATGACTGAAATCAGCTCACTGCTTGCTGGTTGCTGGGGCATCGGTATTACGCATCGAAAGCGCAATTCGTTCGGCAGTGCCGATTGGAATCTCACCCACCACGGTGACCATGATCTCGCCTTCCGGCGTGGTCAACCGACGGGATACGGCGACAGTCGGGCCCAACTGGGTGCGAGTATCCGTAACGGTAGCGCCATTCAATGGCTCAAGGAAAACCGAGAAGCGCGCCAAGCCATCGTCATACATCAGGCTGGTGACCTGCGCCTTTGTTTCCGAATCTTTGTGCGAAGCGCTGCTGGTCAGTTCGAAGCCCGGGGGCAACCACACTGAATGCCAGACCTGAGCCGTTTTCACGGCAGAAGCCTTGTCGCTGTCGAGCTTGACGGGCTTGCAGTCGGCGTCGGCCAGCAGGTCTTTATCAGAGGGTACATCGGCGGTATCGAGACTGGTGAACTGGAAGCGTTCGAGCAACTGCCCTTTGTCATTGAGCAACAATGACTTGAGCGCCAGCCCGGTCTGCTTGTCCAGATGCAACTCAAACCCGTAACGATGCTGGTCACGAGGCGTGAGCGATACGATCACTGCGTCTCGCCCGGCCACGCGCGATTTGCCAATGACGGCAAGGTCATACCAGTTCTTAAGCTTTTGCGGATCGAGAGAACGAGCGGCGGAGTTGGGAGTATCCCCCAGCCCGGCAATCAGGGTGCCGCTGACGCATTGAGTATGTCCATCAATGCGCACGACTTCCTGTGCAGAACCGTCGAGCTGAAGTAAACGCTCGCGAACCTGGCCATTCTGGACGCGATGCCAGATGTTATGGGTAGAAAAACTACCGTTACGCTCGTAAACGAATGTGCCTTTAAAGCTCTGCTGCTGTTCGGCCTGGCCCAGACGGTTCAACCAGTCCTGGGCCTCGTCGGCGTGGGCTGGAACACCGAACCAGCCACTGAGCAGAAGCGAGAGTAGAGGTATGGCGCGCATGATCCTCCTTAACGGTTTTCCAGGCTCGCTGCACGTGCATATGGCAGTGCGCTTTCAGTACCTTTCAGCGCTGCCTGTTGAGCGTGTTGGCGCAAGTAACCCGGCAGACGCTGATCGTGCCAGCCCGGCTGACCTTGCAGTACGCCGTTGGCCATAGGGCCAGTGGCTTCCGAACTCTCACTATAGCCTGCCAGAACAGCCGGGCCTTTTACTTGTGGAGTGGCCAGGGTTGGCTGGTTCGATTGCTGTGCCAGTTCAACACCTGCAATTTCGTCCTGGTTGTAAAGACGAACACCGGCCAGAACGGCAACAGTTACCGAGGCTGCAACAGCCAGACGGCCGAGGTTGCGCCATGGGCTACGGGATACTTTGGCCGGAGCCGTTTCGTCTTCCAGTGCAGCAGACACTGCCGCAGCGATATCCAGACGTGGAAGCAGCAAATCCTTGTGCATGGCTGCCCGAGCGATCTGGTAACGAGCCCAGGTCTCACGGGTTTCAACGTCGTCCAGTGCATTGAGCACTCGACGCAATTCCAATTCGTCCGCTTCGTTATCCATCACTGCGGACAGCGATTCCTGCAGGGCTTCACGACTCATGGCGTTCCTCTCTTGGCTGTCGCCGCTGTCTCAGTTTTCCTGCAACAACGGCTGCAGGGCTTTATCGATGGCCTCCCGGGCGCGGAAAATCCGAGAGCGCACGGTACCCACCGGACACTGCATGACGCTCGCAATGTCCTCGTAACTCAGACCATCGAATTCACGTAAAGTTAAAGCCGTACGCAAATCCTCTGGCAGTTGCTGAATGGTTCGATGGACGGTGCCTTCGATCTCATCCCGCAGCAGTGCACGTTCTGGTGATTCGAGATCCTTGAGGCCATGATCGCCGTCGTAGAACTCTGCATCTTCGGAACTTACATCGCTATCCGGCGGCCGGCGGCCGCGTGAAACCAGGTAATTCTTCGCCGTGTTAATGGCAATACGGTACAGCCACGTATAAAACGCACTGTCGCCGCGAAAGTTTCCAAGTGCTCGATACGCCTTGATAAAGGCTTCCTGAGCCACGTCCTGGGCTTCATGGGTGTCGTGCACAAAACGCACGATCAACCCGAGAATTTTGTGCTGATATTTCAGCACCAGCAGATCGAAAGCTCGCTTGTCGCCACGTTGAACGCGTTCGACCAGTTGCTGATCCTCTTCCTGGGTTAGCATGAACACTCCTCGATAAGCCCGGAGGAGACTTGCATAACTAAATGACCAGACTTGCAACCATAGACTCGGGCTTTTCGCAAAAGTTCTCCCCCTCCAAGCAAGTTTCCTGCGGGCTCTGTTTTGGCACGCACGAAAAACGCAGCGCGGGATAAACCGGCTGCGCGAATAATCTTGTCATCGGTTTCGCCGGCAGGAACCCAACCGCAGATTCCGCACGTAAGCCGACACTGTCCCTTGTTTCTGGCACCGTCTATTGATCTTGGACCTTTGGCAAAAGTTCCAATTATTTATAGACGCACCCACTCCACATTGGGCAACCCCGGGAAGGAAAAGTCTGTTTCATCGTCGATACAGTCGTCTTTTCCCAAAACTCATGGAAAATCTTCCGACGAAACACACGGTTTTTTCCGTCACAGTAGTTTCACAATGCCATATAGGCCCGGCTATTGTGCCGCCCCACCCCTCTATATACTAGTGGGCTGTGTGGTTGTCTTGACTCGCCAATCCAGCTGTCTTGCGCCACCCCCGATCCGGGTCGCTTTGAGCGGAATCCTGAAATGAGCCAACAGTTTCAACACGATGTTCTGGTCATTGGCAGCGGTGCTGCCGGTTTGAGTCTTGCGCTGACCCTTCCAGGCCATTTGCGCATTGCCGTATTGAGCAAGGGCGATCTCGCCAACGGTTCGACATTCTGGGCCCAGGGTGGCGTCGCCGCCGTACTGGACGACACCGACACTGTCGAATCCCACGTCGATGACACCCTGAACGCCGGCGGCGGTCTGTGCCATGAAGACGCCGTGCGCTTCACCGTCGAGCACAGCCGGGAAGCCATCCAGTGGCTGATCGATCAAGGCGTGCCGTTCACCCGCGACGAACAGTCCGGCACTGAAGACGGCGGCTTTGAATTCCACCTGACCCGCGAAGGCGGCCATAGTCACCGGCGCATCATCCATGCGGCCGATGCCACCGGCGCTGCGATATTCAAAACCTTGCTGACCCAAGCCAAAGAACGCTCCAACATCGAACTGCTGGAGCAGCGGGTTGCCGTCGATCTGATTACCGAACGACGCTTGGGCATGGACGGCGACCGCTGCCTGGGCGCCTACGTGTTGAACCGCGCCACAGGTGAAGTCGATACCTATGGAGCGCGTTTCGTGATTCTGGCTTCCGGCGGGGCTGCCAAGGTCTACCTCTATACCAGCAACCCTGACGGCGCCTGTGGTGATGGCATCGCCATGGCCTGGCGCTCGGGCTGCCGCGTGGCAAATCTCGAATTCAATCAGTTCCACCCCACCTGCCTGTATCACCCGCAAGCCAAAAGCTTCCTGATCACTGAAGCGTTGCGCGGCGAAGGCGCGCATTTGAAGCTGCCCAATGGCGATCGCTTCATGCACCGCTTCGACAAGCGCGCCGAACTCGCACCGCGAGACATCGTCGCACGCGCCATCGACCATGAAATGAAGCGTCTGGGTGTGGATTGTGTCTATCTCGACATCAGCCACAAGCCTGAAGCCTTTATAAAAAGTCACTTCCCGACGGTTTATGAACGCTGTCTCGGTTTCGGCATCGACATCACTCAACAACCGATCCCGGTCGTACCCGCCGCGCACTACACCTGCGGCGGAGTCATGGTCGACCAAAACGGTCGCACCGATGTACCGGGTTTGTATGCCATCGGTGAAACCAGTTTCACCGGCCTGCATGGCGCCAATCGCATGGCCAGCAACTCGCTGCTGGAATGTTTCGTCTACGCCCGCTCGGCGGCGGCAGACATTCTGGCGCAACTCGATGATGTGACAGCGCCAAGCGCCCTGCCCGCGTGGGACGCCAGCCAGGTCACTGATTCCGACGAAGACGTAATCATTGCGCACAACTGGGATGAACTGCGCCGTTTCATGTGGGACTACGTCGGTATCGTGCGCACCAACAAGCGCCTGCAACGGGCCCAGCACCGTGTGCGCCTGTTGCTGGACGAAATCGACGAGTTCTACAGCAACTATAAAGTCAGTCGCGATCTGATTGAGCTGCGAAATCTCGCCCAGGTTGCTGAGCTGATGATTTGCTCAGCCATGGAGCGCAAGGAAAGTCGCGGCCTGCATTACACCCTCGACTATCCTGACCTGCTGCCCGAAGCGCTCGACACTATTCTGGTGCCGCCCACCTACGTCGGCTGAACTTGAGTCGTACTCGCAGACGTCGGTGCAGATCCGCCGTCTGCGAGTCCCGAGGCACACAGATCGACCTGACCTGCCACTCCCCGCGCAAACGAAAGCGCAGCACCACGATCAACGGCAGCGCCAGACTGTCGGGGCGCAACTGCACGGCTTGCCAGCCTTCGACCTGATTCCACAATTGCCAGCCATCGGCATCTCGACGCAATCCACAAAATGCTTTTGGATGACTCAGCAGGATCTGCCGCGGCAATACCCAGAAACCGTGAACCAGGCAGCCGAAAGCACCGACCAGACTCGCCCAGAGAGGAATAGACAGTAGGCACAACGAGCCCAAAGCGAATGCCTGGGCCAATAGATACGCCGCCAGCAACTGCCGTGAGGCATGCCAGCGGCATTCGAACGTATTACTTGGGCTGAACACGATCCAGGATCATGCGAACCATGCGTTGCAATTCCGGATCTTCGGACTCGCTGCGCTCCATGAACCAACCGAACATGTCCTGATCCTCACACGTCAGCAGTCGCACGTACAAATCGCGATCCACCTGATTCAGGTCTGCGTAAACCTCTTTCACGAACGGCACCAGCAGCACGTCAAGTTCAAGCATGCCGCGACGGCTGTGCCAAAAGAGGCGATTGAGTTCAACTTGTTCGACCATGGGGCCCTCCTCAAATTTGGCGGCAAGTATACAGCCCCCACGCGGCTCGCACAGTCGGCTTTGGTCGGGCACCATCGATCCTTTATGAACTACCCATTTCAACAACGCCCCCTTATGATGTGCCCCAGACTTTTTTACCCTGCGAAGACCCATGGCCGATTCTGCTTTTTTCTGCACCCTGTCTCATGAAGGCGTTCTCGCGGTTCGCGGCGCGGATGCCGGAAAATTCCTGCAAGGCCAATTGACCTGCAACATCAACTACCTGAGTGACACCAAGGCCAGTCTGGGTGCGCGCTGCACACAAAAAGGCCGGATGCAGTCCAGTTTCCGCATTCTGCTCGAAGGTGACGGCGTGGTGTTGGCCATGGCCAGTGAGCTGCTGGAGCCGCAACTGGCGGATCTGAAAAAATACGCCGTGTTCTCCAAATCCAAACTGACTGATGAAAGCGCCGCTTGGGTGCGTTTCGGCCTGTCGCATGGTGACAGCGCCTTGACCAGCCTCGGTCTGGACTTGCCGGCGGAAACCGACAGCGTCGTGCGCAGTGAAGGTCTGGTCGCGATTCGCGTCTCGCCGGACCGTGCCGAACTTTGGGTGCCGGCCGATCAAGCCGATGCGATCAAAAGCAAATTGTCGGCGGTCCTGCCTGAAGGTGAACTCAATCATTGGCTGCTGGGCCAGATCCGCGCCGGTATCGGCCAGGTCATGCCGAGCACCCGCGAACTGCTCATCCCGCAGATGCTCAACCTGCAAGCAGTTGGCGGCGTAAGTTTCAAGAAGGGTTGCTACACCGGCCAGGAAATCGTCGCGCGCATGCAATACCTGGGCAAACTCAAGCGCCGCCTGTATCGCGTGAGCCTGGAGGCGGGTGAGTTGCCGGAGCCCGGCACGCAACTGTTCGCGCCGAGCCACAACAGTTCGATCGGCGAAATCGTACTGGCCGCCCACGCCGGACAAAACATTGAACTACTGGCGGTGCTGCAGGCCGAAGCTGCCGAAGCGGGCAATCTGCATCTGGGCAGCCTTGAAGGCCAGACACTGCACTTGCTCGATTTGCCCTACGAACTGGATCGCGACCGCGAAATCCAGCGCTGATCGCAGCGTTTGTGCAACACCCTAGAGAGTCTAAATGAGCGAACTGGCGGATAAGGTCCAAAAGGATTTGATTGAGGCCATCGACAACGATGACCTGGTTCTGCCCACGTTGCCGGAGGTGGCCCTGCAAATTCGCAAGGCCGCTGAAGATCCGGAAATCAGCGTCAGCGACCTGAGCAAAGTGATAGGCCGAGACACCGCGCTCTCGGCGCGCCTGATCAAAGTGGTCAACAGCCCCCTGCTGCGCGCGGCGCAGGAAGTCACCGATCTGCACACGGCCATCACCCGACTGGGCATCAACTACAGCAGCAATCTGGCGATCGGCCTGGTGATGGAGCAGATTTTCCACGCCAGTTCCGAAGTGGTGGAACAGAAAATGCGCGACGTCTGGCGCAAGAGCCTGGAAATCGCCGGGGTCAGTTATGCGCTGTGTCGCCGCTACTCCCAGCTCAAGCCCGATCAGGCGGCATTGGGCGGGTTGGTGCATCAGATCGGTGTGCTGCCGATTCTGACCTACGCCGAAGACCACTACGAACTGCTGTCGGACCCGGTCAGCCTCAACCATGTGATCGACAACATTCATCCGCTGCTCGGTGACAAACTGCTGCGCGTTTGGGAGTTCCCCGAGCGACTGGTGAAATTGCCGGGGCTTTATCAGGATTTCACACGCGATTCGGCTGAAATCGATTACGTCGATCTGGTGCAAGTGGCGAGCCTGTATTGCCACAAGGACACCGATCATCCGTTTGCACGCATTGATCCGCTCACTGTCCCGGCGTTCAGGAAGCTTGGGATCGATCCCGAGAACAAAGTGTTGTGCGCAGACCTGGAAGAGTCGCGGACGATGTTTTACTGATCTGAAACCACGCCATTGGCGAGCAAGCCCACAGGTTTACGCGCCCACTGTGCGAGCTTGCTCGCGAAGAGGCCTGCACACCCCATACAAATCACCCGGCGATAAAGCTCACCCGCACCTTCAACCCCGCCTGCTCACCATCGTGCAGGCTGATCTGCGCCAGATGCGCCCGACAAATCTCACCGACAATCGCCAAGCCCAAACCCGAGCCCGCCAACTGCTGATTACGCCGATAGAAGCGCTCGAACACCCGATCACGCTCCTCCAGCGGAATCCCCGGCCCGTCATCTTCAACCTCAAGCACCGCCGGCGCCGTGACCCGCAGAATCACATTGCCGCCCGACGGTGTATGCGCCAATGCGTTGTCCACCAGATTGCTCAGCAACTCATTGAGCAGCGTCGGCTCGCCACGCAACCACACCGGCTCATCCGCCTCCAGCGCCAGGGCGACACCGCGCGCGTGCGCCAGCGGCGCCATGGCCATGCCCAGTTCACGGGCCAATTGACTCAGATCGAGCAACTGCGCGCCGCCCTCGGCAATTGCCCGAGCGCCGTTTTCGACGCGGGCCAGCGACAGCAACTGATTAGCCAAATGGGTCAGACGATCGGTGCTTTGCGCGCAGGATTCCAGAGTGCTGCGCCACGTCTCGGGTTCACTTGATCGCAAACCCAACTCAAGCCGAGCCTTGAGCGCTGCCAATGGCGTACGCAATTCATGCGCCGCATCGGCGATGAACTGCGCCTGACGTTCAAATTGGCCGCGCAGGCGCTCGGTAAAATGGTTGAGGCTGCGTACCAGCGGGCCAAACTCGTGCTGCACTTCCACCAATGGCAACGGGCGCAAGTCATCGGGCTGACGCTCCTCCACCGCCGTGCGCAACCGCTCCAATGGCCGCAACGCTGCACTGACCGCGAACCAGACCAACAGCAACGCGCCAATCGCCAACATGCCCAATCGCAGCAACGTATCGCCCGCCAGACCGCGTGCCATGCTGACGCGAGCTTCATCGGTTTCAGCGACGCGGATTTCCGCCATGCCATTCATGTTCGGCTCGCTCACCGCTTTGAGCAGGCTGACCACGCGCACGTTCTGGCCCCGGTAGGTGGCGTTGTAGAAGCGCGCCAACGCCGGATAATCGTCGGTTCTTGGCGTGCCGGGCGGCGGTCCTGGCAGGTTTTCGTAACCGGAAATCAACTTCTGATGAATGTCGTTGACCTGGTAATAGATCCGCCCGGCGCTGTCGTAGGCGAACGTATCGAGGGCCACATAAGGCACATCGGCACTGAGGGTGCCGTCACGCTGGGACAAGCCGGCAGCGATGGTTCGCGCCGAGGCCAGCAAGGTTCGGTCATAGGCAGTGTCGGCGGCGACGCGGCCATTCCAGTAAGCACTCAAGCCACTGGCAAGCATCAACACCACCAGCAATATCGCCAGATTCCACAGCAACCGCCAGCGCAAGCTGCTGGGCTTATGCATCGCGGCTTTCCAGCAGATAGCCGAGGCCACGGAAGGTTACGATCGCCACCGGTTGGCCATCGAGTTTCTTGCGCAAGCGATGCACGTAGATTTCGATCGCGTCAGGGCTGGCCTCCTCATCAAGGCCAAACACCTGCGACGCCAGTTGCTCTTTGCTCATCACCCTCCCCGGCCTTGCTATCAGTGCTTCGAGTACCGCTTGTTCGCGAGACGTCAGGCTCAGCAATTCCTCGCCGAGGGTGAAACGACGGGTGTCGAGGTCGTAGGCCAGCACACCGCAACGCTGCTGACGCTCGCCGCCGAGCACAGTGCGGCGCAACAGGGCCTTGACCCGCGCTTCCAGTTCGGTCAACTCGAAAGGTTTGGCAAGGTAGTCGTCAGCGCCAAGATTGAGGCCGTGCACGCGATCCTTCACATCACTGCGTGCGGTCAACATCAACACCGGCAAATTCTTTCCGCGCGCGCGCAATCGCGCCAGCACCTCAAACCCGTCCATGCGCGGCAGGCCGACATCGAGGATCGCCACCGCGTACTCCTCGCTGCCGAGCGCAAGGTCGGCCGCCACCCCATCGTGCAACACATCCACGGTAAGACCCGTGCTCTTGAGCGCCTGAGCAACACTTTCGGCCAGTTGCAGATGGTCTTCGACGAGCAGAACACGCATGGATTTTCACCTCATTCAGGGGTGGCCGACGCCACGCTTTGCCGCGGAGTTTACAGCCGCCTCTGCCGCTGTGAAGCCCGAAAACCGTGAAAGTCATTTGAAAGGTTAGCGAAAGGTTGGCCCGTTAGAGTCAATGCACGGACAGTCCAGACTGCCGTCGCTGATGCCACACAGCGTTACGAAAAACGCCACGAAGCGTTTTCGACCAATAAGAACAATAAACGGAGTACCCCCGCATGCCGTCCTTGCAGACCAAGGCTCTCACGCCTGTTCGTCCTTCCCGTTTCAGCCATACCGCCCTTGCCAGTGCCGCCGCCCTCGCCGGTTTTTCGCCGCTGAGCCACGCCGACTTCATCGAAGACAGCAGCGCCACCTTCGAAACCCGCAACATGTATTTCAACCGCGACTTTCGCTCTGGCACCAGCGCCCAGCAATCCAAACGCGATGAATGGGCTCAGGGTTTCATGCTCAATCTGCAATCGGGTTACACCGACGGCACCGTGGGGTTCGGTGTCGATGCGCTGGGCATGCTCGGGGTCAAACTCGATTCGAGTCCGGATCGCACCGGCAGCGGCCTGCTGCCGACCCACGACGATGGGCGCGCCGCGAACGAATACTCGAAAGTCAGCCTGACCGGCAAAGTAAAGATCTCCGCCACGGAACTGAAAATCGGCAGCCTGATTCCCGAACTGCCAATCCTCAAGGCGAACGACGGGCGCATCCTGCCGCAGACCTTTGAAGGCGGCTTGCTGACGTCCAAAGAGTTCAAGAACCTGACCTTCACCGGTGGCCGTCTGGAGAAGGCCAAGGATCGCGACAGCACCGATTTCGAGGACATCGCCCTCAACAACAAGAACGGCCGTTTCGCTGGCGCCGTCGCCGGTAAACACTTCGATTTTGGCGGCGTGGACTACAAGTTCACCGACAAGATCACCGGCAGCTACCACTTCGCCCAACTCGACGAAGTCTACAACCAGCACTTTTTCGGCCTCGTCGCCTCACGGTCGATGGGCCCGGGGACTTTTGCGACCGACCTGCGTTTTGCCCTCAGTGATGACCAAGGCGCAGCCCGTGGCGGCGAGATCGACAACCGCTCGCTCAACGGTCTGGTCAGCTATGCCTTGAGCGGCCACAAGTTCACCGCCGGTTATCAGCACATGTCCGGCGACAGTGCATTCCCCTATGTCGATGGCAGTGACCCGTACCTGGTCAACTTCGTGCAGATCAACGATTTCGCCGGCGCCGAAGAGCGCTCCTGGCAAGCACGTTACGACTATGACTTCGGCAAACTCGGCATCCCTGGCCTGAGCTTCATGACCCGCTACTTGAGCGGCGACAACATCAAACTCAAGAACGGTGATGAAGGCAAAGAGTGGGAGCGCAACACCGAAATCAAATATGTGGTGCAAAGCGGCGCCCTGAAAGACGTTGCCGTGCGCCTGCGTAATGCAACCTACCGTTCCAACTATTCTGCTCGCGATGCGGACGAAGTGCGTCTGCTGGTGAGCTATAGCGTTGCTCTTTGGTAACCGCCCTTGGGTAAGCAACACCTCGAATAACAACAATGTCCGTGGAGACTGAAATGAACTTATCACTGCGTAAAGTGGCTCTCGCCGCCAGTTGCATCCTGTTTGCCGGCCAGCTCTTGGCCGAACCGAAACGTCCGGAATGTATCGCCCCGGCTTCGCCTGGCGGTGGTTTCGACCTGACCTGCAAACTGGCGCAAAGTGCGCTGGTCAACGAGAAGCTGCTGAGCAAACCGATGCGCGTGACCTACATGCCCGGCGGTGTCGGCGCGGTCGCCTACAACGCGGTGGTCGCTCAACGTCCCGCCGACGCCGGCACCCTGGTGGCGTGGTCGAGCGGTTCGCTGCTGAACCTGGCTCAGGGCAAGTTCGGTCGTTTCGATGAAAGCAACGTGCGCTGGCTGGCAGCCGTCGGTACAAGCTACGGCGCCATCGCCGTGAAAAGCGATTCGCCCTACAAGACTCTCGACGATCTCGTTCAGGCGCTGAAGAAAGATCCGAGCAAAGTGGTCATCGGTTCCGGTGGCACCGTCGGCAGCCAGGACTGGATGCAAACAGCGCTGATCGCCAAGGCTGCCGGGATCAACCCGCGTGACCTGCGTTACGTCGCCCTCGAAGGCGGCGGCGAAATCGCCACGGCCCTGCTTGGCGGGCACATTCAGGTCGGCAGCACCGACATCTCCGACTCCATGCCGCACATCCAGAGCGGTGACATGCGTCTGCTGGCGGTGTTTGCCGACAAGCGTCTGGATCAGCCGGAAATGAAAGACATCCCGACGGCCAAAGAGCAAGGCTATGACATCGTCTGGCCGGTGGTACGCGGTTTCTACCTCGGGCCAAAAGTCAGCGATGAAGACTACGCCTGGTGGAAAGCGGCGTTCGACAAACTGCTGGCCTCCGAAGACTTCGCCAAGCTGCGCGATCAGCGTGAACTGTTCCCGTTCGCCATGACCGGTCCGGAACTGGACACCTACGTGAAGAAGCAGGTCGCGGACTACAAAGTGCTGGCCAAAGAGTTCGGCCTGATTCAGTGATCGTCTCTGTCTAGCGGCTGTGGCCCCGTTCGCCCGGGGCTGCAGCACAGGAGTTCCCCCATGCTTATTCAACGCATTTTCGCCTCGGTGCTGTTGCTGGCCTGCGTCGGCCTGGCACTGATGGCCTGGCCGTATCAGGCAGCCTTTTCCTACGAACCGGTTGGCCCTCGCGCCTTTCCTCTGTTGATGCTCGGTCTGATGGGCCTGGCCTTGCTGTACATGGTGTTTCGTCCCGCACCGATCAAAAGCAAAGATGACGAGCCGCCGCTGGATCGTGAAACCCTGACCAAGATCGGTATTTGCGTGATTCTGCTGCTGGTCTTCGCCGGCACCTTCGAACCCCTTGGTTTCGTCATCGCCAGCATCCTGACGGGCATACCGATGGCGCGCCTGTACGGCGGCCGCTGGTTGCCAAGCATCGTGATCATCAGCCTGATGGCCGTCGGTCTTTACCTGCTGTTCGACCGTGTGATGGACGTTCCGCTGCCCCTCGGCCTGCTCGACGTTCTGGAGAACTGATATGGATACTCTTGGCTATTTGGGTCAGGGCTTTGGCGTCGCGCTGACCCCCTACAACCTGGTCACCGCGCTCTGCGGCACCTTGATCGGTACTGTCGTCGGCCTGCTGCCGGGTCTGGGCCCGATCAACGGCGTGGCCCTGCTGATCCCGATCGCATTCGCCCTCGGCCTGCCGCCGGAATCGGCGTTGATTCTGCTGGCGGCGGTTTATCTGGGCTGCGAATACGGCGGGCGAATCAGTTCGATCCTGCTGAACATTCCTGGCGAAGCCTCCACCGTAATGACCACCCTCGACGGCTACCCGATGGCCCGCAAGGGTCTGGCTGGCGTGGCGTTGTCGCTGTCGGCGTGGAGTTCGTTCATCGGCGCGCTCATCGCCACTTGCGGCATGGTGCTGTTCGCCCCGCTGCTGGCGAAATGGGCGATTGCCTTTGGTCCCGCGGAATACTTCGTGTTGATGGTCTTCGCGATTGTCTGTCTCGGCGGCATGGCCGGTGATCGACCGCTGAAAACCTTTATTGCGGCGCTGATCGGTCTGTTCCTGTCGACCGTCGGCATCGACGCCAACAGCGGCGTGTATCGCTTCACCGGTGACAACATTCACCTGACTGACGGCATTCAGTTCGTCGTGCTGGTGCTGGGCCTGTTCTCCATCAGCGAAATCCTCCTGCTGCTGGAAAAAACCCACCACGGCCAGGAAGCGGTAAAAGCCACCGGGCGCATGATGTTCAACTTCAAGGAAGCGGCGTCGGTGTTCACGGTGAACCTGCGTTGCGGCGTGCTGGGTTTCATCATGGGCGTGTTGCCGGGGGCCGGTGCGACGCTTGCCAGCGCCGTGGCCTACATGACCGAGAAGCGTCTTGCCGGCGCCACAGGCAAATTTGGTGAGGGCGATGCCCGTGGCCTCGCAGCCCCGGAAACCGCCATCGGTGGCGCGGCTTGCGGTGCCTTGGTGCCGATGCTGACCCTTGGTGTTCCAGGTTCAGGTACCACCGCGGTGATGATCGGTGCGCTATCGCTGTACAACATCACGCCGGGCCCACTGCTATTCCAGCAACAACCGGACATCGTCTGGGGTCTGATCGCCTCGTTGTTCATCGCCAACGTCATGCTGGTGGTTCTCAACATCCCGATGATCCGCGTGTTCACCCGCATCCTCGCCGTGCCGAACTGGGCACTGGTGCCGGTCATCGCCATCATCACCGGGATCGGCGTTTACGCGGTGCATGCCACCACGTTCGATCTGTTCCTGATGATCGGCATTGGTATCTTCGGTTACATCCTGCGCAAGCTGGACTTCCCGTTGTCGCCGCTGCTGCTGGGCTTCATCCTCGGCGAACTGATGGAGCAGAACCTGCGCCGCGCCCTGTCGATCTCCAACGGTGCACTGGAAATCCTCTGGTCGAGCCCGATCACCCTCGGTTGCTGGGTGTTGACGGGGATCATGCTCTTGATGCCGATCATCCGTATCTGGCGCAAACGTTCCGCTGCCCGTCGCGCCATTGCCGGTGTCTGATCGGTCGCTCAAGACCGGGTGGGGAACGCCGCTGGTCGGTCTGCTTGGCGGTTATATCGCCAGCCAGATCGGCTGGCCACTGCCGTGGATGGTCGGCTCGTTGCTGGCGATCATCCTCGTGCGCTGCTTCACTCCTTGGCAATTGAGCGAAATCCCTGGCGGGCGTAAATGCGGCCAGTGGATTGTGGGAATCGGCCTGCACTTCACCCCGGTGGTGATGGAACAGGTGCTGAGTCATTTCGGTTTGATCTTCTTCGGGGCGCTGGTCACCAGTGTGTCGGCGGTGGTCGGTGTGTGGTTGATGCGCCGTACCGGCGAAGATCGAGCTACCGCGTTTTTTTCCAGCATGCCCGGCGGCTCGGGTGAGATGGTCAACCTCGGCGCGCGCAACGGCGCGATGCTCAGCCATGTCGCGGCGGGGCAGAGTTTGCGGGTGTTGGTGGTGGTGTTGTGTGTGCCGGCGGCGTTCAAGTATTTGCTCGGCGATGGCACGCCTGTTTCTCACGCAGGCAGCGTCGACTGGCGCTGGCTGGCGCTTCTGTTTCCGGCGGGTGCCCTGCTCGCCTGGGTCTGGGAGCGACTGCGTCAACCCAATCCCTGGCTGTTCGGGCCATTGCTGGTGAGCGCGTCGATCAGCATTGGCTGGGACTTGCACATCGGTCTGCCCGATGGCGGCAGTCAGATTGGCCAGTGGCTGATCGGCAGCGGTTTGGGCTGCCACTTCAACCGGCAATTCTTCCGGCGGGCGCCATCGTTCATGGGCCGCACGTTGATCGGCACGGTGTTGACCATGTTGATCGCAACATTGGCGGCGCTGGGCTTGAGCACACTGACCCATCTGGATCTACGCTCGCTGACCCTGGGCATGATGCCTGGCGGTATCGCTGAAATGAGTCTGACGGCGCAGACCCTGCAACTGTCGGTGCCGCTGGTGACGGCGATGCAGGTGATGCGGTTGTTATTTGTGCTGTTTCTGGCTGAGCCGTTGTTCAAATACTGGAATCGCAATCCCGAGTAATTCAGAAAGACCGGGTTGCCTTCTTCGCGAGCCTGTTCGCGAAGAAGGCAACCCGGTCACCCCATCAAACCGGCGGCAACCGCCACTCAATCGGCGTCTCGCCGTTCTGCTCCAGAAACTTGTTGGTGCGACTGAAGTGCCCGCAACCCAAAAAGCCACGATACGCCGACAACGGTGACGGATGCACTGACGTCAGCACCAGATGCTTGGTCGCATCAATCAGCTTTTGCTTGCTCTGCGCATGGGCGCCCCACAGCATGAACACCAGGTGCGGCTGCTGCTCGCTGACCAGCCCAATGATTCGATCAGTGAAAAACTGCCAGCCCTTGTCCTTGTGCGCGTTGGCGGTGGCGCGCTCCACCGTCATGGTGGTGTTAAGCATCAACACGCCTTGATCGGCCCAGCTCTGCAAGTAGCCATGGGTGGGGATGTCGATGTTCAGGTCGCGCTTCAACTCTTTGTAGATGTTGACCAGCGACGGCGGTGCCGGCACGCCCGGTTGCACCGAGAAGCACAGGCCATGGGCCTGGCCCGGGCCGTGATACGGGTCCTGGCCGAGGATCACCACTTTGACTTTATCCAGCGGCGTCGAATTCAGCGCGTTGAAAATCAGCGGCCCCGGCGGATAGATTTCCTTGCCGGCCGCCCGCTCCTGCTGCAGGAAGTTACGCAACTCTGCCATGTAAGGCTGGTCGAATTCGGCACGCAGTGCCTCCTTCCAGCTCGGTTCGAGTTTGATACGGTCGTCAGCAGTCATGGTCATACCCGGCAAAAACAATGGGGCGAACCCTAGGAAAGCCGACCACGCTTGTCAATTGATCTGACGCAGATCCGGCACTTTCCCCCACAGCGATCATACTGAACGCTCCAATTCCCGATCGAGGTCACGATGAATCTGCACTTCGAAGAACTCACCGGCACCGACGGCGCCCGCATCGGTATCGCCAGCCTGGATGCTGAAAAATCGCTGAACGCGTTGTCCCTGCCAATGATCAACGCCTTGAGCGACAAACTGAACGTTTGGGCCAAGGATCCGCAAATCGTCTGCGTACTGCTGCGCGGCAACGGCGCCAAGGCCTTCTGCGCCGGCGGCGAAGTGCGCAGCCTGGTGGAAGCCTGTCGCGCCCGTCCCGGCGAAGTGCCGCCGCTGGCCGCGCAGTTCTTCAGCGCGGAATATCGCCTGGATTACAGCCTGCACACTTATCCAAAACCGCTGATCTGCTGGGGCCATGGTTACGTGCTCGGTGGCGGCATGGGCCTGTTGCAAGGCGCCAGCACGCGGATCGTCACCCCGAGCAGCCGCTTGGCGATGCCGGAAATCACCATTGGTCTGTATCCGGATGTGGGTGCCAGTTGGTTTCTCTCAAGGCTGCCGGGCAAGCTCGGCTTGTTTCTCGGCCTGACCGGCGCGCATCTGAACGGGCGCGATGCGATTGATCTGGGCTTGGCCGACCGTTTTATGCTCGACGAACAACAACCGGAACTGATCGAAGGCCTGCTGCAATTGAACTGGCAGGAACAGACCGACATGCAACTCAACAGCCTGCTCAAAGCGTTGCAGCAGGAAGCCGTTGGCCAATTGCCAGAGGCGCAGTGGTTGCCGCGTCGTCAGCAAATCGACGATCTGCTCGACGTCAGCGACGTCACCTGTGCGTGGAAAGCCATCAGCCTGCAACGTGACAGCAGCGACCCGTTACTCGCCCGCGCTGCCAAGACCCTGAGCGAAGGCTCGCCGGTGACCGCTCATCTGGTCTGGGAACAGATCATCCGCGCCCGTTATATGTCACTCGCCGAAGTCTTTCAGATGGAATACACCCTGAGCCTCAATTGCTGCAGGCATCCGGAGTTCAGCGAAGGGGTTCGCGCACGGTTGATCGACAAGGATCAGAAGCCGCACTGGCATTGGCCGGACGTCAATCACGTGCCGGATGCAGTGGTCGAGGCGCACTTTCACAAGGTTTGGGAGGGACGACATCCGTTGGCGGATCTGACGCAGTATTGAAGTACTGATTGCCCGCGATGGTCACCTTTGTCTTCGATCGCGGGCACCCTCAAACTGACGTTATTACAGTTAATTCAGTTCGTAGAACTTGATTATCTCGGCCAACGCGAGTTGCGACTCTTCATTTTCTTTTACAAGAATATCCTCCACATCACGCAGTGGCGGAAGAGGATGCAGTCGTTCGGCAATTTGCGCTGCGGGGTAGTCTTTAACCGTTTCTCCTTCGCCGCTAACCCTTATGAACCCAATCGCGCTTTCGCCTCCAGAAAAATGATTAGCCACTCGAACCTTGGGGCCCATGCCATAGCAGACCACTATGACAAGATCTTCCTGATCGCGATGAAACCTTAATTGTTCAATAGGTATACCCACACCAGAAAAATCGATTCCATCGATCCCACCCCCGGTGTTATTAATCAAGTCTCTTCCAAGACCATCGTATTTGTAGAGATCGTTGCCAGCACCACCAGACAACGTGTCATTACCGGGACCGCCTAGCAGTACATCATCGTCGACACTCCCCATCAGCGCATCATGTCCCTGCATACCTCTGATTTCACCTGCGCCGCTTAGAGTGTCATTACCGTGACTTCCCACCAGTGGGAGCGCTTGGCCATTTCTCATAGATTTGGCACTGGCCGCATTATCGACCAAGAGACCATTGTAATAAGTATTCGGGGCAGGACCCAGCTGACTGGAGCCAAACAGTTCTTTGAGAGTAAGGCTTGAGCCATCTGCAAATTTAATAATCTCAATGCCGGAACCCTCGATATCTCCGGCATTGGGTAGAACAATGCGAACTTTCTGCGACCCACCCCATTTAATATCGAGTGTCGAATAGAGCATTTGCGCGCGCGGCGGATGGCGATAGGCATCACGACGCGGATCAGGTGCCAACTCAACATTCACTGTTTCAATGAGTGTTGCGCCCCAACTGAGCTGCAAATTCTCCTGCGTCGCGTCTTCTGGAAGCACGACAGTATCTTGATCGACTAATCCATACTCGTCCTTCCATCCGGCAACACCTACTTCAGGTCGGATAAAAACCGGATTCAGCACATCCGCGATAATGGTCGTTGCGCCGGCATGCGCCTGCACGATGTAAGTATCGGCACCGTTTTCACCGTACAGGTAGTCATCCCCAGCGCCGCTCACTAAATAATCAGCGCCTTCAGAACCGAGGAGGGTATCGTTGCCTGCACCGGCGGACAGAAAGGCACCCGGTATCCTTTCATTAATATAGCCGTAATCAAGTAGAACACCAGAATAGGCGACGATCAGGTCATCGCCTGCACCCCCCAGGAAAAGATTGCCGACTTCGACATTAACTCGCCCACCGACATCGTCGCCGTGGACAACTTTATGTTTGATCGTTTCAGTTGTGACATCCCGCCGAAATTCCTTGCGGACAGTTTCGCCCGCCGTGAAACTTTCAGCAGGATAGATGTACCATCCTTCGATAGCACCTGAATCTGTTCTATCTGCAATAATTACGTCGCCGACTTTGAATGAAAAACCGCTGGCAGTGCCAGATCGAAAATAACGTGGCTCCAGCAATAACGGCGACGTAATGCCCTCTTTCTTTACCTCTCGAAAACTGGATCGGGATGTAGAGCTTGACTGTCTTTCGCTAAATACCGCATCGCCAGTGGCAGACCCCATCCATTGAGGCGTTTCAGACAATGCCCCCGTTTCGATGCTTTCATCGATCACATCAGTGTGGGTGATATAACCCGTATCGTTGGTGGTTATATGGTTACGAACCCAGACACCTGGTTTGCTCAAGGTAAAGCCTGTTGCATGCCTGCTAGCGGAGCGCTTTGCTTTGAGCTCCGCCAGGAACCTGTCTGTCCAGCCAACATTATGATCAATGGCATTACTTCGTTCCTCGCCAGGAACAACGATCCCTGATTGGTCCGGAACAGCAACCTGTACTTCGTTTGCAATAATGTCTTTATCTTCTTCTTTGGCCAGCACTCCATCCCCTGCTGGCGGCTCGATGATCTCTACAGCTGGCAGCGTTTTTTTCATGACCTCTTGATAGCCGAGAATGACACCATCGCTAAACGTGAACGTTGAATTCTTCCATTCTTCATAATTCCTGATAAGGATGGCGTCCCCCTCACCATTGAACAGCCGCAATACCCGGCCTACGGAAACATCAATAATGTCGGCTTTCAAACTTTCCGCAGAGAACCCGGCACCGAACTTGATGACATTGCTGCCACCTGAATCGGTGATAACGTCAAGACCATCACCCACCCCGAAATAGTAAACATCAGCGCCGTCATGGCCCTCCATCACGTCGTTACCGGGCCCGCCATCAAAAACGTTATTGCCGGAATCCCCACGAAGGTGGTCTACACCCTCCCCGCCCAACAACGTGTCGTTGCCACCACCGCCGAGCAAGGTATCGTTGCCTGAACCACCGTCCAGATAATCTGCGCCATGTTCGGCTTCGGCTGTCTGCGCGTAGTCGCCGGATAAAATGTCATCATCAGCGCCGCCATAAAGCGTGTCGGCGCCCAAGCCGCCCAGAAGGGTATCGTTTCCTTCATCGCCTTGAAGGTAATCATTGTTGATTCCACCTGACTGCAGGTTGGACACATCGCCATCCAGCGCGTCAGCTCCTGCCCCACCGATCAGGGTATCGGCCCCCCCCATTCCCTGAAGTGTGTCATCGCCCGCTCCACCATCAAGTAAATCATTACCGTGGTACCGAATTGGATGCTCAGCATAATCCCCGGCCAGCGCGTCGTTACCCTCACCTCCGAACAGCAGATCATCCGCCCCACCGCCCCAGAGTGTGTCGTCTCCTGCACCACCGTCCAGCAGGTCGCTTCCAAAAAAGTGGGCAGCGTCACCGGCAACGCCGTTCAGTACATCGTCATCGCCCTTGAGAGTGTCATTGCCTGGACCACCATAAATCGCATCGTTTCCACCGTTACCAGCGAGCCAATCATCGCCACTTCCACCGTCCAATACATCGTTACCATGGTGTTTGCTTTGCAGTCCCCCGCCCCAATCGAGGTTGTCTCCCATTATCGTGTCGTTACCGCTTCCTCCGGCCAGCGTGTCATCCCCCCCATCCCCTGCAAGAAGATCATCTTCTGTTCCGCCATCAAGTAGATCCTCGCCCCATCCGCCATTGAGAACATCGCGACCGCCCTGGCCGTAGAGAACATCGTTATCGCCCTGCGTCGAACTGTTAAAGGAGGCCTGTGAAAAGACAGTTCGGTGACTGGTGACACCACCGTCTATAAGCACTTCGACGCGTTTGAATCCCCATTTCTGCTCCAGCGCGCCGGTCGTTTCATCCCCTGATAAAACGTCATCTCCCGCACCTCCAATCAGCGTATCCCGATCGTTACCGCCCAGAAGCACGTCCTGGGATGCCGTACCGATGAGCAAATCGTGGCCGGCGCCTCCGTCAAGCCAATCGCCTCGAGCGGCTTTCCCTTTAGAGTCACCAGCGGCCATGGCTTTTTCGAGCGTCGTCTGTTTATCCCCAAACAACTGATCGTTTCCGTCCTTGCCGAATAATCGGTCTGATCCACCAAGTCCGAGAATGACGTCGTCTTTTGCAGAGCCGTAGAGCACATCGGCCTTGTTTCTCTGTTTTACGTTGGCCAATAGCAACGCGTTGCCCAGCTCATCGTATGAGAACTGATCACCGGGAACATTGGGGTCGATATCTTTCGCTTTCCAGTCGCCCTGGAGAACCAGATCGGGAGCAGAGACCGTATGGTCTTGGTGTTCAGGAAGTCGGATACCAAGCATCCCGGGGCGGAAGTTCTTGATAACGACGAGGTCGTTCAGGCCATATTTGATGTTGAGGGTGGGTTCAGTGAGTTCTTCGATGAGGGTCAGGGTGATGGCCTGATCCTCGGTCGACCAGATATTGCTCAAAGGGGCGCGACGTTTGAGTGAAGGAATCGGCGCGCCGTTGATCCACAGCTGCCCATTGGCGTTGGCGTCGAAGATCTCATCGATGCCATCACCGCTGGAAAACTCATAGCGGTCGCTGCCTTCGCCACCGCTCAAAGAGTCGTTACCCTTTCCTCCGACCAGAACATCATCACCGGCCATTCCGTGCAACGCATCATTGCCGTCGCCTCCACCAAGCAAGTCGTTGCCGCGTCCACCCTCGATGACATCGTGACCTGCCAGTCCGTTGATCGTGTCATTGCCCGCGCCGCCATACAGATGATCAGTGTTCGCACCGCCTGCGAAAGACCGTGCACCGTCATCGCCGAACATGACCAGCGGATTCAACACACCGGTGGTCATCGGCGCCTGTTTGGCTGAGGCGAGATCGGAGTAGGAAAACTTCTGCAGCGAGTGCTCTCCAAACGAGCCCTGGGTTCGGGCAATCAACCGGGCCAACATCTGCGCACGATCGGCAAGCCATTGCGCAGTGATGAAACCTTCGCCGGTCAGCGGATCGTAGAGTTCCAGTCCGCGTCCGGGGTAACCGTCATCGCGTTCGATGACGATTTCACTGAGTTGCTTCAGGGAATTACGCAACGCCAGGCCGATGGGTGTCGACTCGCCAGCCAGTTTTGCCCATGAATTGGCGTTTCCGTATTCGCCTATCGAACGGGTGACGATGCTTTGGGACTGCTCTGGTGAAAATGCCGAGAAGAATGCGTAAGCGTTGGTGGCGAAGGTTTCATCGGTGGTAGGTGGCGCTGCTGAATCGCCGTTGTAGGTGCGCTTGAACATGTCCAGAAATTCGTTCTGGCCATAGCGCAATATCAGGTCGACCACGACGGAAACCGGCGTGCCTTTCACGACATGCTGAATCAGCGGATTGAGGCTGCCACTGGCGAGCGCGATATTGATTTGCTCTGGCACGACGGAAAGCAGACTTTGCAATGGATTGACGCCGAAATTGCTGATCGCCGCTCGCAGGCCGACACTGTAGGAATCGATGGCGAACAGAATATTTTTATAGTCATCGAGCCTGTTGGCTTTTGCTTGAATCGGCGGGCCGCCATCTTCCCCTTGCGAATCACCCGCAGAGATCAATCTCCAGGTTTCATAGGGCGGCGCTCCACCCAACAGGCTGAATCCGACTGTCCCTGACCAGCCGGCGTTATGGCTCACGGCTGTATCCTTCTCTCCGCAAGCCTCACTAAACAGTGCCTTGCCGATCGCACTGGCATCAATCTCTGCAATCTGGCTGATGGATGGAACCGTCCAGGGTGCCAGCCGACCCGCGAGGGATCCGTCGATCAAAGTATTGATGAAATTGGCGGCGACCTGATTCGATGACAGTTGCATCAGGTTTTCACTGAAGATTTTATTCAATCTCAGTTCACCTTGCCGCGAGGTGTAGCCGCGAATCAGGGCGGAGTAGGCACCGTTTCCACCGTTGGCATCAATGGCCACGGCAAGCCAGAGCCTGGCGCTTTTCAGAACTTTTCCCGCTTCTTGATCGACAGCGGTAGCCTCAGAAACTCTTCCGCCAATAATATCGAATAGCTTTTGATACAGGGGAGCGCAGCTAGCCCCTGTTAATTCCAGCGCAAGATATTCGACATCTTCAGAATCGAACATCAGTCCCTTGCAAATATTTGCTGCATTTAAGATTTCTGTTTTTTCCAGATCATTAAAAACATAACTCATCGTTACTTCCTTGTAATAACAGAGCGTGAAAGATAGCTACTGAGAAACTTAAGCATCTCAGGTGACTCTCGTAATGACGATAGACCGAGACTTACCCGACCGTGCCCTCCGGAAAAATCAAAGCTGTGTAACTCCACAGTGCAAAAAAAGTTCAAACTCCCAAAATCCAGGTTTTCCAATTCGGCCCTACTGAGTTTCGCCAATTTCTCGTCAGTCAGTTCCTCCTCAGCAGCCGGGCGAATCAAGCCGTTACAGCTTATCAATCGAGGAGTGCCATCACGCCGCGGCCAGTCAGCAATGACAAACTTTCGAACGGAAGCCTCATTCTTGAAATGCGGCGGAGGTGCATTCAGCCAAAGTTCCAGTCCAGGATAATTTTTCAACTTCACAATCAACTCATCCGGCCAGTTGACGTGCCGATAGCCCCGTTCATGGGGTTCAGTGTTTTCTTTTTTTGTATAAAGCCCAGCGTTCAGTTTATAAAGACGCCAACTTTCAGGAGTCGGCTTTACACTCTGATCGTGGTAAGACCGTATCTCCGTCCCGGTCCACCAGAAATGCCCCTTGAGCGTATTGGCCAGACACGCTTTCTTATTCGCCAGTTCAGGCATGCCCACATAAAACTCCGGGACCAGAGTCTTATCCACATAGCTGCCGCCCAGTATGGGCACCTGCTTCATGCTCGCCAGCTTCTTTTGACAGGCCTCCTGATCCGCGTAATAGATTGCCATCGCCTCGGCGACCTGTTCTTCACGGATATAAAAATTCACCACGCAATAACAGGCATAAATAAACAAGCCGTATTTCAACAACCTCTTAAACCATTTAACCCATGGCTTGTGCGACATCCGGAGCATTTCAAATCTCCCTGTCAAACTGACGAGCATGCGGTTTCTTGGGATGCCCGAACATCGCGCTTTCAAATACCTCAAAGTAATGTTTCGTGCCGTACGCCACATCAAATCTGCTCGCCGTCAACTTCGCAGCGCGGCGCAGGCAGTCGAACTCATCAACGGAATCAAGAACCTTGGCAATACGTTTGGCGATACCGTGATGATCGAAGAAATCCACCAGCATTCCATTGTGACCATCGACGATCACCTCCCTTACCGGAGCCGTATCCGACGCTACTACCACACACCCAGCCGCCATCGCCTCCAGTAACGACCACGACATAACAAACGGATACGTCAAATAAACATGAACCTTTGAACAGTCCAGAACTGCCCGGTAAGTCTGGTAAGGAAGCTTCCCTGTGAAATGAACGGTGGAATGATCGAAACTTACCTCTGCCTCCATCCTGCTGCGCCAATTTGCATAGCCAACCGGCTTACCCCCGTAACTGACGTCATCACCGCCCACTATGATTATCTGCGCACCGGGACACTCAGCCTGAATATGCGGGATCGCTCGCATAAAACTGTGAAACCCGCGATAAGGCTCAAGATTCCTCGCGACATAAGTAACGATCGGCTGCCCGGCTCTCAGTTCGACGCCATTGGGCAACCTGACGGCCCCAGCTTTCGCCAAACAGGAACTCTGAATGACGCCCTCGTGAATAACCCGAATGGCCGACTGATAAGCGGCCGGAAAGAGACTGCGCTGCCACCGCGTGGGCGCAATGGCAATGTCACATTGCTCAAGATTCAAAAGATGCAGCGAATTGAGCACTCGCAGCCTTGATGACTCTCTTGTTGCTCGCGGGAATTCAGGGTCGAACCCGGAATCTGCGCCCTGCGCCCGATAGTAATATTCGCAATAGTGAATAAGCGGCGCGTCAGGATAGACATCCTTGACGAAGAGCGTTTCCCCCCATCCGGGATGAGCGAGAATCACGTCCGGCCGATAACCCGAATGTTTCAGCCGGCTCAGAGTTTCAAAAACCTTCTGTCCATCAGTCACCGCTTGTTCGTAACGGGTCAGGTAGGGGTGAATACCGCTCGGCGCTCGGCTGGCAGCGCGGTATCGATATATTTTCACCCCTGCGATACCCGGCGCCGTATCCCGACCTATCGCTAAAACCTCATAACGCCTGTCAATCGCCGCCAGCACCACATGACGGAACTGGCCCGGAAAGTTTTGGTGAATAACAAGAAGCTTCATAGCGGCATCGTCCTTTTATTCGCCGCTGTTGAACTGAGTTTTGCTCACCTTGATCGGCACGAACAGACGCTAACAAATGCAAGGAAATGAAACTGTAGGAAGCGTCTGGGAATGCCCTAGGAGATGGCTAACGGGACGACTTTTCGACGGTTGCGTAGTAACGCGGGGCGGCATCCGTTGGCGGATTTGACGGGTTACTGAGCCAGACGCAGGGTCGGACCGGACGCAAATCTACATCCTGTCCGACCGCCAACACGGCGTTTAACTGGACACAAGAACTCGCACTTGATTTATGGAATGTGTTCACCGCGTGTTTTTACACTCGTGAACGCTGGAAGCGCCTAACCGCGCTTTCCCAAGGACGACTCTTTGACTATGGACAGTCTCATGACGGGCAACACCCTAGAACGCACACCTTCGCTGACACAACCGCTCCCCCCCGATGAACCTGAAGGCATCGAAGCGCTGCCGGCTGTCACTGACAGCACGATTGAGCCCCCCTTAGGCAATTGGGGTGGGGCGTTGTCCTGGCCGATTCCACTGAATCCAGACGAACAACGGCGCTTGCGCCTGATTACGATGAATCATGCGCACCACTTGGGCGACCAGCCGTTGGTGATGCAGACCCAGGGTGGTGCGCTGGAGTTTCTGCGTTATCGCTGCCCACTCCCGGATAACATCGCGAACGATCCTGCCCGGATACTCGAAATCCTGATCGGCTCCGCGCAAGGGCAACTGATGGGCAATGCGCTGCAACGAAGAATGCAGGGTATCGACAGCGAAAGCAGTGCGATGGATTACCTGCTGGCAGGCATCACACTGCAACTGGACCCCGAATCGATCACTGCCCCTGATCGGCGCAAAACAGCCGATTTTGATCTGGCCAGTGATCAGCATTGGGGCCGGCGCGCCTCTGAAGTCGCAGATAACCTGGCTGATCACTTGAGCCGGGAAGGTAGAACCAGCGCTGCCCTGGCGAAAGCCGGTGCGTACCTTTTGCTGGGCAGGTCGGCACCGCAATTTCTGATTGAGGACATACCCGGGAATGTAAAAGTTGGCAGTCTGGCATGGGCGAACCTGACCATTGCGGCAATGACCATCGAGGCTCAAACACCGGGCAAAGTCCCCGGCATGTCGTTTGCCCAGATCATGAGTCAGTCTGAAAGTGCTCGCCTGGTTGACCCTGCATCCAGCCAACGCATTCAGGCAGCCGTATTACTCGATTGGGCTGTCGCCAACCAAATCATTCTGAAACGGCACGCTGATAACTACCCCGCCGGACAACTTGAAACGATAAGGGCGGCATTTAACCAGGAGCTTGATGAGCGGCTTGTTGCCGCCAGAATACTGGACAAAGAATTACCGACACGAAAAGACATTGCCCTGGCCGTATTGATAGAGCGATTTGGCGATCTGGGCACGCTTTTCGAGGTCAAGGCACTCCACACGGATACGTATCGCGGCGAGAGTGGGCAGTCGGGTTTCAGTGGCATTCATTCGCTACAGGATTACGCGATGATGGATTTGCCCAATCCGCGGCCGCTGGCATCCATTGATGCCCGCATCCCGTTGGAGGCATTGAATAACAACCCGACGTTTGGAGTGCGGGAAGCTTTCGAGCAGCAGTTCACGCGCGCCATCGAGGATAAAAAAGCCGCCGTCAATACAACGGTCAGGCACATGATCTGCCTGCTCCCACTGGAGGACAAAAAGAACTTCGAGTTTGGAAAAATCAGTTTCTTCCAACAAGGTTCATATGTGTCAGATGGTTTCTTTAATCATACTCCTTGCCCGAACGAGCCCGGACTGCTCATCAGAACGGAGCTGAGCGGCAACCTTCGGGCGTATGAAATCAATATCAATAAAGACACGATTGAACGAACAGCCCTGCACAGGGCAAAGCACCGGGAATCAAGGGAAGCCAACAAATATTTTACGACCAGAGAGCTTATCCCCCGTGAGGCGGCAAGTGAGCTGGGGCGTGAGCGCGCGTTGAGCGAATCACTTTTTAACAGTTTCAGCAGCGCTCGGTCCCGTGCGATTGCCGACGCCTTTGTGCAACATCTCGATCTGGATGATCCCGCAATCAGAGCGCTGGCCCGCGGGCAGACACCCATGGACGAGTATTACCAGCCCAAACCGCTGGGTGAGTTTTTGTTGAACCTGATCCCCTTCCGATCAGCCATTGTCAATTTTCAGCAGGGCAACTATGGCGCGGCGGTGTTTGATCTCACCGTGGATATATTCGGTTTTCTCACGGCGGGCGCCGCCACTGCAGGAAAACTGATCAGGATCGGCAGCACTGCGCTCTCCACTGGAGCCAAGGCCTTGAAGACCGTCCATGTCATCGGCGTCGCCACAATCGATGTGCTCAACCCGGTGGGCGGCTTGGGTGATCTGGCCAGACTGGTGGGGACCGGTGGCCTTTATCTACTGTCCAAAGGCGCCAAAACCGTCAACCGGCTCAGGGGCGCTGCCGACAGTTACGAAGTATTGAAAGCTGTCAGCAAACAGTATGACGCAGCGGCAACGGGCACCGTAAAAGTCGCCGGCCAGACTGTGGAAGGCGCAGCTGTATTGAAGAACGGTCAATGGTATTCATTTGATGCCGACACGATGCGACCTTACGGCAGTCCGATCGAGGAGTTTGCAGTCACCACCCAGGCGGTCGCCGGTAAAGTGGTCACTTCATACCTCGATGAGTTGCACGAGCTGAGCCATGCTCTGTTCAGTCACTTCAGTGTGCCCGAATCCAGCATTGCCGGGCTCTCGCGCAACGGCCAAGGGATATATGTTGCCGCCGACGGGCATCTCTCCCACATACGCCATACCGATAGCAGCGGTAAAACAGCGGTGTACGAGGTCAGGCAAGTCACTCGCAGTGAAGATGGCGTCGTGCAGGCGCGGGTCTATCACCGCAACCGGCAAACCGAATTGCTGATCCAGCATCTCCGCGGTGACCAGTGGCAACGACTGGGCGCGCAAGGGGGTGGACGGGAGATTAGTGCATTGCATTTACGGATGTGGGAAGCATTGTCCCCGGCGCAACAGCATCAAGTTACCCGCGGCGGCTTTGCCCGACAGTATCTACTGCCGCGAAATACATTTGAGTACTACGTCAAGCCTGGCGGTGAATTGAGCGCTGCCGGCGTGCTGGTGCGTGACCGCCCCGCAGATACAGCCTTCAATCTGCCGAACGTAGCGCATGTCCGTGAATGGCAGAACATGACGCAGAAAGCCCGTGACGAAATGACCATGGGGGGATTTGCCGGTCTGCATCACTTCAACCCGGCAACCTTCAGAAGTTACGCAAGAGCCGACGGTCGCTTGGGGCCGGCCGGCGAAGCGCTGCTGCACAGCGCGGCCGGTGGTGCCTATAACAAATTCGGTTATGACCATTTACACCAGTGGAATGTGCTCTTCAGGCAACCGGGCAACACGGTGACAGAAGCGCAGTTCATGCATCAACATCAGCTCAACCCCAACATATGGCGAAAACATGTCAGGCAGGATGGGTCGCTGACAGAGGAGGCGATCAAACGTCTGGACAAGGTGAAAAAAAACACCGATCAACCTGTCCCGGATCAGCAACCTGATACGCAGAGAGTTCCGGAAATCGACTGGCCCGGCCGGGTTCCGAAGGGCAAGACTCGAAGGGTCACTGCCGAGCACCTGCGGCAATGGGAGGCGCTGCCTCAAGCAGAGCAGCAGAAGCTGACGCGTGACGGCTTTGCGCTGCAGAACAATCTGCCGCGAAAAACATTTGAGTACTACGTGAAGCCTGACGGCCAATTGAGTGAAACCGGCGTACTCGTGCGTGACCGTCCGACAGACAAAGCCTTCAACAGGACCAGCGAAACGCATGTCCGTGCCTGGCAAAACTTGACCCAGCAAGAACGTGACACCATCACAACTCAAGGATTTTCCGGTCTTCATTTTCTTCACCCGGAGACTTTTGCGGGCTATGTACATGCCGATGGAAGCCTGAAACCAACCGGACAATCCTTGATGCACCGCGCGGCCGGTGGCACCTACAAGACTTTGACCGATGAACATTTACGTCAGTGGTGGGTGCTTTCCGGGCAGCGCGATAACACCCTCACGGCAGAGGAATTCATCCGTCAACACGCATTCAATCCTGCTACATGGCAGGCGAACGTCAAAGTCGATGGATCCCTCAGAACCGCAGCCTTGCACCGTATCAAAAATGCCTTGCCTCCTGAAATGTCCACCCAACTGACAGGCCGGACTTCGAGAGTGCGTAAGCAAAGGGTCATTGCCGAACATTTGCGGGACTGGGAGGCATTACCGCAAGCGGAGCGACAGAGGCTCACACGCAAGGGGTTTGCCCGAGAGAACAACCTGCCTCGGAAAACATTCGAGTACTACGTGAAGCCCGACGGCGAGTTGAGCGCGACTGGCGTATTAGTGCGTGACCGTCCTGACGACTTACCGTTTAACCAGCCGGAAGAAACACATGTTCTTGCGTGGCAAAACATGTCTCAGCAAGAGCGAGACACAATGACCATCGAAGGATTTGCCGGTCATCATCATCTTTATCCGAACACTTTTTACAATTATGTCCGGGTCGATGGCAGTCTTGGGCCAAGGGGGCAGTCCATGATTCGCAAGGTTGCAGGCCATTCGGGGCAAAGCTCCATGCCACGCCTTGAAGGCCAACAAGCTGAAACGAGTACGCCACAAAAGCGTCCGGCGCCGGCCTCACTGGAGTCACCGCCGCCGAAAAGACCCGCCGACACGCCAGACCGTGTCGCAGAAGTTCCGGGTCCCTCTTCGGACATCTTGCCTGTCGCTATCAAAGTTGAACCAGGGATCTCCTCGTCGTTGCCTCATCAGGTCGACAACAACCTGCCGATTCTGCAGGACCCGCGAAACCCGACAATCAGCCGGACTTTATCCCTCGAAGGGCCGATAGATGACATCCGTATCGCCCACTGGAATGGCCTGCTTGACGGTCTCGATAACGCAAGCAAAAAAAACGTTTCAAGCCAGATCAAGGAATCGATCAAAGACTGGTTGCGTACCGAAGGACGGCATCAATCACGGTTTGATCAAACTCTGGAAGTGTTCACGGCACTGGATGACGGTGGGCCCAATCGCGGCGCGTCAGTGTGGGCACGACGCGATATTGCCAAATTTGAAGTGCTAGGACCGTACGCAGGCAAATTCCATGAATCAGAAGCGTCGTTGTTTCAGGAAATACGCAAACAAGGTTCAAGGGCTGTACTGACCTACTTGTTCGGCACACGGTCGGGCAATCGCTCGGTGAGTGCGCTGCACACGGGCAACAACCTGAGCCTGATCAATACCTCGCAATTGGGCGGTGGGCCGGCGTGGCGCTCGAATAACGTCATTTCCATCGCAGTGGGGAAAAACCTGACGTTTTACGTGGCGCTGAATGACATCAGGAAGGGTGAAGAATTGCTGGTTGATTACGGCCTTTCCTATAAGCCAGTGCCTGATATAGCGATTAAACCGGACCCTAGTCGATGAGTATTCAGTTCCGGCGCCGAGCCTGCTATGGCCATTAATCCTGCGTTTACCGTTGCGGCTGCATCCTGACAATATTCCGGGCACAAAAAAGCGGCGCTTTATGCGCCGCTTTTTGTTGGCGGGTGATTACCATCGGTTGCCACGCCCGTTATGGTCACCACGCCCGCTGTGTCGGTCATAGTTACCGCGACCGCGGTGATCGTTATCCCAACCGCCGCGACGATGGCCATCCCAACGCCCGCGATCGTTGTCGTGCCAGCGACGGCTTTCGTAATAACGTGGAGCCGGCTGGTAGTAACGCGGCGCCGATTGGTAATAGCGCGGTTGCTGGTAATACCGCGGGGCCGGCTGGTAGTAGCGAGGCTGCGCGTAATACGTGCTGCCACCGTTGTAATACGTGCCGCCCGTGTTGTAGTAGGCCGGTGCGGGTGATGTGTAGACCTCTGAGCTGTAATACGAGTCCGCGTAGGAGTACGGGACGCAACCGGCAACGGAAAACATCATCGCAGCAAGTAGAAGAATTCGTCTATACATGGCGGCCTCCTGGACCGCGGGTTGGCCACACCAGCGACGCTGGCAGGCGACAGTCATTTAATCGGTGACTGTCGAAAAATCAGACAGCGTTTTCGGCATCTGGTGCGTTCCTGCAACAAGTTGAAACAAGTGATTGATGAAATCCTGTTCATTTGGAAAACGCTGTCATTCAGCCGCTGATTAATGGTGGCCACCGTGATATCCGCCGCCGTGATAACCCCGTCCGTAACCGCCTCGATAGCCGTAGCCACCGTGGTAATAACGCGCGCCGCCGTAGTAGCGCGGAGCGTAATAACCACCGTAGGAATAAGGTGAGTAATAGCCGGGATAGTAGTAGGTAGACGGATAAGCATCGTAGGGCCCGGCGTAGTAGTAACAACCGGACAGACCCAAACCGAGCACCGCTCCCAGCAGCACCCTTCGCAATGTTTTTTGAATAAGCATGGCGGCCTCCTGAAAGACCCGCGACAGCAGTCGGCACAGACCGGCTGACATCTGTTTTGACTGGCAAACCCAGACCGAGTGCCAACAGCGCAAAATCATCGGATCAGCGGCAAACACGCTGCATCACGGTGCAGCCGCGCACCAACTCAAAGCGCCTCAGCAGCCTCGCCACCAACACTAGGTAAGCCGCGCGCCCGTGCCAGAGCGCCTGACGCGACTTGGCACGCGTCTCGCTTAAGCAAACCCGTGCAGGAGTCATCACAGGTTCGCGGCACCACAATTTGCAATGGCTGACTAGGGTTCCGGCTCGCATCTGCGAGTGACTGGTCCGAGAGTTGGCGACCTCCAGTTGAGGTTACACGGCGGGACAAAAGCCCGGGAGACAAGCCACCGTTCGCGGTGCCGCGTTGCCTTCCTGTCCGCCCTTGATCAACTGGAGAATCCACCATGTCACGACTACGCCTACCAGCCCTGCTCGCCGCCGTCTTCGCCGCGCTTGTCAGCACCCAATCCCCCGCCGCCCAGAAAGACCATTTCAGCGTCTGTTGGACAATCTATGCCGGCTGGATGCCATGGGAGTACGCCGGCAGCCAGGGCATTGTCGACAAGTGGGCGAAGAAATACGGGATCAAGATCGACGTCGTGCAACTCAACGACTATGTCGAATCGATCAACCAGTACACCGCCGGTCAGTTCGACGGCTGCACCATGACCAACATGGACGCACTGACCATTCCCGCCGCTGGCGGCGTCGACAGCACCGCACTGATCGTCAGCGATTTCTCCAACGGCAACGACGGTATCGTGCTCAAGGGTGAAGGCAGGAAAGTCGCCGACCTCAAGGGCATGGACGTCAATCTGGTTGAACTGTCGGTGTCGCACTACCTGCTGGCGCGGGCGCTGGACTCGGTCGATCTGACCGAAAAAGACCTGAAAGTGGTCAACACTTCCGACGCCGATATCTCCGCCGCTTTCAACACCGAACAGGTCAACGCCGTCACTACCTGGAACCCGATGCTCTCGGACATCAAGGCCAAACCGGGGGTGACCGAAGTGTTCAATTCCAGCCAGATTCCCGGCGAGATCATGGACATGATGGTGGTCAACAGTGCCACCCTCAAAGACAACCCGGCACTGGGCAAAGCGCTGACGGGCGCCTGGTTCGAAGTCGTCGAACTGATGAACGCCAAGAATGCTGCGAGCACAGCCGCGCTGGAGCTCATGGCCAAAGCCTCCGGCACCGATCTCGCCGGGTTCCAGTCGCAACTGGACACCACCAAACTGTTCGCCACCCCCAGCGAAGCACTGAGTTTCGCCACCAGCAAACAACTGCCGGCAACCATGCGCAAAGTCGCTGAGTTTTCGTTCGAGCACGGTTTGCTCGGTGAAGGCGCCAAAGACACCAGCGCCGTCGGCATGTCGTTCGCCAACGGTGTGACCAGCGGCGACACCAGCAACCTCAAGCTGCGTTTCGATCCGACCTACGTGCAGATGGCCGCCGACGCCAAGCTGTAAGCCACGGAGGATTTGGCCATGCGCCTGATCAATCGCCACCCGGATCGTCCGAGCCGCTTGTTGCTGGTAATCCTGCCGTTCGCGTTGTTGCTGTTCGCCTACTTCATGGGTTCGGCCGAGCGACTGGCAGACAACCCCAACGACAAACTGCTGCCCAGCGCAGTGCAAATGAGCGACGCGGTAACACGCCTGGCCTTCAATGCCGACAAACGTACCGGTGACTACCTGTTGTGGCAGGACACCGCTTCGAGCCTGCGGCGCCTGGCCATCGGCCTCGGCATCGCTGCGCTGGCCGGGCTGTGTCTGGGCATCGCTGCCGGGACTTTACCGTTATTCGGTGCGCCGTTGTCACCGCTGCTGACGGTGCTGTCGATGGTGCCGCCGCTCGCGATCCTGCCGATTCTGTTCATCGTTTTCGGCTTGGGCGAATTGTCGAAAGTGATGCTGATCGTGATCGGCATCACACCGGCACTCGCTCGGGATCTGGAACAGCGCGCACGGGAAATCCCCGTCGAGTTGCTGATCAAGGCGCAGACCCTCGGCGCCTCGACCTGGACGCTGATGCTGCGCGTGGTGCTGCCGCAACTGCTGCCACGTTTGCTGATATCGCTGCGGCTGATGCTCGGTTCAGCGTGGTTGTTCCTGATTGCCGCCGAGGCGATCGCCTCCACCGACGGGCTCGGCTACCGGATTTTTCTGGTGCGCCGCTATCTGGCGATGGACGTCATCCTGCCTTACGTCGTGTGGATCACCCTCCTCGCCTGGCTGATGGATTGGGGTTTGAAACACCTGACGCGGCGCGCATTTCCCTGGTACGAAGGGGCCGCCAAATGAGCTTCATCCGTGTGAAAAACGTCTGGCAGCAATACGCCGATCAGGTCGTGCTCGAAGGCCTGAACCTGAACGTCAACGAGGGCGAGTTCTGCACGCTGGTCGGTGCGTCCGGTTGCGGTAAATCGACCTTCCTGCGTTTGCTGCTCGGCCAGGAAACCGCCAGTCGCGGCGAGATTCTGCTCGACGGTCAAGCGCTGGCCAGCGAGCCCGATGCCAGCCGTGGCGTGGTGTTCCAGCGCTACTCGGTGTTCCCGCACCTGAGCGTGCTGGACAACGTCGTCATCGGCCTTGAGCTACCGCACTCGCCGCTGCTGGGGCGTCTGTTCGGCAGCGCCAGGCGCCAGGCACGCGAACACGCTTCGGCGCTGTTGCACAAAGTTGGCCTCGGTCATGCGCTGGACAAATATCCGGCGCAACTGTCCGGTGGCATGCAGCAACGGCTGGCGATTGCTCAGGCGCTGATCATGAAACCGCGAGTATTGCTGCTCGACGAACCGTTCGGCGCACTCGATCCAGGCATCCGCAAAGACATGCATGCCCTGCTGCTGGACCTGTGGCGCGAGACGCCGTTGACGGTGTTCATGGTCACCCATGACCTGTCCGAAGGTTTCAGCCTCGGCACTCGCCTGCTGGTGTTCGACAAGGTTCGACTCGACCCGCACGCCCCCGGCGCCTATGGCGCACGCATCACCTATGACATCCCTTTGAACAGCGACCGCCGCGCCCAACGCGCCGCCGTCGAAGCCTTGCCGGCGTCACTGGCGGGCGCACTTCGAACTGCTTGAGAGGCACTTTCCAATGACTGATTCGACCCAACTGTTCCCACCGTTCGCAGAAGAAATGCTGCCCGGTGGCGGTCACCGTTCCTTCGTGTTGAAGCGTGGCCAATTGCTGCGCCTGACCGATCTGCGCGGTGGCGCCAACGTCAGCCTGACCCTGCTCAACGCCAACGAAAAAACCGAGCGGCTGAACCTGCCCGACAGCCTCAAATGCCAACACACCGCCAAGCTCACCACCGGCCACTGCCTGTATTCGGACATGGGCCGCGTGCTGGCAGCCATCACCGCCGATACCGGCGGCTGGAGCGACAGCCTCGGCGGTGTGCTTTGCGCAGAAGAAGTCGCGCACAAGTACGGCCAGGGCCGCTACCAGGAACTGCGCAATGGCTTCTTTCGCAATGGCACCGACAACCTGTTGGTGGAGCTGGGCAAGTGGGGGCTGGGCCTGTCCGACCTGCTGATGACCCTCAACCTGTTCAGCCGCGTGAACGTCGATCAAGCGGGACATTTGCATTTCGTCGAAGACCACTCCAAGGCTGGCGACTACATCGAGTTATACGCACCGATGGACACACTGGTGGTGCTCACCGCCCTGCAACACCCGATGGACCCGGCGCCGGACTACGCGCCAAAACCATTGAAGCTGAGCTGGATGAACGCCGACGCCAGCGTCGCCGAACACTGCCGCACCTCGCGCCCCGAGAACGAGCGCGGATTTATCAACACTGACCGTTTGTTCGCCTGAGGATCGCCGCCATGTCATTTGCCATCGCTACTGCTGACGTTTGCGAAAACAGACAACCCGACACCGCGGTCTACCGCGCGACCATCCCTGCCGGCGAACCCTGGCTGATGGAGGTCAAGGCCGGCCAGACCCTGCGCATTCTTGATCTGGAAGGCAACCAGGCGATCGACACCTTGTTCTACAGCCTCGCCAACCCCAAAGAACGCTACGACGTGCAACGCACCTTGCGTCGGCAGAACAGCGTCTACCTGAGCACCGGCAGCGTGCTCTATTCCAATCTGGGCAAACCGATGCTGACCCTCGTCGCCGACACCTGCGGACGCCACGACACCCTCGGCGGCGCGTGTGCGCAAGAGAGCAACACCGTGCGCTACGCCCTGGAAAAACGCTACATGCACAGCTGCCGCGACAACTACCTGCGCGCCTGCGTGCACGATGGGCGACTGGGCAAAAGCGACATCGGGCCGAACATCAATTTCTTCATGAACGTCCCCGTCACTGCCGACGGTGGACTGACCTTCGAAGACGGGATTTCCGCGCCGGGCAAATACGTCGACCTGCGCGCCGAGATGGACGTGATCGTGCTGATCTCCAACTGCCCGCAACTGAACAACCCGTGCAACGCCTACAACCCGACCCCTGCGGAGCTGCTGGTATGGAACTGAAATTGCGCCGCTTGCGCCGCTGGTTGTTTGCCTTATGCCAGGCCCGATCCGGGCAGTGCCTGAAACCGTCCGCACGCCCCGCTCCCACAAGGGTTTTGTGCTGATTGGGAGAACGTGTGTTTCATCCGGGACGACCCGGATGCCAGTCGAAAAACGGCGGGACGGCCCGCTTCCCCTTCAGGGGTTATGCCATGTTCGAAAAAGTCCTCATCGCCAACCGTGGCGCCATCGCCTGCCGCATTCTGCGCACCCTCGCGCCGTTGCAGGTCAAAAGCGTCGCCGTTTACGCCCAAGCCGATGCCGCCAGCCTGCACATCCTGCAAGCCGATGAAGCCCACAGCCTTGGTGAAGGTGCAGCGGCCAGCACTTATCTGGCTGTCGATAAAATCCTCGCGATTGCCAAAGAAAGCGGCGCCACGGCGATTCATCCCGGCTACGGTTTTCTCTCGGAAAACGCCGCTTTCGCTGAAGCGTGCCAAGCCCAAGGCATCGCCTTCATCGGCCCGACGCCGGAGCAACTGCGGGTGTTCGGCCTCAAGCACACCGCGCGCGCTTTGGCGAAACAGCACGGCGTCCCCATGCTCGAAGGCACCGAACTGCTCGACAGCCTCGACGCGGCGCTGATCGCTGGCGAGCACGTCGGCTACCCGGTCATGCTCAAAAGCACCGCTGGCGGCGGTGGCATCGGCATGCGCGTGTGCCGCAGCGCCAGCGAATTGAGCGACTCATTCGAAGCGGTCAAGCGTCTGGGCCAGAACAACTTCAGCGACGCCGGGGTGTTCATCGAGAAATACATTCAGCGCGCCCGGCATCTGGAAGTGCAGGTATTCGGCGATGGTCGCGGCGAAGTCATCGCCCTCGGTGTGCGCGACTGTTCAGTGCAGCGGCGCAACCAGAAAGTCCTCGAAGAAACCCCAGCGCCCAACCTGCCAGTCGGCATGGCCGATGAGCTGTGTGCGGCGGCGATCAAACTGGCCAAAGCGGTCAATTACCGGAGCGCCGGCACCGTTGAATTTGTCTTCGACAGCGTGGCGCAGCGCTTCTATTTTCTTGAAGTGAACACACGTTTGCAGGTCGAGCACGGCGTCACGGAACAGGTCTGGGGCGTGGATCTGGTGCGTTGGATGGTCGAACTGGCCGCGGGTGAGCTGGCGCCGCTCGCCGAGTTGTACCGCGACCTGAAACCCGGCGGCCATGCCATTCAGGCGCGCTTGTATGCCGAAGATCCGGGGCGTGATTTTCAGCCAAGCCCGGGCCTGCTGACGGCTGTTGAATTCCCACCGGCCAACGGCATTCAGTTGCGCATCGACACGTGGGTCGAGGCTGGCTGCGAGATCCCGCCGTACTTCGACCCGATGATTGCCAAAGTCATCGCCTGGGCACCGACCCGTGAACAAGCGCGCACAGAACTGCATCAGGCGCTCAGTGACAGCCAGTTGTACGGCGTGGAAACCAACCGCGATTACCTGCGCCAGATTCTGCTCGACACCCCGTTCGCCAGCGGTGAGCCGTGGACCCGTTGCCTGGAGAGCCTGGTTTATCGCGCCAATACCTTTGAGGTGCTCAGCGCCGGCACACAAACCAGCGTGCAGGATTATCCCGGTCGCCTCGGTTACTGGGCCGTCGGTGTGCCGCCCTCGGGGCCAATGGACAGCCGGGCGCTGCGTCTGGGCAATCGCCTGCTTGGCAATGCCGACGGCGCAGCGGCACTGGAAATCACCATGAGCGGGCCGATGTTGCGCTTCAACTGCGAGGCGGTGGTGGCGGTGACCGGGGCGCCGATTGCCTTGGCGTGCGAGGGTCAAACCGTGCCGATGAACACCGCGCTGCTGATCCCGGCGGGCGCGACGTTGAACCTTGGCAGTATCAACGGCGCCGGGGCGCGCAGTTATCTGTGCCTGCGCGGCGGCTTGCAGGTGCCGGACTATCTGGGCAGCAAAAGCACGTTCACCCTCGGCCAGTTCGGCGGCCATGGCGGTCGTGCGCTGCGCACTGGCGACGTGTTGCACATACCGGCGCTGGCCGATCGCAGCGCCGGTCAACAACTTGCGGCGCAGCACATCAGCGTGTTGCCGGCCGTGCGGCAGATTCGCGTGATGTACGGCCCTCACGGCGCACCGGAATACTTTACCGAACACGCCATCGACACCTTCTTCGCGAGCCCGTGGGAAGTGCACTTCAACTCCAGCCGCACTGGCGTGCGCCTGATCGGCCCGAAACCGGAATGGGTGCGCGCCGACGGTGGTGAGGCCGGGTTGCACCCCTCAAACATTCACGACAATCCCTACGCCATCGGCGCCGTGGACTTCACCGGTGACATGCCGGTGATCCTCGGCCCGGACGGCCCGAGCCTCGGCGGGTTTGTGTGCCCGGTGACGGTGATCGAAGCCGATCTGTGGCAGCTAGGGCAGCTCAAGGCTGGCGATAAAATCCAGTTCATCCCGGTGGACCTCAAAACCGCCCGCGAACTCGCCCTGAAATGGGATACCCCCTGTGGGAGCGGGCTTGCTCGCGAAGAGGCCGTGTCCGTCAACATTGATGTGCCTGACACACCGCTTTCGCGAGCAAGCCCGCTCCCACAGGGTTTGGTGTCGCCCGTGGTGTTGGAGTTGGGTCAGGGGGATCGGCGGCTTGTTGCGCGAGTCTGTGGGGATACTCACCTGTTGCTGGAAATCGGCGAGCCTGAACTCGATCTGGTCCTGCGCTTCCGCGCTCACGCCCTGATGCAAGCTTTGGAAAGCAAATCCCTGCACGGCGTGATCGACCTCACGCCGGGCATTCGCTCGCTGCAAGTTCACTACCAGCCCGAGCAATTGCCACTCGCCGACCTGCTCGGCATCGTCGCCGGGGAGTGGGACGCGGTGTGCGCGGCCAAGGATTTGCAGGTGCCGTCGCGCATCGTGCATTTACCGCTGTCCTGGGACGACCCGGCCTGTCAGTTGGCGATCGAGAAATACATGACCACCGTGCGCAAGGATGCCCCATGGTGCCCGAGCAATCTGGAGTTCATCCGCCGCATCAATGACCTGCCGGACCTCGACGAAGTACAGCGCACGGTGTTCGATGCGAGCTATCTGGTGATGGGCCTTGGCGACGTCTACCTCGGCGCGCCGGTGGCCACTCCGCTCGACCCCCGCCATCGATTGGTCACCACCAAATACAACCCGGCACGCACCTGGACCGCCGAAAACTCGGTGGGTATTGGTGGCGCTTACCTGTGCGTGTACGGCATGGAAGGCCCGGGCGGTTATCAGTTCGTCGGGCGCACGTTACAGATGTGGAATCGCTACCGCGAAGTGGCGGCATTCGATGGCAAACCGTGGCTGCTGCGTTTCTTCGACCAGATTCGTTTTTACCCGGTCAGCGCCGAAGCGTTGCTGCGCATCCGCAGGGATTTCCCCCTCGGGCGTTTTGAACTGGACATCGAGCACAGCCAGCTCAACCTCGCTGAGTATCAGGATTTTCTGAGCCGTGAAGCGCACAGCATCAGTGCGTTTCGCAGCCAACAACAAGGCGCGTTCAACGCCGAGCGCGAACGCTGGATCGCCAGTGGTCAGGCGCACTTCGACAGCGAAGAGGTGGCGCCGCCATCAACCGAGGACGCACCGTTGGCGCACGGCCTGCAGAGCATCGAAAGCCATATCGCCGGCAACCTCTGGCAAGTGCAAGTCGAGGCTGGCAGCCGCGTCGCGACGGGTGATGTGCTGGTGATTCTCGAATCGATGAAGATGGAAATCCCTGTGCTCGCGCCAATGGCTGGCGTCGTACGCGAAATTCGTGTGCAGCCGGGTTCGGCGGTGCGCGCAGGTCAACGGGTCGTGGTGCTGGAGCTCGACTGAACCCATTTGTAAAAGGATCAACTCATGAATCTGCAACTCGATGTTCTGCGCCAGGCCTATATCAAGGGCGAAACAACACCCCGCACATTGCTGCCTGCACTGCGCGAAAAAGCCGCCGCGCTGAATCCCGACTATCACCTGTTCATCCACTTGCTCAGTGTCGATGAACTGGAGCCGTACCTCGCCGCCCTCGACGGCCGCGACATCGACAGCCTGCCGCTGTACGGCGTGCCGTTTGCGATCAAGGACAACATCGATCTGGCGGGCATTCCCACCACCGCCGCGTGCCCGGCGTTCGCTTACACGCCACAGCGCTCGGCGACCATCGTCGAGCAGTTGATTGCGCTGGGAGCGGTGCCGCTGGGCAAGACCAACCTCGATCAGTTTGCGACTGGCCTCAATGGCAGCCGCTCACCCTACGGCGCATGTCCGAACAGCGTGTTGCCGCAATATCCGTCCGGAGGTTCCAGCGCCGGTTCGTCGCTGGCGGTGGCGTTGGGCGTGGCGAGTTTTGCCCTGGGCACCGACACTGCAGGGTCAGGGCGGGTGCCGGCGGCCCTGAACAACCTGATCGGTTTGAAAGCCAGCAAAGGGCTGATCTCCACGGCCGGGGTGCTGCCGGCGTGCCGGACGCTGGATTGCGTCACCACGTTTACCGCGACCGCGCGCGAGGCCAGTCAGTTGTTGGCACTGACCGCAAAACTCGATCCACGGGATGAGTACAGCCGCCTTAATCCGGCGTGGAATGACGGCTCGGCATTCGGTGCGCCACAGCCGTTTCGCTTCGGGGTCCCGCGTGCGCAGGATCTGGAGTTTTTCGGCTGCGTCGAAGGCCCGCTGCTGTTCGGCGATGCCATCGACCGGCTCCAGGCCCTGGGTGGCGAAGCGGTCGAGCTGGATTTGTCGCCGTTCCTGGAAGCCGCACGCTTGCTGTACGAAGGGCCGTGGGTCGCCGAGCGCTACAGCGTGGCGGGCGAATTGATGGAAGAGAATCCCCAAGCGGTCTTGCCGGTGATCCGCGCCGTGCTGGCCAAGGCTGCGGCGGTGACGGGCGTGCAGACCTTCCGCGCCCAATATCGGCTGCAAGCCCTGAAAGCGCGTTGCGATCAGGCCCTCGAAAACCTCGACTGCGTGCTGACCCCGACCCTCGGCCGTCCCGTGACACTGGCGCAATTGGACGCCGAACCGGTGCTGCGCAATTCCGAACTCGGTTACTACACCAACTTCATGAACCTGCTCGATTACGCCGCCGTCGCCGTGCCAAGCGCGTTCATGGCCAATGGTTTGCCGTGGGGCGTGACGCTGTTCGGACGGGCGTTCACCGATCAATACCTGTTGAGCGTGGCGGATGCGCTGCAGCGCCAGCAAGATTGCGCGCAGCCATCACCTGCGAACGTGGCGCGCAATGACCGCGCGCGCGTGGTGGTGTGCGGCGCGCATCTGCAAGGTTTGCCGTTGAACGGGCAGCTCACGCAACGGGGTGGGCGCTTGCTGGAAACCACGTTCAGCTCGCCGGACTATCAACTTCACGCCCTGGCGGGTGGCCCACCGAAGCGCCCGGGCATGGTCAGGGTGAAGGATGGCGGCGTGGCCATTGCGGTGGAAGTCTGGGAGTTGCCGAGCAGCGAATTGGGCTCCTTCCTTACCGGTATTCCCGCCCCGCTCGGCCTGGGCAAGGTGCAACTGGCGGATGGGCGCTGGGAGAACGGGTTCATCTGTGAGCCGTATGGCTTGGAGGGCGCCGTGGATATCAGCCATCTGGGCGGATGGCGGGCCTATCTGAAAACCCTGGCCTGAGGCGCTCCTTGGCAGGCGTGAGCCGGCTCGCGATAGCAGTGTTTGAGCCACACCATGGGTGAATGTCACGGCCCCATCGCGAGCAGGCGCACACCGATAAGGGGTGGCGCCACTTCAGGCCAGTACAGGAACGACCATTCGCACCGCACATGGAGCAGATATTTGCCCCGCAGTCCCGTTAGAATGTTTGCCATCGGGCCACTGCCAACGGATCTGCCATGCCGCATCGCTCTGCGCTGTACTCCCAACGTTCACTGGTGTTGACGCTGATCGCCCTGCTGGGCGCCGGTTTCCTCGCCACCTCGTTGCTCAGCTACTACGCCTCGCGCACGTCGATCCGCGACAACATCGTCAACACCGAACTGCCGCTGACGTCCGACACCGTGTATTCGGAAATCCAGAAAGACCTTGTCAGGCCGATCCTGATTTCCTCGATGATGTCCCGCGATACCTTCATGCGCGACTGGGTGGTAAACGGCGAACAGAACCCCGAGCAGATGACCCGTTATCTCGACGAAGTCATGACCCATTACGGCGCCTACACCGCGTTTTTCGTCTCCAACAGCACCCTCACCTACTACCACGCCAAAGGCGTGCTCAAGCAGGTCAAGGTCGAGGAGCCGCGTGACGCCTGGTACTTTCGCGTGCGCGACATGAAAGACCCGTACGAGATCAACGTCGACCCGGATCTGGCCAACAAGGACAACCTGACGTTCTTCATCAACTACAAGGTCTACGACTACCACAACCGCTTCATCGGCGCGGCGGGTGTCGGCCTGACGGTGGACGCGGTGATCAAGCTGATCGACAAATACCAACAGCGCTATCAACGCAGTGTTTACTTCGTCGACACCTTTGGCCGGCTGGTATTGACCGGTGCCCAGGGCGGACCTGAAGGCGCGCACATTGGCCAGAGCCTCGGCGAAATCGACAGCATGAAAAGCCTGGTCAGCCAATTGCCCAAGCCCCACAGCGGCCGCTACGAATACTCCGCCCACGGCCAGGGGCACTTCCTCAACGTGCGGTTTATCCCGGAGTTGAACTGGTACCTGTTCGTTGATAAACGCGAGGACGGTGCACTGAGTGAAATCCGTCAGTCGCTGTACCTCAATCTGCTGATTTGCCTGCTGGTGACCTTGATTGTGTTGGCAGTGCTGAACCGTGTGATCAAACGGTTTCAATCGAAAATCCAGGCCCAGGCCACGCTCGACAGCCTCACCGAACTGCCGAACCGGCGCGGCTTTGATCTGCTGGCCGCGCAAGCCCTGCACGAAGCGCAACGCGAGACCAAGCCGCTGACCGCGTTGCTGCTCGATCTCGATCACTTCAAAGTGCTGAACGACACCTACGGCCACATGGCAGGCGATCAAGTGTTGATCGGTTTCGCCCGGGATCTACAGAGTTGCCTGCGCCATGCCGACATCGTCTGCCGCTGGGGCGGTGAGGAATTTATCGTTTTGCTGAAGGACACCGACGGCGAAACCGGTCAGAACATTGCCGAGAAGATCCGTCAGCACGTCGAACAGCACGAATATGCCTACAACGGCCATACGCTAAATCTGACGGTGAGCATCGGTGCCACCACCCTGCAACGCGATGACACCTTGCACAGCCTGCTGTCCCGGGCCGATCATGCGATGTACCGGGCCAAGCAAACCGGCCGCAACCGCACCTGCGTGGAAATGCCCCACTCGACCTATGCCTGACATCAATGCAAGACCCGACCTCTGCCCGGCCTGCGGTGCCCGCAACGACTGCAGCCTGGCCGACCCACGCACCGCCGACCGCGCCTGCTGGTGCTACGGCGTGAGCATCGACCCGGCCGTGCTCGAAGCATTGCCGCCCGAACTGCGCGACACATCCTGCCTGTGCCCACGGTGCGCGCAGGTCCAGGCGCAACTGCAAGCGGCCAGCCAGACGATCCCGTAAGATGCGCGCCCCTTCACCCAGCGAAACCTGAACATGCGCGTTGACCGCTTCCTCAGCAATCTACCCCGCTACAACCGTCAGCAGGTTCGCCTGTTGCTGGTGGAAAAGCGCGTGCGGGTTGACGGAAAAGTCGTCATCGATCCCCACAGCGATGTACTGGAGTTCAGCCGCGTCGAAGTCGATGACCAAGTGCTGCAACTCGGCAAACCGGCGCGCTACTTCATGCTGCACAAACCTGCAGGTTGCGTCAGCGCCACCCGCGACCCACAACACCCGACCGTGCTCGACCTGATCGATGAGCCGGACAAAGACGACCTGCACATCGCCGGACGCCTGGACTTCAACACCACCGGGCTGATGTTGATCACCAACGATGGCACCTGGTCGCGACGCCTGACCCAGCCGCAGACCAAATTGCCGAAGGTCTATTACGTGGAGACCGAACAGGACATTGGCGCGCACTATGCGCTCACGTTTGCCGAGGGGATCTACTTTGCTTTCGAGGATCTGACCACGCAGCCGGCGCATCTGGAGTTGCTCGGCCCAAGGTCGGCGCGCTTGAGCATCGTCGAGGGCCGCTACCATCAGGTGAAGCGCATGTTTGGTCACTTCAACAATAAAGTCCTGCGCCTGCACCGCGATTCCATCGGCCCGTTGCTGCTCGATCACGCGCTAAAACCGGGCGAGTACCGCGCTTTGCGCACCGAAGAGATTCAATTGTTCTAAAGCCGCGACCGCTCAGCAGAAGTCGTCAAAGAATTTACCAACGGCACTTGCGCGATCCCGATCCCCCTGCTTGAATCAGGACGTCGGCCGAAATGTGACCGACGAGTCACAACATACCTCTAAGAAACTTTTTGCCGGTAGACAGCCCTCAGGGCTGCGCCTCAGCCGGCAGACTGCCCGCCAATAACAATACCCGTCGACCTGCCGTACCGGATCGACATGGGCCAAGCAAATTTCAGGCGTATGCCTACCTGTCACAAAGCTCGTGCAATCTCTATTTGCGCGCATACCCGCTTGCTTGCCAGGAGTCTTATGACATGAGGCCAGAAATCGCTGTGCTGGATATACAGGGTCAGTATCGGGTTTACACGGAGTTCTATCGCGCAGACGCCGCAGAAAAGACCATCATCCTGGTCAACGGCTCGATGGCCACGACTGCGTCGTTTGCACAGACTGTGAAAAACCTGCACCCGCAATTCAACGTGGTCTGCTACGACCAGCCCTACGCGGGCAAGTCAAAAGCCCACAACCTGCACGAGAAACATCTGACGAAAGAAGTCGAAGGGCAGATCCTGCTGGAACTGATCGACCACTTCGGCGCTGAGCATGTGCTGTCGTTTTCCTGGGGCGGCGCCGCCACACTGGTTGCCCTCGCACACCAGCCTCGGCGCATCGAAAAAGCCGTGATCAGCTCGTTCTCTCCGGTGATCAACGCGCACATGCTCGATTACCTGGAGCGCGGCGTCGACTACCTCGGCCAACGCGATGGCGATCGGGTAGGTGAACTGGTCAACAGCACCATCGGCAAGCACCTGCCGTCGCTGTTCAAGCGCTTCAACTACCGCCACGTCAGCAGCCTGGCCGAGCACGAATACGGGCAGATGCACTTCCACATCAGCGACGTGCTGCACAGTGATCGTCTGTGCTATTTGAATGCAGCGCAGAAAATCAACGTGCCGGTGCTGTTTCTCAACGGTGAATGGGACGAGTACACCGCCGCCGACGATGCGCGCCTGTTCGGCAACCATGTGGCGCAGAGCACCTTCACCACGCTGCAGGCCACCGGACACTTTCTCGACATGGAGCACAAGGCTGCCTGCCGAGATAGCCAGAACGCCCTGCTCGGCTTTCTGAAACCGGCACCGCAGGCGAGCCGAACGCGTTACTCGTTTGTTCAGGATCACCATGCACTGGCCATTTGAAAAAGCGTCGTCGCGAGCGAGCCTGCCGGGTTGAGGTTTTCGTTTACTTACCCGCAGCGCTCGCCCGCGATTGACCGTTTTCAGCGATTTAAAGCCATCGCACGCAAAAGAAAACTTCAAATTCGTTGGCGACTCTGGTACAAAGTCAGCCGCTCTGAGCGGGTATAGTTTAATGGTAGAACAGTAGCTTCCCAAGCTTCCGACGAGGGTTCGATTCCCTCTACCCGCTCCAATCGAATAGAGGTCTCACGTCGCACTGTTCGGCGGGGGATGCAGAAACAGAAAAAACCGGCCTTGATGGCCGGTTTTTTTACGCGCTGTAGAAAGCAAGCAGGGACTCGGTGTCGTACGCCGGAATGGCGAGAAACACCGGTTCGGGCTCGTTGGTAGAGCCCATGATTTGGCCTATCAAGTTACCGACCACCCTCCAGGCACACAAGCCGGCGAATTCTGGCGTACCGGCAGGCAACAGCTCAAGGGTTTGCAGGCTTCAGGACGTAACACCGAATACCTTTAAACACGGCCTCCAGAAGGCGTTTACGCACCCACAAAAAAACGGCGATTCGCCCGACTTTACAGATCGACAACACTGCACCGGTTCTCACTTGGCGCGCGACCCGCTAGCATTTCCTCATCAACCACCCCCTCCCCCTGCGCGGCCATCGACGAATACGCGTCATCACTTTCGAGGGAATCCCAATCACGGCCAATTTGCCGCTGACGACTGAACTCAAAAGAGCACTTCACCCATGACTCAAAACATTTACGACGATCCCGAGTTTTTCCAGGGCTACAGCCAGATGAACCGCTCCATCGGCGGCCTCGATGCCGCGCCGGAATGGCCGGCGCTCAAAGCGCTGCTGCCCCCCCTGCATGGTTTGAACGTGGTGGACCTGGGCTGCGGCTATGGCTGGTTCAGCCGCTGGGCCAGCGAACAGGGCGCGGCTAACGTGCTGGGGCTGGATGTCTCGGAAAAAATGCTGGAACGCGCACGCCAAACCACCACAGCAGCGAACATCCGCTACGAACGTGCCGACCTTGAACAACTCGACTTGCCCGCCTGCTGCTATGACCTGGCTTACAGCTCGCTCGCGCTGCACTACATCAAGGATCTGCCGGGGCTGTTTGCCCACCTCTACAGCGCGCTGAAACCGGGTTCGCACTTCGTGTTTTCCATCGAGCACCCGATCTTCATGGCACCGCGCAATCCGGGTTGGCTGATCGACAGTGAAGGTCGCAAGCGCTGGCCGCTGGACAGTTATCAGCTGGAAGGCGAACGCGTAACGAACTGGCTGGCCGAGGGCGTGATCAAACAGCATCGCACGGTCGGCACGTTGCTCAATTCATTGATTGGCGCGGGTTTCAGCATTCGCCATGTCAACGAATGGGGCCCAAGCGATGCGGATATCGCAGCGCAACCGGCGCTGGCTGAAGAACAGGAGCGGCCGATGATGATGTTGGTGGCGGTGCAACGCTGAGCACAAACCCATCGACCGCCGATAGCCGGTTTAGGGTGATAATGCGCGGGCGAATCAATCGCCCGCGCATTATCGGTTAACAAAATATCCGGTGCGCGCCGACGCAGCAAATCATCACTCAAGGAAGCAAGATGCAGATCACCCAAGGACAGCGGCTCCCCCTGTCAAACATTCTTCAGGGGCAATCGCTCACACTCGCGGTACAGATCCAGTCCAGCGACGTCATCGATTTCGTCTGCTTCGGCGTCGACGCGCAAGGCAAGCTTTCAGACGATCGCTACATGGTCTTTTTCAATCAACCGGCGACGCCATGCGCCAGCGTAAAAATCGAAGATCAGGGCCGCTTTCAAATCAACCTCGCGCAGTTACCCGCCTCCATCGACCGCTTGGTGTTCACAGCCTCCATCGACGGCCAAGGGACGATGAGCGCTATCGGCGCCAGTCACTTCTGTGTGTTCAACCCTGCCGGCCAAACCGTCGCTCAATGTGCGTTTTCCGGGGCGACGTTCAGCGCCGAGAAAGCCATCATGGTTGCCGAGTTGTATCGCAAGAACGGCGAATGGCGCCTGCTCTCGAACCTGCAAGGTTACGCACAAGGTCTGGATGCGCTGGTGAATCACTTCGGTGGCGAGGTCGCTGAAAGCCCTGCGCCAGCACCAGCACCAGCACCAGCACCAGCACCCGCCAAAATATCCCTCGAGAAAAGAATCGCCGACGCCGCACCGCATCTGGTCAGTCTGGCAAAGAAAGCACAGATCAGCCTGGAAAAAGCCAACCTCACCCAAACCAAGGCCCGGGTTGTTCTGGTGCTTGATGCTTCTGGTTCAATGAACCATCAGTACGTCAAAGGCCGGGTGCAGGAAGTGGTCAACCGGCTATTGCCGCTGGCGGTATCGTTCGATGAGGACGGCGAGCTCGATTGCTGGGCGTTCGGCGCCAAGCCGTTGCGCCTCTCGCCGGTGACGCTGGGCAATCACAAGGCATTCATCGACACCGACAATAGAGGTTGGAGAAACTGGGAACTCGGCAGCCGGATCAACGATGAGCCGAAAGTCATCCAGAAAGTCGTGGAGCAGTTTAAGCAATCCGACGACGGCACGCCGATGTATGTCCTGTTCATCAGCGACGGCGGCGTGTCTGAAAGCCGCAAAATCACTCGCCTGATGGTCGAAGCAGCGAACCTGCCGATTTTCTGGCAATTCGTCGGGCTCGGTGGCCACGGCTACGGCATTCTGGAGAAACTGGACACCCTGCCGGGACGCGTGGTCGACAACTGCGGCTTCTTCGCACTGGACGACCTGCACGACATCAGCGAGGAACAGCTCTATGACATGCTGATGGCCGAGTTCCCGATCTGGCTCAAAGAGGCCAAGGCCAAAGGCATTATTCGCTGACGGCATGCGGATGATTGCGCTGCCCGAACGCCGGGCAAGAAAAAGCCCCCTCGCGAGGGGGCCCCTCCCCACCCTTTCGGGTTAGCCGATGCTCACGCCGTGAGCTTCAGCCAGAGGCTTCAAGCCGCCAGCGAAACCCTGGCCGATCGCCTTGAACTTGAACTCTTCGCCGTTGCGATACAGCTCACCGAAGATCATCGCAGTTTCGGTGGAGGCGTCTTCGCTCAGGTCGTAGCGGGCCAGTTCTTTGCCGTCAGCCTTGTTGACCACACGGATGTAGGCGTTGGACACCTGACCGAAGCTTTGCTTGCGAGCTTCGGCGTCATGGATGGTCACCGAGAACACCAGTTTTTTCACAGCGGCAGCCAGGCCGTTGAGTTTGACGGTGGCTTGTTCGTCATCACCTTCGCCAGCGCCCGAGCGGTTGTCGCCCATGTGCTCAACGGAACCGTCGGCAGAGGTTTTGTTGTTGTAGAAAATGAAACCGTTGTCGTCGAGCACTTTGCCGTTTTCACCGACGATGAAAATCGACGCATCCAGGTCGAACTCGGCGCCGTCAGTGACACGCGGATCCCAACCCAGGCCCACGATCACTTCGGACAGGCCCGGAGCTTCTTTGGACAGCGAAACGTTGCCACCTTTGGACAGACTTACAGCCATGTTCAGATTCCTTTTGTTGGGGGTTGCTTAGAAGTTCATACCGTAGGAGTTGGCCAAGGCGCGCAGGCCGCCGGCGTAACCCTGACCCACGGCTCGGAATTTCCACTCGCCGTTGTGGCGATACAGCTCTGCGAACACCATCGCTGTTTCAGTCGAGGCGTCTTCAGCCAGGTCGTAACGAACCACTTCGGCACTGGTCACGTCATTAACGACACGGATGAAGGAACCACCCACCTGACCAAAGCTTTGCTTGCGCGCTTCGGCGTCGTGAATGGTCACGACGAAGACCACCTTGTCTACGTCAGCCGGGACACGGCTCAGGTCGACCTTGATCACTTCGTCGTCGCCGTCGCCAGCACCGGTGCGGTTGTCGCCAGTGTGCTCAACCGAGCCGTCCAGGCTTTTCAGCTGGTTGTAGAAAATGAAGTCAGCTTCGCTGCGGACCTTGCCGTTCGCACCCAGCAGAAGAGCGCTCGCGTCCAGGTCAAACTCGGCGCCGTCAGTTGCACGCGGATCCCAGCCCAGGCCGACCAGAATCTTGCTCAGGCTCGGGTCGGTTTTGGTCAAAGACAGGTTTGCACCCTTTTGAAGAGTCAGTGCCATGGGTATTACTCCTTGTGGTGAAGACGATTACTCATTGGTTTTCAAGCGGTGCATCTTCCTTTGCAGGGAAGATCAGACTCGCAACGACGCCTATCGCCAGAACAACCATCACGATCAGCAAACTGGTGTTCGCATCGATGGTATAGCCGTGATGAAACATGTGATCCGTTGCATTCAAGCCCAACTTGACAGCAATGAAGAACAACAGTGCGATAACCGATTTTTCCAGGTGGACCAGATAGCGTTTCAGGGCTTCGAGAACGAAGTACATGGTGCGCAGGCCCAGAATGGCGAACAGCATGGCCGAGTAGACGATCAGCGGCTCGCGACTCACGGCGATCACCGCCGGCACAGAGTCGAAGGCGAAGAGAATGTCGGACACTTCAGCCACCACCAGGCACAGGAACAGCGGCGTGGCGAACAGCGTGCCCTTGGCCGCGAGCGTCATGCCCTGGTGCTCAGGTTTCTTCAGTTCCACTTCCAGTTGCTTGCGGGACACAAAAAAGTTGTGGCCATACAGCTTTGGCCATACAGGAAAGAGCTTTTGCGCGAAGCGGTAGGCCATGTGCTTGGAATAGTCCTCCTCTTCTTCGTCATCACCGCCGCTGCGCAGCATCATGATGGCGGTCCAGGCGACGATCACGGCGAAAACCACCTCGACCCATGGGCCAAACGCCAACAGACCGGTGCCAATGGCAACGAAGATCCCGCGGAAAACGATCGCGCCGATGATCCCCCAGTACAGCACCCGGTGACGCATGCCATCAGGCACTTTGAACCAGGCAAAAATCGCCATGAACACGAACAGGTTGTCGACGCTCAGGACTTTCTCCAGGGCATAACCGGTGACAAACAGGCTCGCGACCTGCGGCCCGTGCTGGACATAGAGAAAGCCTGCGAATGCCAGCGAGATGGCAATCCAGAAAACCGACCAGATCGAGGCTTTAGCCAGCGAAATGGGCTTGTCGCCACGGTGCGTGACCATGTCGAGCAGCAGTGCGCCCAGCGCAATACCGACGAATACCGCCATGGTCAGTGGGGGGAATCCAATGTGACTGTCCAAGTACCGCTCCTTAAAGTTCGAAATCAGCCGGGTTCAAACCCAGTTCAAGGCAAATCTGACGGCAAGCCGCTTTTTCTTTGTCATCGAAGTTGCCGTCCGACGCGCCGATGGCGCAGGCAACACGGACCAGCAAGCGGCCAGCACCGGCATCGTTCTTGATCTTGCCGATGGTCTTCAGCGCTTCCGCCTGACCGATCTGAAAGTCGAACTCAAACTTTTCGCAGTGAGCGTTGAAGGACTTGATGACGTCGGCCATGTTGAAAACCTTCAACTCCGACGAGTTGTTGATGAACCCGGCCATTTTGGTTTTCTCGGCGGAGGAGATCTCTCCGTCTGCAGCAGCGACCAATGCGCAGGCTGCGGTCGTGGCATCCATGAATTTCTGATTTTTGAACTTGCTGACCTCAGAGGTCAGTTTGTCGCGTGCCAATGCAGCGTTTTCTTTAAGCCATGCAAGCATTTTGAAGTCCTCTAAAAGGGCGGGGCCCCAAGCCCCGCCAAGGTAACTATTTCGAACCGGCGCGCCAGTTCATGCCCCAGCCGTAGGCTTTATCCACCGCAGAATGCCCACGGTGGAAATCCACCCGCCGGGAAACCTTGACGGCGCCGTTGTCATTTTCGAGCATCGCAATGGCGCACATACCATCGCGTCCGCCCTCTTCGTTGAGGCGAACCTCGATCTCCGGCTGATTCGGGATGTAGATGGTTACGACGCCATCGGTCTCGCGCCAGTTAGGAGCCCCTTCGTAGATGAAGGCGAAAATCAGGATGCGGCGTACTTCAGCCCACTTAGCGCCATTGATGTGCAGCCACTCGCCACCGGCGACAGAGCCGGTACGGTCGTCACCCATCAGTTGGATGTAAGGCTCTTGGTTCAGGCTGCCGAAGCAGTTGCCAAGCGCTTGTACGACGCCCTTCTCACCGTCCTGCAACTCGTACAGGCAACCCACGTCGAGGTCGATCGAAGAACTGCTTTTGAAAAAGCCGCCAGAGCTGCGCTTGTTCCAGTTCAGGTTGACCTTGATCTCACCGAAACCGGCCGCGGTCTTCTCCAGACTGATAGAGCTGCGCGTCTTGTCGAGGGTCACCTTGCTCAGGCTGATCGACGACTTCGGCGCCGCAGGCGCAGGCGGCACGGGTGTTGGCGCGGGTGCCGGCGCGGCGACATCGACCCCGAAATGCCTGGCCAATGGCTCAAGCCCACCGTTGAAGCCCTGTGCAACACAACGGAATTTCCATTCACCCTGGCGACGATAAAACTCGCCCAGAATCAGCGCGGTTTCCTTCATGCCACTGGTAGGGATCTGCGCTTCGATACCACCGGACACCACGACCGAGAGCTGCGAGACGCGCTCGAAACTGGCCTTGTTTTCGTAGATCGTGGCGGTCAGTGCGACCTTTTCCACGGCCGGCTCCAGTCGGCTCAGGTCAACGGTGAACACCGCCCGACCCGCCGAGGAGTCGGACAAGGTGACCGCCCCGCCCAGCACACTCGGCTGACCGTAAAAGCACATATCGCCATCGCCGCGAACCTTTGCCGTGGTTCCCAGAGCGAAGGCCGAGACATCAATATCGGCGCCTGGAATCGGCGAGTAATTGATGTCGACGCGAAGCGGGCCGCTGGCAACGGGTGCGTTGCCGCCCGGAGCAAGAGTGGCCATTAGCGCAGCGCCTGAACGGCCAGGTTCACCAGGTCATCGGCGGTACGGCCGTTGGTGGTCTGGCCGATAGCGGTGAACTTCCAGCCATCGCTATCACGAGACAGGCTAGCCATCACGATGCCGGTGTGGGCGCCACGCTCGGACAGATTGAAGCGGGCCAGCTCATTCTTGTTACTGGCGTTGACGATGCGGCAGTAGGCGTTTTCGACTTTTTCGAAGTTCTGCCCGGTGAAGCTGTTCACCGTAAAAACCAGGTGCTGGACGACCGCCGGCAGACGCTGCAGATCAACGTGGATAGTTTCGTCGTCACCCGCGCCTTCACCGGTACGGTTGTCGCCGGAATGCTGGATCGAACCGTCCTGAGATTTCAGTTGGCGGAACCACACCAGGTCGATCGGTTGAAGGCTGGCGTCGAGCAGGATGCACGAAGCGTCCAGGTCGATTTCACCACCATTGCCCATCAACTTGCCGAGAAAACCGGCCTTTACCGGGTCCCAACCCAGGCCGAGGCTGACGCTGGTCAGCGCAGTACCGGCGGTTTTTTCCAGGGAAATGGACTGTTTTTTACTCAGGGTAAGTGCCATCGTTACGCTCCTTGTTGGTCATCGGTGTTCATGTGGCGATCGGATGTGCGCGCCACATGCAGGTCGGCCTGCGCACCGCGCACGCCCGGATTTATTCCATTGGCGACCCGCAGACGTCCACGACGCCATGCCGGATGAAAATGCCGCCAGTGCGGTTCTTCGGCTGCGGCGAGCAACTCATGATCACCTCGGGTATCGCCCCAGGCTTTGATCCGGAATTGCTGCAAAACGCCGTAGACAGCCTCAAGCCTCTGGACTTTGTTCTCGCATCTGCAGTTGTTGCCGGTGATGTGCCCGGTCAATACGCCGTCCACCACTTGCAGCTCGGTGCCGATCAAACTGACGCCAAGACGCTCGGCGAAAGGCTGCAGTACCAGCGCCGGTGAAGCTGAACAGAGCGTCACCACCGCGCCGGATCTGATCTCGGCCTCAATCGCCAGCAAACCCGAAGGGCGCATCAATCGCGGCCAGACCCGCGTGCAATAACTCGCGGCTTGCTGTTGCAGCCACTCAAGCTTCACACCGGTCAGAAACGTGCGAATCAACTGCGCCTTGAGTTCGTCACGGCTCATGCGCCGCACGACAAATCGCAGGCTGGGTAGCGCCAGACGGAGCAGGCGCCGATTGAACTCCCGCACTCCGAATGCAAACTTCAGAAACGGTACGAAACTGTCGTGCCGGGTCAACGTGCCGTCGAAGTCGAACACCGCAAGGACTGGCCGCTGCAGCGCGGTTGCATTGTCGATCTGCTCTTTCATCCTGCGGCCTCAGCCAGACGAATCGATGTTTCGCCGGCACCGGTTTCCGCATGACGGATACCGTGCCACCGCGCGCGCTCAAGAATCCGGATCGCCCATTTGTAATGGGTCGCGGGCTCACACATGGCGTCGTTATGTCTGAATACCGCCGGTGCTACGTCGCTGACGATCAGTTTGGCGCTGTTGAAATCCTCGAGGCTGACGCGCAAGGTGTCCTGAATGATTTCGATCTGACTGGGATGAATGGCGGTCTTGCCGACCAGACCATGGGCGATATCGAATTCCAGTTCTTCCTTGAGCAACTGCGGCGACGCCAGTTGTTCGAACACCGGTGCCGTCAACGCAAAACCTTGCGACCCCATCACCCCTGCCAACATCGCAATCACGTATCCCATCGGCGTGCTGTAGAGCGTGGTGCTCGGATTGCGACGCAGGCCAAGGCTGCCCATCAAGTCGTTTCCACCGATGCGCAAGGCGATGATTCGCTGGTCGAGGCTGGCCTTGAGCGCCTGCCCCAGTTCAACCATGGCGACAGGATTGAAGACATCCGTGGTTTCCAGCGTCGGCATCAGGAACAGCGCGGGATTAGTCACGGCCTGCTCCCAGGCGCCCAGATTGGCCAGCGTCAGTTTCGGGATGACGAATCCATCGACATGCGACATCAGCGGCCAGTCGTTGAGTACCGCGGCCATCTGCGAGTCACGCGGACGAACAAACAACAACGGGCCGCCCTCGGGACGACCGCCACGCTGATCGATAACCGTCAGCAAGCCATGCAGATTGGCCAGCGCCGTTTCGATATCAATGTCTGCAATCGCGTCCTCGAGGCAAACCACCAGGGAGCGAAGTTCCGGCAATTTGCTTCGGAACACCACATCAAGCAGATCCGGCCGGGTGGCGGGCATGTAAAGCGTGGCACCGAGGGCATAGGGCGAGAGGGTCTTCATCAGCCCAGACTCCGAATGATCGTCACTGCCCGGTAAGGCCCCAACTGCGCACCGACTTCCTCGACTGGAACGCCGGCAGCTTCTGTCAGGTGCATCAGCAATTGCACATCGCTGTCGCTACGGTCGCGGATCAACACATGGTGCGGGACACGACGCAACACGGCGCGTGTCGCCTCGGCGATGCCCGGCTTGACCCGATTGAGATTGGTCACGTCAAAACGTGCCGCCAGCGATTCGACGACGTGGGTGGCCGCGCCCTGGAGTTCGAGACGCTGTTCGTCGCTCCACGGCAGGGCTTTGGGAACGATGCCCAAGACTTTGCGCTGGGCTTCGATCTGCTCGATGAATACCTGTGTCACATCGTGCTCCTGCAGGTGGTCATAGACCACGCAGCCGTGCAGCCCGCCGTTTACAGGCCAGATCGAACGTGAAACGAGACCGGAGACTGTGGCTCCCAGAATCCCCGAGGGGATGACCCAATCCTCAGCGGACGCCGCCATCCATGCTCGGCCGCAAGGATCGGCCAGCACGACAAGTCGCGGGGATTTCGGGAAGCGTGCATCAGCGCCCAGGCTGCGCTGAATTTCGCCACTGATCGCGCCCTTACCGGTCCAGCCATCGACGAAGACGATGTTCTCGGCCCCGTGAGTCTGAATGATGGCCTCCAGGGCAACCGTGTCGATGCCGCGATCACGGACGATGCTGATGCCGTAATGGAAGGCTTCGCGCCCCATCTCGATCAACGCACGACGCAACAGCACACCCAGCGGGAGGCCGGCGCGTACGAACGACACCAGCACGATAGACGTGCCGGTACACGCCTCATTCAAACCTAGCGCCAGTGCTTGAACATCCGTGGCCATGCGCGCACCGTTTTGCGCCAGAACACGCTCGTACAGTGCCTTGTGAGTTTCACTTGGGGCGCTTTCCTGACTGATCATTTCAGAATAGTGCTTCTGCTTCGTTTGAATCAGTCGCTCTTTTTCCTCGACGTCCGTCACGTCCATCTGCACGGCCTGCAACAGGAAATGCACGTCATCCGACGCATAGCTCCCGCTACCCACCGTTACCAGGTCGGTGATGGTTTCATTCATGGATCGAAGCCCCTGCCCGCTTGGCCAATTGGCTGCGCGTCGGAGTCGCCCAGAGGTGGCACTCCTCCATGAAGGCCAGATCGGTGATGCTGTCACCAAAGCCCAGCACAGGGCGTTCACCGTTGATTTCGCGATCACGGCGCAACCACTCCTGAACCGCTGCCTGCTTGGACAAGCCCTGCGGCAGGAACGCCAGGTTGTTGCTATTGGCGTGAATATGCATGCCATCCAGCAATCCCTGAGCCTGAACCTCAGCCAGCACCGCGCTCAGCACCTCGTCACTGGACTCGTTGTGCTTGGTCACCACGTAGTGGCGCAACCCCTGCTCTTCAACTACCCAACCGCGCAAGGAAATGCCCAACTGCCGGCCAATGGCGAGCGTCGCCTCACTAAGCTCCGGCAGGCGGCTTTGGTAGGCCGCTAGGATATCGCTCATGCGGTCCTGCCAGGCCTGATCGAGTGTGCCGTCCGGTCCCAGGATCACACCACCATGGGAGCAGATGGCGCCGTGTTGAAATGGCAGCTTGACCCGCGTGAACGCTTCTACGCTGCGCGCCGTTACCGCTACCACATCGGTCGTTGCCAGCAGCCATTCGGCCATCGACTTCTGCACAGGGCTCATGTAGCCGTTGGGCTGGCCGTGTATATCAAGTGTCGCCGTGTGGCGTGGTGTGCCTTCTTTCATCTTGCGCGCGGTTTGAAACAACGTGTCGTCGAGATCAACCAACGCCAAGGGGCGATTAATTGTCATCGACGATCACCTGCGCGTTCAAAGTCTGCAGCAACTCGGCAGAGACCGCCTGCGCGGGGGTTTCCGAACAGATCAGCACCCGATCGAATTGACCCGGGCGCACGTTGTAGAGGAAGTTGGGAATGCCCAGGCCGTAGTTATCAGCGAACGATAAGGCGTGCTCGATCACATGGCCCAGTGCAATCGGCGAGCGGCTGGTCGAACTGAAATGCACATCCGCGCCCGCGCGCTCCAGACGTTCGGCGAGCAAGAACGGACGCCAGACAAACTCACTGGTGCCCACGACCAGAATCCGCTCGCCGGGTTGTACGTGAAGGTCTGGGGCCAACGAGTCGCCAACAGAGCGCACGCCCAAGCGTCCCCAGTCATTATCCGAATTCACCGGCCAGTCACCGGCGGCAATAGTGCCCACCGCAGGCATATCGGGCAATGGCGCATCGGGATCTTCAATGAATTGGTAAGAGCCCTGCAACAGGGACACTTGATGCACGCAATCACCCAGCGCATCACGCACTGCGCCGCCGGACCAATCCGTCAGCACACAGGTCACGACTTGTTCGACTTTATTCAGACCGGCATCGACCAGAGCACGGTGCAGATTGATGAACGTCTTGCCCGTCGAGGCCTCGTCATCAACCAGCACCAGCGAACGGGCATTGAGCATCTGCTCACGCACTTGCGGATCGACTGGCAAGTGAATCAGATGCGCACTGGCATGGCTGTGTTCTTCTTCAAAGCGGGTAAACAACTCGGTTCCCGTGGGATGACGGGTGCTGACCATATACACCGCATCGGGGCGAGTGGCGCTATATGCCCGATGCACGCCGGCACCGAGGCCGACGGCGGTTTCGGCCATGCCGATGACCAGGACAGGCCCCGGCAAATCCGCCGGTATTTCTGCGGCCAGGCTTTCAAAACTGGCGGCCATCACCGAGGGACGCACCGGAATATGTCGTCCGAGCACTTTAGACACGAACAGGAATGCCCGCTTCGGATTACGACGCTCGGCGAAGCCGAACAATGAGTCGGGGGCAATGACAGCATCATCAACCTTGACGTCAAGACGTCCACGCATCAGTTGTGCGCTCAGCGCTTTCGTTGCTGTACGAGGTTCCATTAACAAATTCCTGCCTTGGCGTAGGATTACGATCCAGCGCCTCTTCCGTGGGTTTCAATTCAAAGATGAATCAGAGATTGGTCGCTTCCACCCGCCACATTGATGTTTGAGCTTCGCGAGCTAACTGCGCAGCGGTGAACGTCTGGCCAGATGCATTTTTTTTGCCATCAACACGACAGGCATCAAGGAAAGAAATCAGCAGCGATGCTTTCACCGCAAAATTCATGTTCTGCGCATCGGGTACCGATGAGGTGACGAGACCGACCACGGCTCCCGAAAAATCAAACAGCGGGCTGCCGCTGGACCCAGGCTGGATGGCAGCAGTGAACTGCAAAAGACTGGCGTCGTTGTGCAAACCGAACAGCGCCGACACCCCACCTTGAGTGACGTGAACGCCGCCACCGGCAAAACCGGCCAGTGGAAAACCCAACGCGACAATGTCTTCACCCAGATCGCAACCGAATCCGGACTTGAAGGCCACAGGCTTCAACGCGGGGGAATCGATCACCCGCAGCAAGGCGATATCGTTACGCCGATCGATGACCACGGGGTCAACACGATAGCGCCCGTCAAACGAGGCGATGTGAATCTCACGCATGCCTTCAATAACGTGGGCACAGGTCATGACATGGGTGGCCGAGACGGCGAATGCTGTACCGGTGGCGCTGCTCGCGGATCGGCCAGCCCCTGGCGCGTTTGGGCGTCCCTTGGGATGCGCTTCGTCGATCTCGAGACCGATGCGACGGCCGAGCGCCGCCAGACCGTAGGCAGAACCCTCGGCCAACGCGCGAAATTTCCATTGCTGATTGCGGCTGTAAAACTCGCCGATGATGATGGCGGACTCGCCGTTTTCACGAACATCCAGGGAATGCTCGATCTGGCCATCCACCTGCAGGTGCAGATTTCTCAGCTCACTGATCGGGCCGATGGCTGAAAACGTGTAAACCACAAGAAGCACGCGATCGCTGCCCGCCGGGAGTTCATCCAGGTTGAGCTTGCAGCCGACTTTTTGCTGATCACCTACCCATTCCATCCACGCGCGTGGCGTTTGAAAAAGGGCGGCATCACCTTTCGGGCGGCGTTTGTCATCAACCGGCAATATGGCAACAGCGGCATACTCCCCAAAAGCCGAAGAGTTTCCGCACTCCAGAGTCCATTCACTCCGGGCGCTTGATACTGCGGTGTTTGCGCCAGGCGCGAGCACCATCATTCCTTGAAAACTCCTTGTTTTGCTTCCTGCGTGGGTCGCTGTCGAACCACACAAACGCGCAAATGGTACCAGACTTCATATGTCTATTTAATATCAGGGGAGTGTTACCGCAGCAACGCTGATACCTTTTACACGCACGTTCGGCTGCCAAACACCCGGCGGCTCTGGCAAACCCAGTCGGCGAGTGGCGAATATGCCGGGGAGGTTCAAACCGGCCGCCCGGGTGTAACCGATGCCTCCCGAATAACGAGCGTTTATCTCCAGCAGGTGTGGTTTACCGTCTGAGTTGTCGCGAGTCTGGACATTGACAATGCCATCACATTTGAAGTGCTCGGCGGCCCGGAGGGCGAGCTCTACGGCGGCGCCTTCACGTTCAAAAACCTGGTGCAGCCCTTTTTTGCGACGACCAACGAAAGCAATGGGGCGACCGGCTTCGCACACCATATCAACCGAACATTCGTTTCCGGGCATGTAGGGCATCACGAGCATCGGTGGCGGCGGCGTAACCGCCGAGTGGTAGGCGTGCATATAGAGGTCGAAGTTGACCTCACGCGCATCCGGGTTGGCGAAGCAGCGGAAAGGGTCGGCGCTTGCCTTGAACCGCCAGAAGCCTTGGCCATAAATACCCACAGCCGGTTTGACGCAGACTTCGCCCAAGGCGCCGAGCGCCTGAAAGGCCGCGAGCATTTCTTCGGCATTGGCGGCGGTGATCGCTGGCACGCAGGCCAGGCCCACGCGTTCCGCTTCTGCCGTGAACTGGCTTTTGTCATCGACCAGATCAAATGTATTCAAAGAAAGCGCACCGGTGACCAGTACGAGGCCAGCACGCTCGAAACGCTCCCGATCGTGCTCGAACTCCCGACCCACTCGACCTGCCAGGACGACTTTGATTTCATGAGCCAGCGCGGTGGAAATGACCCAATCGATACGCTCTTGATTGTCCGCAGGCTCGGTGAAACTGACGTCGGCAAGCGAGGTGATTTCAGGACGCTCCTGTCGATGCGAGGCATAAACCTTTACGTCGGCCGGCAGCGCCTCGCGCGCACCGAGAATGATGTCCCGTTGACTGGACTGCCCTTCTAGAAACCAGATCACTATGTTTACCCTTCCTTGTACAGACACCGAAAGCCGCGACATTTCTTGAACACGTCGCTAGACCCGCACCATGGGTGCGGACAGTACCGCCTTCCCACACAAACTCAAGGGTAACATTGCGAATGGATCAGGCGTCCGCCGAACGCTCTGAGCGCCTCCCAGGGTTATTGCCGAGTCGCCACAATAAACAACCGCGGAAACGGCAACAGCACCGAGCCATCCGCCAGCGCAGGGTAAGCCTTCGCGACTTCTGCCAGATACTGCTCCAGATACTGCGTGCGCTGCGCCTCGGTCAGCGGGTCCAGAAACGGAATCAACCCGCTGCCCTTGAACCACTCCACCACCCCCGCTGCCCCGCCTGACAACTGATGGTGATACGTCGTGCGCCACACATCGACCCGGGCACAATGCGGTCGCAACATCGAGAAATAATCACCGGCACTTGCCATATCGGTTCGCTGACCGGCGGCGCCGGCGAGTTTGCTGGCCCATGGGCCGTTGGCGGCGACTTCGCGCATCAGTCGATGGGAAGGCTCATTGAGGTTGTCGGGCATTTGAATCGCCAGACTGCCGCCCGACGAGAGTTTGCTTGCCAGCGCCGGCAGCAAACTGGCGTGATCCGGTACCCACTGCAACACCGCGTTGGCGAAGATCACATCAAACGGACCCGCATCGGCCCATTGATCAATCTCGGTCACGTCGAATTGCAACTGTGGCAAGCGCTTGCGCGCTGCGTCGATCATGTCCGGTGAACTGTCGAGCCCGCTGATTTTTGCCCCTGGAAAACGCTGCACCAAAAGCTCCGTCGAGTTGCCGGGACCGCAACCGATATCCACCACTGACCGGGCCTGCGCCGTGGGAATCGCCGCCAGCAGATCGCGGGCCGGGCGGGTACGTTCATCTTCAAAAGCGACGTATTGTTTGGCGGACCAACTCATTGTGTTTTCCTTTTGGGAGAAAAAACGCGTGAAGCCACGATACAGTTAACAGGCGGATCAGACCTCCCTACGAACGTCGCGCAACACACTTGAATTTGTAATTAGAATTTTCAAGCCTCAGCACGTATCAGAACTTCAAGCCCTCCCCATAAGTCAGCGACCAGAAAATCACAGAACGCGATGCTCGGCTTGGAAGCACCGAATTTGAAGCAACTGGAGGCGTTGTGCGAACACTTCCGCAAGCTGGGCGAGGGAGCAGTGTTGAACCTTGAAGGACTGGGCGAGTAGAGCAAAGCGAAGCAGAACCTGAATGACTGCTGATAATCAAAAACGGCGCCAAAGCGCCGTTTTTATTTGAGGTCTGCCCTTAGCGGCTGGCTTGCAGCGCTCGGGCCATTTGCAGGTGATTTTGCAGTTTGGGCAACGTCTCATCGGCGAAGGCTTTGATCTCCGGCACGTCGGTGGTCTGCGCTTGCTGCTGGATCTGCTCAATGGCTTCTTCGGTGGCTTTCACCTGACTGGCGGCGTAGGCCTGGTCGAAGGTCGCGCCGTCTTTCACTTGCGGTATCAGTTGCTTGGCCTTGTCGGCCATTTCTTCACGGGGCGCGACGGGAAGATCGAGCTTTTTGGCAATCTTCGCCAAGTGCTGGTTGGCCGTGGTGCGGTCGTTGATGACCACGATGGTGTAATCCTTGACCTCTTTGGATTCGGTCTTCTGATGCGCCATACGGCTGGCCTCGATGTCGGCCATGCCTTTGGCGGACGCATCGTTGATGAATTCGGCGGGCGACTGGGCGAAAGCACTGCTGGCAAACAGGCCCAGTACGGTGACAAAACTGAAAGTGCGTATACGGGTGGCCATCCGGCTCATGGTCGCGCCCTCCTTCTCTGTAAATTCAAGCGGAAGCTCAGGCCCCCGCCGCTCAATCAAAATCACCTTCACCGACGACGTCGATGTCTGAACGGGCTTGACTCCTTTCGGTTTTCGACAGTCGTTGTGGTGATTTCCCCACCCTTGCGACCCGTTTCAGAAGCCTTCGTTCGGTCGTTGGCGAAGTTTGCCCAGTTCGAATGACTTGTATCCGGCAGGTTTCTCTCGCTCTTGATAATGAGCGCGGCGAGCAGATGCCCTGCATTGATTGAGAATTTCCTGGCCGACAAAGGTTTAGAAAAGTTGCAGTTACCACGACGAACGGTGCCCACCGTTCAGATATCCAGCGCCCGATGATTCAGCCGTTTGGCGGCATACATTGCTTGATCGGCATGGCGGAACAGTTGCTGTTCCTCGCGGCCGTGCTCGGGGTAGCGGGCGACGCCGATACTCGGTTCAATTTGCAAGTTGTGGCCATCCAGGCGCATGGGTTGTACCAGCACTTGTCGCAGCTTTTGCGCCACGCTGTCGGCATCTTCCGTTGCTTGAACGCTGTGCAGCAGCACAACGAATTCGTCACCGCCAATGCGCGCCACCGTGTCAGTCTCGCGCACGCAACCCTTGAGGCGACTGGCCACGGTTTGCAGCAGCATGTCGCCCACGGCATGCCCGAAAGTGTCGTTGACCTGCTTGAAACGATCCAGATCGACATACAGCAACGCCATGTGCCCCTTTTGTTCGCGGGCGCAGGTCAACGCAGCCTTCACGCGATCGCGAAGCAACTCACGATTGGGCAATTGCGTCAGTTGATCGTACTGCGCCATGCGTCGCAGACGGGCGTGTAACTGCTGACGCTCAATGGCCGTGGCCACTTGGGCGCAGACATATTGCAGCAGTTCTTTGTCTTGCTCGGTGTAGCGTTCGCCGCCCGGCAGGCTTTTGACGATCAGCGCACCGATGGTGCCGTTTTTCGAGTTCAACGGAACGCCGAGCCAGCAAGAAGAATTCTGCCCCGCCACCAGCGCGGCGAAATCGGGCGCCGAATCGGGACTTTCCGGCGTCAGAAGAATCGGCTTACCGCTACGGATGACTTGCGCACACAGACGTCCGGTGACGGTGCCGGGTTGTTCAGGCTGCAACTCGTGATCGTTGACGTGATAGGGGAAATTCAGCTGAGCACACTGATCGTCGTAGAGCGCTACGGAGAAATTCAGTGCCGGCAGCCACTCGCCGATGATCAGGTGGATGCGTTTGAACAGCGCTAACAAGTCCTCCGACGCATGCGCCGCCTCGGAAATCGCATACAACGCCGCTTGTCGCGATTCGGCTTGTTTGCGCTCGGTAATGTCACGGGCCACGGCAATGCGCAGTTGATCGACCTCCGACCAGCGCGCCGACCAGAGGATGTGGGCCACGCTGCCATCCTTGCGTATGTAGCGGTTCTCGAAGTTGTGCTTGGGCTCACCGCCCATGATTTGACTGGCGGCCGCCAGGGTGCGCTGACGATCAGCCGGGTGCACCAGTTCGATCATCGGACGGCCGATCAACTCGTCTGGCGTGTAGCCGAAAACCCGCTCGCAGGCCGCGCTGACAAAAACGAAGCGGCCTTGCTTATCGACTGCACAAACGGCGTCCAGCAACAGGTCGATGAAACTCGCCAATGGCGCGGAGTTTGGGCTTTCCATGGTTCAGCGTGGGAGTCCAAGTCATGTAGCGTTTATCAACCATCCCTGACCTTGTGAGTGCTCATCCCTGCAAACAAAATCAAGCCCTGTTCGGCATCAGCCCTGGCAGTGCATGCACCAGCGCATTGATGGCGAACCCCATGAACATCACGCCACACAAACGGGTGATCAGCCGCTCATGCCGTTGATACAGCGCGCGCACCCGCTGCGCGCCGACAACGCCGGTGAGGATAGCGTAAGCCGACAACCCGCCCAGAAAGCTCAAGGCGATCAGCGCCGGCAGCATCGACCAGTTGAGCAATTCGGCGCGGCTGGATAACAGCGCGGTAAATGTCGCCACCGCGACCGGGTAAGCCTTGGGGTTGGTCAGGCCGAACACAATGCCGTGCCAGAACGGCCTGCGCGCCGCGCCTTGCGGTTCGTCATCGTTGCGGCGCTGGGCACGCACCGCCCGCCAACCGAGCCAGAACAGATACACCCCGCTGAGCACGCCGAGCACATCAAATGCGGTGCTGCCGATTTCCCGGGCGCCAACAATCGCGATCAACGCCGTGCTGCACCAAACCACATCCCCGAGCAGATGACCACACAGAAACCCTGCCCCCGCTCTGCGCCCATGCGCCGCGCCGATGCCGAACACCGCCAGCACACCAGGCCCCGGCGTGATGCCATAAATGAAACCCGAGGCCAGTACGGCCATTAACAACGATGGGGTCATGGAACACCTGCACATGACGACGCAAATGACGGCCAGTCTATATCAGCTCAACGCGTCGGGTCAGGACTCGTCGTAGAAACGCATGCCGACATGCAGATTCGGCATATCGCGGTCTGCCCCCTAGCTGCAGCTGGGCTCATTGACGGATTGAGGCCTGTGAGCATCGGTTCAGTAACCTCTGAGGTCTTCAGGCACGACGTATTGTTGGCCGTCGTAGGTCAGGGTGATTCGGGTTTTCTTCAGGTTGGTGTTTTTTGAAACGCACTGTTTTCCCGATTGGGTGTTTTTCATTTTGGTGCCGCTGGTGGTGACGATCAGATCGGCGAAACCGTAGTGACTTGATGAACCGACCTCGATGGTTCTGCGGATCTTCCTGGCGTAACCCTCGCAATCACTCATGAATTCGCCGTTGTTCTTGTAGATCACCAAACCTTCCAGCACCGGGCGCAAGGTATTGCCCTCGCGGACATACAGCGCCAGATCGGTTTTCTCGTAGGGAATGGCGCGGGAACTGTGGACGAACTTCGAACGCAGGCCAAAAGCACGGACATCCGGCGCCAGTCGGTAGCGGCCTGTGTCGACACGCAGATCATCAAACCGCACGGCATCGGAGTTGTACGCGCCCGGTTTACGGTAAGTGGCGACGGGTTTGGCATTGCTGGCGTTGACGATCGCCAGATCCAGATCGAACACCCCTGCATCGTCGCCACCGGCATCAGCAAGGTAGGTGGACTTGACCGCGATCGCCTGACTCGGGAAGGCCGGCCAGACGATGCAGCGTGACAGTGATTGGCCGTCGAAAGCGTTTGTGGTGCAGGCGGCTTGGGCTTGGGCAGTGACAGCCAGAAAACCGAGGGCGATAAGGAGTCTGGTGGGGGTAGACATGGTTCTTCCTTGATAAAAATCGTTGTTGGCAGGCTGGCTACAGACCTTTGAAACCTGGCGGCAGGACGTAAGACTTTCCGTCATAACGCAAGGTTGTCAAAACCGGTTTGTAGACGGTGGTTTTATCTTCACACGCGTCCCCTTCACCTTCGCTTTTCGTGCCTGTTTGCTGGGTTTTGACGATCAAGTCTGCGTAACCGTGGGAGCTCGTTTTAGCGATATCGATAGTTCTTGAGATCTCGAAGCGCTCCCCAGCGCAGTTGTCATCCCACTCGCCGCCGTACTCATAAACCACCAACTGACGCAGGACTGGGCGCAATTTTTCGCCCTCCCTGACGTAAAGCGAGAGCTGGCTTTCATCCATCGGATTGAGGCGAGAACCATTGGTGAGTCGTGCACGTAGACCAAATGCGCGAAGGTCGGGGGCGAGTTTGTAGCGCGCCGTATCCAGTGTCAGCTCGCGCAAGCTGGCGCCATCCATCACGAAAGCAGTGGCCTGGTGGTAAGTCGCAACCGGCTTCGGTTGCGCGTCTTTCAGCACCGACAGGTCCAGATCATGGGTGCTGAGCGCGCCAGCGGCGGCAGGCGTGAACCGGGTTTTGGCGCTGATGGTCAGTCCCGGGTAAGCCGGCCAGTCCTTGCAGACTGACAAATCCTCGTCACCCATTACCGGCGCCGGCGTGCAATCGGCAAACACCTGCCCCGCCATCAGCCACCCACACAGCGCCACACTGCCGATCAATCCAGACTTCATTGTCACATCCCGCTCCTCGATAGCTTTTCAGCCGCGCACTATCCCCTCCTGAACGAACGGTTTCAACCGAGTGAATGCTAAATGGCCAGTCGCTGATTCGGTCCCGACACACCAGTGGAGCTAGCCGGTACCACGCAATGCACTGTCATCGCGAGACCGCTCATCCCCCCAAGAAACCGTGTTTCAACGCCCTATCAACTGTGGGTCAGCAAGCGGATCAACTGTGCGGATTCGTTCTTTGTTCCCAGCACCACGACCGAAGCGTCTTGCAAGCAGGCATCGCGGGCGATCCAGTCGATCTCGGCCGTGCCCCCGAGATCAAACGACTCGTCCACCGCCCCATCCTTCAGGAAGCCCCCCGTCAGCAGATTGCGATGCCCACCCGAGGTCTGACCCACGGTGACTATGCGCTGATCCGCAGAATCACCCACTGCAAACCCAGCAACCCAGCTCTTGAGTTCCTGCGGTTGCGTCGAAGCGCTAAGAACCGGCGCGCCGCCATTGAACGACGGATCAATTTCGCCGCCGTGGGTGATACCGGTCATGAACGCATGTTGACGTTTCTCCCCGCCTGCCGCCTCGACAGCGGCGCCGATCAAGAGTAAGCGCTGTGCCGACTGCTCTACGATGCCGTTCACCGAGCTTTCCAGCGGCGTGCCTTCATTGCGAATGTTCAACAACAACGTACCGTCATTGCCGAATGACTTCGCAACCTGTCCGGCATTGTCGAACGCCATGATCCACCCCTGATGGGTGACTTCTGTCTTGCCATAAACCAGTATCAGCCCACTGTTCAGTTGCGTGACGCCTTGCAACTGGATGGCGACGCCGGGGTGCGTGATGTAGATCCAGCCGTTGGCATTAAACGCGGTGTCATCGCTGCCATCGAGGAAAAAGCGCGCAAGCAGCGCGCCCCCCTGTTTCGACGTGGCGAAAAGCAACCTGTCGTGCGCCGCCGCTTTTTGGTCCGATTGCACCAATTCAAGGCTTGCGGCCACCGCACCGAAGAGAGAAGGAACGCGCATGGGAACAATTTTGTAACCGCTCTGACCGTCACCGAACTCAAGATCAGGCGAACCGTCCGGCAGAAAGCGCGCAATGACTTGCTCGTAATCGACAGACGTCCCTTTGATGAGTCCGCACACCCAGATCCCGCCGCTTGCATCGATGCTGAGTGTCCCGCCGTGTGAGGGCACATCACGCCTGTATTGCCCCACGACATAGCCGGCCTGGCCAAACGTCGTATCAAGATGACCATCGGCGAGCAGACGCGCCAAGCCATAACACACATTGCCCGATGCATCGGTGACGGTCGCACAAACCATCATCTGACCGGTGGGCGTTGTCGCGACACCCTGACCGACGGTCTTGCGTGCACCTGGGAATTGCAGCGTTTGCAACCCGGCATTTGCAAAGGAACGATCGATTTCACCGGCTGACTGCGCTTCACGTGCGTTGGTTCGTGACATGTTCGTAGGCTCCTTACGAGATCGGGTTTGATCCGTTTCCCGGGCCATTCGATCCGAGTCAACCACAGACCACAACTGATAGAAATGACAGTCTTTTAGAAGAAATCGCAATTATTCATCGAACAAAAAAACCTAAAGAACTGTTACTTCTTACAGGTTCTCCAGCAAAAGAACCGTGCCAACCTCTCGCTTCACTCCACCCGGCAACGAGAGCACATCATGAGCACTTCGCCCCACTCCAACATTGAGTCCGTACCTGCCCCCGTCATCACCGACCCTGCCGCAGACACCAAAACGGGCCCGGCAACACTCTTACTGGGCGTCGGTGTACCTATGGCTTTTGTCGAAGTGTGGGACATCGAAAACACACAGTTGCACGGAAAAGGCCCCGTCAATGCAAATGGCCGATGGGCCTTTAGTTTCAGTGGCGATCTTGCGCAGGGACCACACCGTATTCACGCCCGCCAAACGTTCGACGACGAAACATCCCCATGGACTGACGTTCGTTTGTTTAATGTCCTCCTGCAACCGGATGTCGCTGCACCTGCGATTGGCACGCCGCAGGAAGGAGGACAGACGGATAACGCTGCGGTTCTATCAGGCGATGTACGACAGCCCGGTGGCATCGTGGACATTATTGACCTCGACGCCAACCTGTGGATTGCCTCGGCAACGGTGGAGGGTGACCTGAGTTGGCGAACACAGGCATCGATGTCGGCAGGCCCCCATCGGATTTCGGCCATTCACCGCGTGGCGGGCAAGGTTTCCGATTGGGCGCGTATCCGGACATTTACGGTCGCCAAAGGGTACATAAACCAGGCGAACAATCCATTCAAGGCTGTTCGCCCAATCCGCGCACTTCAAAACGCGTTGCGGAAAATCTCCTCGATCTGGCGCTGATCCGCCGCCCGTGGGTTGGTCAGGCCGCACGCGTCTTTCAGAGCATTGGTGGCCAGGATCGGGATGTCCGTGAGTTTGGCGCCCAGTTCACGCAAACCACCGGGGATCTCGACGTCGCCGGCCAGACAACGGATCGCGTTGATCGCCGCCTGAGCGCCCTCTTCAGGGCTGAAACCGCGAACATCGGCCCCCATGGCCTGCGCCACATCGGTCAAACGTTCAGCACACACCAACGCGTTAAACGTCTGCACATGAGGCAGCAACACGGCGTTGCACACGCCATGGGGCAAGTCGTAGAAACCGCCCAACTGGTGCGCCATCGCATGCACGAAGCCGAGCGAAGCGTTGTTGAACGCCATGCCCGCGAGGAACTGCGCGTAGGCCATGTTCTCCCGCGCGGTGAGGTCGCTGCCATCGCGCACGGCCAGGCGCAGATTGTTGCTGATCAGGGTCATGGCCTTCAGCGCGCAGGCGTCGGTGATCGGGTTGGCGGCGGTCGACACATAGGCTTCGATGGCGTGGGTCAGCGCGTCCATGCCGGTGGCGGCGGTCAGGCTTTTCGGCATGGCCACCATCAGCGCCGGGTCGTTGACCGACAGCAGCGGCGTGACGTTGCGGTCGACGATGGCCATTTTTACGTGGCGCGATTCGTCGGTGATGATGCAGAACCGGGTCATCTCGCTGGCGGTGCCGGCGGTGGTGTTGATGGCGACCAGCGGCAGTTGCGGCTTTGTGGATTGGTCGACCCCTTCGTAGTCGCGGATCTGCCCGCCATTCGTGGCACACAAGGCGATGCCCTTGGCGCAGTCGTGGGGTGAACCACCGCCCAGCGACACCACGAAATCACAGCGGCTTTCCTTGAGCAGCCCCAGCCCTGATTCGACGTTGGCGATGCTGGGGTTCGGTTTGGCGCCGTCGAAGATCACCGAATCGATGTCCTGCATCGCCAGTTTCTCGGCGACCATCGCCGCCACGCCCGCCTTGGCCAGCCCCGCGTCGGTGACGATCAGCGCCTTGCGAAAACCATAGTTGCGGATCGCGACCATGGCTTCATCCAGGCATCCGCTGCCCATTATATTTACGGCTGGAATGAAAAAAGTGCTGCTCATGCGCCTCTCCTGACTGGGGCCGAATCGACTGCTGCGATCCGGCGGACGCACACAGGATCGACTGATCGGTCACGGCGGATGTTGATCTGGCTCAATGCCCGCTCGTGATAAAGTCGCCGCCCATCAGCCCCTTTGTTTTGAGACCTCCCACGCAATGACCGATTTTCTGGATGTCGACGCCACTCTCGAAGACTGGAATGCCTTGCGCACCGCGACCGACTTCAAGGGTTTGCTGGTGGGTAACGGCGCCAGCCGCGCCGTGTGGGACGACTTCGGCTACGACTCGCTGTTCGAAAATGCCCGCACCGTGACAGAGAAACCGCTGAGCCCGTCGGAACTGGCCGTGTTCGACGCGATGCACACGCGCAGCTTCGAGCAGGTACTGGGCGCACTGAAAACCACCAGCCGGGTGAACAAGGCACTGGCCATCAGCTCAGCCGCACCGCGCAATCGCTACTACGCGATCAAGGAAGCGCTGATCAACACCGTGCACGCCGTTCATATCCCGTGGCGACGGGTTCAGGCCTCGACGCTGACCACGCTCAACGAAGAACTGGCGCGCTATCGCACGGTGTTTACCACCAATTACGACTTGCTCAACTATTGGGCGCTGCAGCACAAAAGCGAGGCCATTGACGATCTGTTCAATGGCACGAATGCAAGTTTTGATCTGAGTGAAAGTGCGACTGAAAAACCGCGCTTGCTGTATCTGCACGGTGGTCTGCACCTGGTGCGCAATCAGGACGGCACCGCGCGCAAACTGACCTCCACCGAGGGCACGCTGCTCGGCAGTTTTGCGATCAACAACACGATCAAAACCCTGGATGACGTGCCGCTGTTCGTCGCTGAAGGGCCAAGTGCCGAAAAACTCAAAACCATTCGCAGCTCGGATTATCTGTCGTTCTGTTATGCGCAGTTATTGGGGCATGGCGACAGTTTATGCATCTTCGGCCATGCCTTGAGTGAACAGGACGCTCACATTGTCCGGGCGCTGCGTTTGGCGAAACCGAACGCCGTGGCGATCTCGATTTATCCGCGCAGTGCGGCGTTCATTCAGCATCAGAAGCGGCATTACGCCAAGGTGTTTGAAGGGACTGGGGTTGAGTTGCGGTTTTTTGATGCCAAGACACATGCGTTGGGGAGCCCCAAGCTTTCGGTGCCCGTCGAGGTCTGATGTCCGCGGGCCTGACGCCTTCGCGAGCAAGCCCGCCCACCTGTTGACCTTCAGCGTTCCTTAGAGGACCGGCAGGGTCTTGTCCTTGATGGTTGTGGTTGGCCCGTTGGCCTTGACGCTGGCGATGCCTTTGGCGCAAGCGGCGTCTGAGGAGTACGACTCGCTGCTGCCGATGATCTGATGATTGGCGGCCTTGAGGTTGAAGTACGGATGCCCGTCCTTCGTCGTTTTTTTCTCGTAGCGTTCATCCAGCGGGCTGTTGGTCTGCACCGAAGCAATGCCATTGTCGGCTGCCGCGCGGGTGGTGTAGAGCTCGCTGGTGAGAATGGTTTCAGCGTTGGCGGCTTTCAGCACAAACCTGAACTGGCCGTTGCTGCTTTTACTGACTTCGTACCATCCGGACATGCTCGTTTCTCCTTGGCGGTTGAGAGGTTTCGCGCCAATGAGTAAAGACCAGCCTCAGACTTCTGTCGCCTGAACCAGCCTCTTCGCAAGCAAGCGGCTCCCACATCTGGAACGCATTCCCCGTGTGGGCGCAGGCTTGCTCGCGAATGAGGCGACTCGGCCCCGGCTATTTCACCCGCGCCCGCACCACCGACAACGGCGTCTCAGCCACCCGACGCTGACTCAGATACCGCGTACAACTCACCCGCAAGAACGACGCAAAGTTCACCACCTCCCCGCGATAATCCATCACCTCTTCGTACAGTTTGGCGATCAACTGGTTAGTGGTCATACCGTCGACCTCGGCGATTTCGCGCAGGATGTCCCAGAACTGGTTCTCCAGGCGCAACGTCGTCACCACCCCGCAGATGCGCAATGAACGCGAGCGCGATTCGTAGAGGATCGGGTCGGCCTTGACGTAGAGCTCGCACATGGGCGAATCCTCGTTACAGGGTGATTTGGGTGCCGAGCAGACCGAGGAACCCGGCCAGCCAGTTCGGATGCGCAGGCCAGGCCGGCGCGGTGGCCAGATTGCCTTGAACGTGGCCGTCGGTCACGGGGATGTCGATGTACGTGCCGCCCGCCAGTCGGACTTCCGGCGCGCAAGCCGGATAGGCGCTGCATTCACGTCCTTTTAGCACGCCCGCAGCCGCCAGCAACTGGGCGCCGTGGCAAACAGCGGCAATCGGCTTGCCGGCCTTGTCGAAGGCGCGCACCAGTTCGAGGACTTTTTCGTTCAGACGCAGGTATTCCGGGGCACGACCGCCGGGAATCAGCAGCGCATCGTAATCGGCCTCGCTGACCTTGGCGAAATCGAAATTGAGTGCGAACAGGTGACCGGGTTTTTCGCTGTAGGTCTGATCGCCTTCAAAGTCATGGATGGCGGTGCGCACGGTGTTGCCGGCAGCCTTGTCCGGGCACACGGCGTGGACGGTGTGACCGACCATTTGCAGGGCCTGGAACGGCACCATGACTTCGTAATCTTCGACGTAATCGCCGACCAGCATCAGGATCTTTTTCGCGGCCATGGGGAGGACTCCTCTGGGAAAGGGCTTGCGGGAGTATTCAAGGTAGACCTTATCGGGACGAGCAGGTAATAACCGACTACTACCGAGTTATCGTTCTTCGCGGGCAAGCCAGCACACAGGTTCTGCGTCGATCACAGGTTGTGTGTGGGACGCAAATACTCTGGGGCGAGCTTGCTCGCGAAGGGGCCCTGACAACCGACAGCTTCGTTGACTGTCAGCACGCCTTCGCGAGCAAGTCGAATCGGCGCACCGCCGCTGTCACAGGATCAGAGGTAACCATCCGCGCGCAGCAGGGTTTCCAGGCAGTGCTCGCTGATGTTGTAGAACGCCTTCAATTCCTGAATCTTCACCAGCAACTGAGCCGGGTCCACCGGTTCGGCGCGTTTGACCGCCAGAATCATCTTGTTCTTGTTGGTGTGATCCAGCGAGATGAACTCGAACACCTTGGTTTCGTAACCACAGGCCTCAAGGAACAGCGCACGCAGACTGTCGGTGACCATCTCCGCTTGCTGCCCCAGGTGCAAACCGTATTGCAGCATTGGCTTGAGCAGCGCCGGGCTCTGGATCTGCAAGCGGATCTGTTTGTGGCAGCACGGCGAGCACATGATGATTGAGGCGCCCGAACGGATGCCCGTGTGGATGGCGTAATCGGTGGCGATGTCGCAGGCATGCAGGGCGATCATCACGTCCAGCTCGCTCGGCGCGACACTGCGCACGTCACCGCATTTGAATACCAGCCCAGGGTGATCCAGCTTTGCCGCAGCGCTATTGCACAGGTTGACCATATCTTCACGCAACTCGACGCCGGTGACTTCGCCCTCGGCCTTCAAGGTGTTGCGCAAGTAGTCGTGAATCGCAAACGTCAGGTAACCCTTGCCCGAACCGAAATCCGCGACCCGCACCGGTTTGTCCAGCGCCAGCGGTGACGAGGTCAGGGCATGGCTGAACACTTCGATGAACTTGTTGATCTGCTTCCACTTGCGCGACATGGCCGGGATCAGCTCATGCTGCGCGTTGGTTACGCCCAGATCCTTGAGGAACGGACGGCTCAGCTCCAGAAAGCGGTTTTTCTCACGGTTGTGCTCAGCGGACGGAGCCTCACGCAATTGCTGAGGTTTGCTCCTGAAGAGCGAAGGCTTGCCCTTTTTGCTGTATTCGAGCTGTGCTTCGTCAGTCAACGCCAGCAAATGCGCATTTTTGAACGAGGCCGGCACCAGCGCGGCGATCATCGCTACGCCTTCCAGCAACGGCAGGTTCTTGGTGATGTCGCGGGTCTTGTAGCGATAAACAAAGGACAGGTTAGGCTGCGCCTTGACCGTCACTGGTTTGATGATGACCCGTTGCAAATCCGCCTCTTCGCCGACGTACTTGGCCAGCACCAGTTTGATGAAGCCGTTCTGTTCGAGGCTGGTTTGCAGCAGTTCGATGAACTGGGCGTGGTGATCCGGCGCAGATGGCGCGGTGGGGGCGGTGACGGACATGAACAAGCGGCCTCGGACGGGGCGAATCGGGAATGGCGGGTATTTTAGGGGGGATGCGGGTTGGGGACACGCTCTTATTTACCGAACGGCATAAACTGCGCCGGCCCCCTCACCACAAGGGACTGCTGCGCCCTGAGATTTAACCCAACACCACCAACCGATTCGGCAATTCATTGCGTACCTGCGTCACCGGCACATGCACTTTGAGCAATTCGCCACACGCCTCGATGCAGGTGACAAACCCTTGCAGCGTGCGCCCCTGCCGCACCTGCTCGGTAAACGCCGCGACAATGGCATCCCAGCTTTTATTGTCCAGTCGCCGGGAAATCCCCTCATCCACCAGAATCTCCACGTACCGCTCAGCCTCGCAGACAAAAATCAGCATCCCGGTGCTGCCCACCGTGTGATGCAGGTTCTGTTCGAGAAACTGCCGACGCGCCAGATTCGAGGCGCGCCAGTGACGCACCCGGCGAGGCACCAGATGAGTGGTGATCTTGGGCAAGCGAAACAACAGGCACAGCACAATGAAAATGCCCCACTGCACCAGCAGCAGACTGCGCATGGTGAGCCAGCCGGTCAGGTAATGCACAACGCCTGGTACCACCAGCGCCAGCAGGCTGGCCCACAGCAACGGGATGTACGCGTAATCGTCGGCGCGGGCGGCCAGCACGGTCACCAGTTCCGCATCGGTGTCGCGCTCGACGCGGGCGATCGCCTCGGCGACTTTGCGTTGTTCGTGTTCAGTCAGTAATGCCATGTCAAAGAGTGCCTGCTCATTATTGTTGTGTGCTCACCAGCCGCCCGACGAACCACCGCCGCCGAAACTGCCCCCGCCGCCGCTAAAGCCCCCGCCTCCACTGCCGCCGCCAAAACCTCCACCGCCAAAGCCTCCGCCACCACCGGAGCCGCCACGGCCGGCGGGAAGGATACCGAGCATCTGGCAGACAAACACCGTCAGGATGAACAACATCACTAAAAACACGAACAACGTCGGGTGCCGCGAGATGAAATCATCGGAAGGATCACCGCCGGGTTCATACACCGTTGACGGTTCGTCCAGCGGATTGCCCCCCAGCACCACCAGCATCGCCGCGACGCCATCGCTGATGCCTTTGCTGAAGTGGCCGGTCTTGAACGCGGGGGTGATGACTTGATGGATGATCACCGACGCCTGCGCATCGGTCAGCCGGTCCTCCAGGCCATAACCGACTTCAATGCGCAATTTGCGCTCGTCCCGGGCGACGATAAGCAATGCGCCGTTGTTTTTGTCTTTCTGGCCGATGCCCCAGTGCCGGCCCAGTTGCACGCCAAAATCTTCGATGGTGGTGCCTTGCAGATCCGGCAGCGTCACCACGACCAATTGCTCGCCGGTCGCCTGTTCGTGCGCCTGCAACTGCTGGCTCAGTTGCGCACGCACTGACGGCTCGATCATCTGCGCGTCATCCACCACCCGCCCGCTCAGCGCCGGGAACGTCAACTCGGCCCGGGCGCTGACGGCGAACAGCCACAGCATCAGCACCAGGCCCATTTTCAACACACGCATGGGCAACCTCGGATCAGAACTTCACTTCGGGCGCCTTTTCTGCACCGGGGGTGGTGGCTTCAAAGGTTTCGCGGATCGGCAGGTCGCTGTACATCACGCTGTGCCAGAGGCGTCCCGGGAAGGTGCGGATTTCAGTGTTGTATTTCTGCACCGCCAGAATGAAATCGCGCCGCGCCACGGCGATACGGTTTTCCGTGCCCTCAAGCTGCGACTGCAGGGCCAGAAAGTTCTGGTTGGCCTTCAGGTCCGGATAACGCTCAGAGACCACCATCAAACGGCTCAACGCGCCGCTCAGTTGATCCTGTGCCTGTTGGAACTGCTTGAGCTTTTGCGGGTTGTCGAGGGTGCTGGCATCCACCTGGATCGACGTCGCCTTGGCCCGCGCCTCGATCACGGCGGTCAGGGTCGCCTCTTCATGCTTGGCGTAGCCTTTCACCGTTTCGACCAGATTGGGGATCAGGTCGGCGCGGCGCTGGTACTGGTTCTGCACTTGGCTCCAGGCCGCTTTGGCCTGCTCGTCGAGGGTCGGGATGTTGTTGATGCCGCACGCGGTCAATAGCGTGGCCAGCACCAGCAATGTGGCGACCTGCAGACGCGAGCGGTTGATTGGGCTGACATTCATCAAAGTGATGCTCCTTGGCACATTTCATTAAAAACCGTCGGCGAAAACTTCGGGGCCGGCTCTTGGGGCATAATCGGCCTCGTCACTGGAATGCGACGGGCGAATGGGCTAAAAAGTGCCCTGCGCGTTCACGCTACCGAGTGTCGGCTGTGGTTTTTTGGCTCGGTATTTTTGAGCCGGCACCCGAACAACAATAGTCGCTCCCAACATTTTGGCTGGCCGGCATTGCATTGCCGCTTGGGCCCTTGAGAAAAACATTCATGAAGAAGCTGTGTTTGCTGGGTCTGCTCGTCAGCCTGGCCAGTCATCACGTATTGGCCGCCACGACCCCGGCGCCCCTGGAAAACAAGGACGCGTTCATCAGCCACCTGATGAGCCAAATGACCCTCGAGGAGAAGATCGGCCAGTTGCGCCTGATCAGCATCGGCCCGCAAATGCCCCGCGAACTGATCCGCAAGGAAATCGCCGCGGGCAACATCGGCGGCACGTTCAACTCCATCACTCGCCCGGAAAACCGGCCGATGCAGGACGCGGCCATGCGCAGCCGTCTGAAGATTCCGATGTTTTTTGCGTACGACGTGATCCACGGTCACCGTACGATTTTCCCGATTCCGCTGGCCCTGGCATCGAGCTGGGACATGGACGCCATCGGCCTGTCCGGACGCGTGGCGGCCAAAGAAGCGGCGGCCGACAGCCTCGACATCACCTTCGCGCCGATGGTCGACATCTCCCGCGATCCGCGTTGGGGCCGCAGCTCCGAAGGTTTCGGTGAGGACACCTACCTGACCTCGCGCATCGCCAAAGTCATGGTCAAGGCTTATCAGGGCCAGACCCCGAGCGCCGCCGACAGCATCATGGCCAGCGTCAAGCACTTTGCCCTGTACGGCGCGGTCGAGGGTGGTCGTGACTACAACACCGTGGACATGAGCCCGGTGAAGATGTACCAGGATTACCTGCCACCGTACCGCGCCGCGATTGATGCCGGCGCCGGCGGCGTGATGGTCGCGTTGAACTCGATCAACGGCATTCCGGCCACCGCCAACACCTGGCTGATGAACGATTTGCTACGCAAGGACTGGGGCTTCAAAGGCCTGGCGGTCAGCGACCACGGTGCGATCTTCGAGCTGATCAAGCACGGCGTGGCCCGCGACGGTCGTGAAGCGGCGAAGCTGGCGATCAAGGCCGGCATCGACATGAGCATGAACGACACCCTGTACGGCAAAGAGCTGCCGGGCCTGCTCAAGTCCGGCGAGATCGAACAGAAAGACATCGACAATGCCGTGCGCGAAGTGCTCGCGGCCAAGTACGACATGGGCTTGTTCAAGGACCCGTACCTGCGCATCGGCAAGGCTGAAGACGATCCGGCCGACACCTATGCCGAAAGTCGCCTGCACCGTCGCGAGGCCCGTGAAGTGGCGCGTCGCAGCCTGGTGCTGCTGAAAAACCAGAACGAAACCCTGCCGCTGAAGAAAACCGCGAAAATCGCGCTGGTCGGCCCATTGGCCAAGGCGCCGATCGACATGATGGGCAGTTGGGCGGCGGCCGGTAAGCCGGCGCAATCAGTCACGCTGTTCGATGGCATGAGCGCGGTCATCGGCGACAAGTCGAACCTGATCTACGCCCGTGGCGCCAACATCACCAGCAACAAGAAGGTCCTCGACTACCTGAACTTCCTCAACTTCGATGCACCGGAAGTGGTGGATGATCCGCGCCCGGCCAACGTGTTGATCGACGAAGCGGTGAAAGCCGCCAAAGACGCTGACGTGGTCGTTGCGGCAGTGGGCGAATCCCGCGGCATGTCACACGAATCCTCCAGCCGCACCGACCTGAACATCCCGCAAACTCAGCGTGAGTTGATCCGAGCCCTGAAAGCGACCGGCAAACCGCTGGTACTGGTGCTGATGAACGGCCGTCCGCTGACCATCCTTGAGGAAAAGGAATCGGCCGACGCCATTCTGGAAACCTGGTTCAGCGGCACCGAGGGCGGCAACGCCATCGCCGATGTGCTGTTCGGTGACTACAACCCGTCGGGCAAACTGCCGGTGACCTTCCCGCGCTCCGTCGGGCAGATTCCCACCTACTACAACCACCTGAGCATTGGCCGGCCGTTCACGCCGGGCAAACCGGGCAACTACACCTCGCAATATTTCGATGACATCACCGGCCCGCTGTTCCCGTTCGGCTATGGCCTGAGCTACACCGGTTTCAGCCTGAACGACATGGCGCTGTCATCGACCACCCTGAACGCCACCGGCAAGCTCGACGCCAGTGTCACGGTGAAAAACACCGGCAAGCGCGACGGCGAAACCGTGGTGCAGTTGTACATTCAGGACGTCACCGGTTCGATGATCCGCCCGGTGAAGGAACTGAAGAACTTCCAGAAAATCATGCTCAAGGCCGGCGAACAGAAAGTCGTGCACTTCACCATCACCGAGGATGACCTGAAGTTCTACAACGCTCAGCTCAAGTACGCGGCAGAGCCCGGCAAATTCAACGTGCAGATCGGTCTTGATTCGCAGGACGTGACGCAGCAGAGCTTCGAATTGCTGTAACTATTGAGGCCACACACGCCTGCGTGAGAGGGGCCTTTGTGGGAGGGGGCTTGCTCCCGAATGCGGTGTATCAGCCAAATAAATGCTGAATGACATGCCGCCTTCGGGAACAAGCCCCCTCCCACATTGGAATCCACTGGTTTCGGAGCTGGCGTTAACCGCGCCTGTCCAGCAGGTTGACCACCAACCGATCCACCCACCCCCACACCCGCTGCTTGACCCTGTGCCACAACGGCCGACGCTGCCACTCCTCCAGACTCACCCGCTGACTCAAGCCGAAGTCCTTCTCGAAACTCGCCCGCACCGCCGCCGTCAACGACGGATCGAGTGCCTCCAGGTTCGCCTCCAGATTGAAACGCAGGTTCCAGTGATCGAAGTTGCACGAGCCGATGCTCACCCACTCGTCCACCAGCACCATTTTCAGGTGCAGGAAACACGGCTGGTATTCGAAGATCTGCACCCCGGCCTTGAGCAGGCGCGGGTAGTAGCGATGCCCGGCGTAGCGCACGGACGGGTGATCGGTGCGTGGGCCGGTCAGCAGTAAACGCACATCGACACCACGGGCGGCGGCCTTGCGCAGGGAGCGGCGGATTTTCCAGGTCGGCAGAAAATACGGCGTGGCCATCCAGATGCGTTTCTGCCCACTGTTCAGGGCGCGGAACAGCGACTGCAGAATGTCGCGATGCTGGCGGGCGTCAGCGTAAGCCACGCGGCCCATGCCCTCGCCTTTATCCGGCACACGGGGTAACCGCGGCAGGCCAAAATGCGCGGCCGGGCGCCAGGCGCGACGATAGCGGTTGGCGATCCATTGCCGGTCGAACAGCAATTGCCAGTCGATGACCAATGGACCGCTGATTTGCACCATCACCTCATGCCATTCGCTGGTGGCATGGCCTGGGGTCCAGAACTCGTCGGTGACGCCGGTGCCGCCGACCACTGCCGAACATCGGTCAACCAGCAGCAGCTTGCGATGATCACGATAGAAATTGCCAACCCAGCGCCGCCAGCTCAAACGATTGTAAAAACGCAGTTCGACCCCGGCCTGGATCAGGCGCTGGCGCAGAGAATGGGTAAACGCGAGGCTGCCGTAATCGTCGAACAGACATCGCACACGCACGCCGCGCTCGGCCGCCAGCACCAGCGCTTGAACGATGGTTTCGGCACAGGCGCCCGCCTCGACCAGATACAGCTCAAGTTCGATCTGTTCTTTGGCCTGGGCAATGTTCTGGAGCATGCGCGCAAAGAATTGCGGGCCGTCGATCAACAACTCGAAGTGGTTGCCGTCACGCCACGGAAACACTGCGCCGCGCATGTCAGCGCGCCGTGAAGATCAGCACCGCACCCACCGGCACCGACAGGCTGATGGCCGACAGACCGGCCAGTTTGCGCAAGCTTTCAATCCCCGGAGCGAGATCGAAATCCTCGGCATTGATCACCAGCGGCTCCAGCGTCACCACTTGGAAACGGCGGTCATCCAGACGTGTGGCGAGCAACTCGGCCGGATATTCATGTTGCTTGCCGTGCAGGTTGACGGTCAGCGGCAAACGTAATTCAAGCTGAGCGCCAGGGGCCAGATCGTTGATCGGGCGCAGGTCGATCCGGGTGGTGATGGTCGCCGCGGGAAACTGCTCGATCTGGAACAGCTCCTTGCGCATACGCTCGTCACGCAGGGGGATGCCGCTGTTGATCGAATCCAGCTCGACTTCGACTTCGGCGCGACCATTGGGGTCGACTTTGCCGTGCAACACCAGAAAACGCTGCACTTCGGCAAGGCTGGCGTTTTTCGTGCTGACGAACGACAGCCGCGACGACTCGCCATCCAGGTACCAATTGGCCTGCGCTGGCAGCGCAGCGGCGGCCAAAAACAGGCTGGACAGGGTTGCAAACAGGGAACGGTTGAACATTAAAGACTCGTGGGGCCAATAAACCTGAGCCGAACATTAACCGCCCGTGGCGTTATTGCAAACTTTCAATCCCCACCAGTCCATTGACTGGAAAAGTTCCCGTGGGCGGGCTTGCTCGCGAAAGCGCCGGCACAGGCAACATTTGTGGTGACTGACACACAGCCTTCGCGAGCGAGCCCGCTCCCACCGGGGGACGAGCACATCAAGGATTGAGGCGGCAGCCTTGGCGTTCGCCCAACCACCGGGCACTGTTGCTGCGCCCCATGCCGCTGACGGTGATGGTCTTGCTGGCGGGCTCATCGGTGAAACGGCTGGTCGGCAGCCACTGTTTCACATAGCCCCGGCAGTATTCGGCCTCGTTGCTCATCACGTAGCGACACGAACAATATTCCTTGGCGGTGTAGGCACTGATGATGTCGGGAAAGGCCCACAGGTTTTCGCGTTCATATCCGACCCAGCCCAACAGCATGACCGACAGCACCAGCAAGAAGCGCTTCATGGCTGCACCGCCTCCAGCACGCGTTTGATCAATTCGTTGTGGCGATAGCGGCCGTCGCGATCATCGGCGTAGCGCACGATCACCAGGTTTTCGCTGGGGATGACGTACAAGGCCTGGCCCCAATGGCCGAGGGCGGCAAAGGTGTCGGGCGGTGCGTCGGGCCACGGCGATGGCGCGCCGTCCGCCGGGCGATTAAGCCACCAGTGGCCGCCGGGGACGGCTTCGTCCTGATGGGCCTTGTAGCCGGCGAAGGGTTTGAGGTTGAAGGCGAGCCAATCCCTGGGCAGCAATTGCCGATCAGCCCAGCGCCCGTCGCGGGCCATCAACAGACCGACCCGCGCCAGATCCCGTGCGGTCAGGTAGGCATAAGACGAGGCGACAAACGTACCGCTGGCATCGCGTTCCCACACGGCATGACGGATGCCCAACGGGTCGAACAGGGCCGTCCACGGATAGTCCGGATAACGCGGCGGACCGACAATGGTTTTCAGCGCGGCCGACAACAGATTGCTGTCGCCGCTGGAATAACGGAACGCCTGTCCCGGTGCCGCAAAGCGGTCATGATTCGCCGTGAACGCTGCCATGTCGCGATGACCACGGGTATAAAGCATCGCCACCACCGAGGATTTGAGCGGCGCGTATTCGTAGTCTTCCTGCCAGTCGAGGCCAGAGGCCCAGTGCAGCAGATCGGCCATTGTGATGGCGGGGTGTTTTTCCAGCGCCGGGTAAAACTTCACGGCGGGATCATCAAGCCTGAACAGGCCTTCGCCGTACGCCACACCCAGGACTGTGGCCATCAGACTTTTGCTGATCGACCAGGTCAGGTGCGGGGTGTCGGCAGTGGTCGGGCCGGCGTAGCGTTCGTAGACGATCTGGCCATCGCGGATGATCAGCAAGGCGTCGGTGCGGACACCTTGGCGAGTGGTTTCGTCGCGGGGCGGGAAAGCGTAGGCCTCCAGTTTCTCAACCGCAGGGCCAGTGAGCTGCGGGCCCGTCGGCCATTGCTCGCCGGGCCATTGCCCGGCCTGAACGGTGAAGCTGATCAGCAGCAGGAGCAGGCCTTTGAACATGGTGAGAGCTCTTGAAAATAACCTGCTGAGGGTAGTCGGGGTTTATGACAGATGTGTGGTGTTTTCAGGGCCTCTTCGCGAGCAAGTGTTCGAGTTCCTTCAGTTGAAATGCAATCAAACTGTGGCAGCGGGCGTGCTCGCGAAGAGGCCGGTCAGGCCTGCGCCAAAGCCTTGGCCAACCGCTTGGCCCTGGCCCCCGAAGCCAATTGCATCACGCCTTGATCACGCTGCCACATCGCCGCCCACTCGGAATGTCCCTCGCTCAACGCTAGATCGACTTCAGGCTTGAGCGCGTCAAACTGCGCAAACAACCCACCCAGCAACACATGCCCGGCCCGGGTATTGGGCGGCTGGCGACTCATTTCGGCACACCCGGCCAACAACGCCAGCAAGCGTAATTGCAGCGCTTGTGGCCAATCGCTGTCCTGCCCGACGCCATACAACCACGCGGTCATCGCACTCAACACATAGACATCTTCCAGGGTGCGGAACGGTTTGACGTAAGCATCCCAGCCATCCCCGGCGAGCAATTCGCACAGGGCGCCATCGAGGTGGAGCCGACCATGGCTGATGTCCGGCATCAACGGCAGCGCCGGCAGTTTTTCCACACGCACACCGGGTTCGCCGGGATACACCACCGCCAGGCTCAGGCGCGGCGTCTGGCCGGGTTCTTCACTGCGCGCGGCGATCAGCAGCCAGTCCGCCGCATCGCCAGCGGTGACGAAATCCTTGCGCCCGCTCAGATGCAAATCGGTCAGCCGCGTTTGCATATCCGCCGGGCGCAAACTGCGCTGTTCAGTCGCACACAACGCCCCAAGGCTCAGCGGTGCGCTGGGCCAAAGCATGCGCAACGCCGCTTGATAACCGACCAGAAACGCCAGCCCCGGCGTTGCCATCAACCGCCCTCCCGCCACCGCCAATTCGAACGGCGTGACGTTGCCCAGCGTGTGCAACAACGCCGCAAAACCTTCCGCCAGGTCAGCAACGACGGGCAATCGTTCACGGCTTTCAAGCAGATCGGGCCAAGGCATAAGAGGCTCCTCGTGGGTTGTCATATAAGCATCACCAAACGTTCATGGCGATGACACAGGGGCTACATAGCCTGACTTTGCACAACACGGCTGCATAAAGAAAGTCGATCGGCTGCAACCCACGACGGGTTAAAGGCCCGTACGGAGATTCACATGACTCAGATCGCCCGCATCAGCGACACCGGCAATGAACGCCGCCTGCAAGCCGAACGCCTGATCGGCGCCGAGGCCTTGCAGCAAGCCCAGGCCTTGCGCTTCAACGTCTTCAGCGGCGAGTTCAACGCCAAACTGAAAGGCGCTGAACGAGGTCTGGACATGGATGATTATGATGTTCACTGCAGCCACATCGGTGTGCGTGACCTGAACACCGGCCGCCTGGTGGCGACCACTCGTTTGCTCGACCACACCGCCGCCAGCAGCCTGGGCAAGTTCTACAGCGAAGAAGAATTCAGCCTGCATGGCCTGGCGCATTTGAAAGGCCCGATCCTGGAAATCGGCCGCACCTGCGTCGACCCGGCCTACCGCAACGGCGGCACCATCGCCGTGCTGTGGGGCGAACTGGCCGAAGTGCTCAATCAGGGCGGATACAGCTATTTGATGGGCTGCGCGAGCATCCCGATGCAGGACGGCGGCGTGCAGGCTCACGCGATCATGCAGCGTCTGCGTGAACGTTATCTGTGCACCGAACATTTGCGTGCCGAGCCGAAAAATCCGCTGCCGGCCCTGGATATTCCCTCCAACGTGATTGCTGAAATGCCGCCGCTGCTCAAGGCCTATATGCGCCTGGGCGCGAAAATCTGCGGCGAGCCGTGCTGGGACGAAGACTTCCAGGTCGCCGACGTGTTCATCCTGCTCAAGCGCGATGAACTCTGCCCGCGCTACGCCAAGCACTTCAAGGCAGCGGTGTAATGCGCCGTTTGCGGGTGTACGCGCGAGTCGCGCGAGTGCTGCTGGTGGTGACGCTGGGGTTGACCATGGCCAGTGTTTTCGGGATGTTTGAGCGCATTGGCCTGGCCCATTCGATGGAGCGCCGGCAGCGCTGGTCGCGCTTTTTCATGGCGCGCCTGAGCAACGCCCTGCCCTTTCGCGTGAGCGTTCACGGCGAGCTGCCGAAACAGCCGATGCTGTGGGTCAGCAACCACGTTTCATGGACGGATATTCCGCTGCTCGGCATGCTCACGCCGCTGTCGTTTCTGTCCAAGGCCGAAGTACGCACCTGGCCGGTCGCCGGTTGGCTCGCGGCGAAGGCCGGCAGCCTGTTCATCCGCCGGGGTTCGGGCGATAGCCAGTTGATCCGCAAGCAGATGACCCGTCACCTGCAAACCGACCATCCGCTGCTGATGTTCCCGGAAGGCACCACCACCGACGGCCGTTCGCTGCGCACCTTTCATGGTCGCCTGTTGTCGGCGGCGATTGATTCCGAGGTGATGCTGCAACCGGTAGCGATCCGTTATCTGCGTGACGGTGAAATCGACGCGTTGGCACCGTTCATTGGTGACGATGACCTGCTGTCGCACTTGATGCGTCTGTTCAGCAATGACTGCGGCGATGTCGAAGTGCATCTGCTCAAGCCGATTGCCTGTCAGGGGCGCGAGCGGGCGGCGCTGGCGTTCGAGGCACAGCAGGCGGTGCAGAAGGCGTTGTTTGGGGCGATCCCGGACACCCAACAGACCCCGATGCGCCCGGCAATCGCGGCCTGATACACAGGCTCCCACAGCGGCCGTGCCCCCTGTGGGAGCAAGCTCCCACATCAGGTTTTCAAGGGCTCGGCGTGTCGGGCGAAATCCTGAAGTTGTGGGTAGAACAACGCAAAATCCTCACTCAACGGCTCATACAAACGCCGCAATTCCTGCATCGCACCCGCCAGCTCTTGCGGCCGGGTCAAGCGTCGGGAGATCCCGCGCAACACCTGCTCCAGCACTTCAAACTCCTGATACGACCCCAGCCAGTCATTGGCAACCATGTGCGGCGCGATCTTCGCCAGACGCTCGGGCAGTTGTCGCTCAAGCGATAGCACCCGATAGACGTCCGTCGTGAACTGCTCCAGCGGCTGCTCGGCGTACAAACGCCAGTCTCGCGCCAGACAATGGTCGAAAAACACGTCGAGGACGATCCCGGCATAACGTCTTCGAGTAGCGCAAAACCGCCGCAACGCGACGTCCACCTGCGGATGGCGATCGGTGAAGACATCAATCCGCCGGTGCAACTGGATGGCCGCCTCGACCTCCGGCGCAAACTGCCCCTGCAGCCGGCCTTTGACGAAGTCGCCATACAAACTGCCGAGTAATTGGCCCGGGCGCTGGCCACCGAGGTGCAAATGTGCGAGATAGTTCATGGGCGCAGCTTAGCACTGCGCCTTCATCGTTACACTCAACGTATCGTTATAACCCGATATACCGATTTACACGGTCGTCAGATCAAAAACATATTGGTATATCGCGAAATACCGATTTAAAGTTCGCCTCATCGCGATATAGCGCTACAGACATCACGAGCCAAGCCATGAACCTCGACCTCGACGAAATAATAAAAGCCCTGGCACACCCAGTACGACGAGACATCCTCATCTGGCTGAAAGACCCCAAAGTCCAGTTTCCGGAACAGATTCACAACCACGAGTACGGCATCTGTGCCGGGCAGATCGACCAGCGCTGCGGCCTGTCGCAGTCGACGGTGTCCGCCCACCTCGCCACGCTGCAACGCGCCGGGCTGATCAGCAGCCAGAAGGCCGGTCAGTGGAACTTCTTCAAGCGCAACGAGGACGTGATTCAGGCGTTCCTCGACGCCATCGTCAAAGAGCTCAGCGCTCCCCCAAGGAATTGATGCACATGCCCCTCTCGCTACTTATTCTGGCCTTGAGCGCCTTCGCCATCGGCACCACCGAGTTCGTCATCATGGGCCTGCTGCCCGATGTGGCGGCCGACCTTGGTGTGTCGATCCCCGGCGCCGGCTGGCTGGTGACCGGTTACGCCTTGGGCGTGGCCATCGGTGCGCCGTTCATGGCACTGGCCACCGCCAAACTGCCGCGCAAGGCTGCATTGGTTGCGTTGATGGGCATCTTCATTGTCGGCAACCTGCTCTGCGCCATTGCAGGTGATTACAACGTGCTGATGTTTGCCCGTGTCGTCACCGCGCTGTGCCACGGTGCATTCTTCGGCATCGGCTCGGTGGTGGCGGCCGGTCTGGTGGCACCGAACAAACGCGCTTCGGCAGTCGCGTTGATGTTCACCGGCCTGACCCTGGCCAACGTGCTGGGAGTGCCGTTGGGGACTGCGCTGGGTCAGGAAGCCGGCTGGCGTTCGACCTTCTGGGCAGTGACCGTCATCGGTGTGATTGCGCTGATCGGCCTGATCCGCTTCCTGCCGGCCAAGCGTTACGAAGAAAAACTCGACATGCGCGCCGAACTCGCCGCCCTCAAAGGCGCCGGCATCTGGCTGTCGCTAAGCATGACCGCGCTGTTCGCCGCCTCGATGTTCACCCTCTTCACCTACGTCGCCCCGTTGCTGGGCGATGTCACCGGTGTTTCGCCAAAAGGCGTGACCTGGACCCTGCTGTTGATCGGCCTCGGTTTGACGGTCGGCAACATCATCGGCGGCAAACTGGCAGACAAACGCCTGGGCGCCACCCTGATCGGCGTGTTCGTGGCGATGGCGGTGGTTTCCACTGTGCTGAGCTGGACCAGCGTCGCGCTGATCCCGACTGAAATCACCCTGTTCCTCTGGGCGACCGCTTCCTTCGCTGCCGTGCCGGCCCTGCAAATCAACGTGGTGACCTTCGGCAAGGCTGCACCGAATCTGGTGTCGACCCTGAATATCGGCGCCTTCAACGTCGGTAACGCCCTCGGCGCCTGGGTCGGCGGCAGCGTTATCGCCCACGGTTTCGGGCTGACCAGCGTGCCTCTGGCCGCAGCCGCCCTGGCAGTGCTCGCCCTGCTGGTGACCCTGATTACTTTCCGTCAGAACGGCAATGCCGGTCTGGCTCCTGCTACCCACTGATTAACCACTTCACTGACGAGGGTTGTACACATGGCAACTATTTTCGATCCGATCAAACTGGGCGACGTCGAGCTGTCCAATCGCATCATCATGGCCCCGCTGACCCGTTGCCGCGCCGACGAAGGCCGCGTGCCGAACGCGCTGATGGCCGAGTATTACGTGCAGCGCGCCTCTGCCGGCCTGATTCTGAGCGAAGCGACTTCGGTGACACCGATGGGCGTCGGTTACCCGGACACCCCAGGCATCTGGTCGAACGATCAAGTGCGCGGCTGGGCCAACGTGACCAAAGCCATTCACGGCGCTGGCGGCAAGATTTTCCTGCAACTGTGGCACGTCGGCCGGATTTCTCACCCCTCGTACCTCAACGGTGAGGCGCCGGTCGCACCGAGCGCCATCCAGCCCAAAGGTCACGTCAGCCTGGTGCGTCCACTGGCCGACTACCCAACCCCACGCGCACTGGAAACCGCTGAGATCGCCGACATCGTCGACGCCTACCGCACCGGTGCCGAGAACGCCAAAGCCGCCGGTTTCGACGGCGTGGAAATCCATGGCGCCAACGGTTACCTGCTCGACCAGTTCCTGCAAAGCAGCACCAACCAGCGCACCGACAACTACGGTGGTTCCCTGGAAAACCGTGCACGTCTGCTGCTGGAAGTGACTGACGCCGCCATCGAAGTCTGGGGCGCCGGGCGTGTTGGTGTGCACCTGGCACCGCGTGCGGACTCCCACGACATGGGCGACGACAATCTGGCTGAAACCTTCACTTACGTGGCTCGCGAGCTGGGCAAACGCGGCATCGCGTTTATCTGCTCGCGCGAGAAAGAAGGCGCCGACAGCCTCGGCCCGCAACTCAAGGAAGCTTTCGGCGGCCCGTACATCGTCAACGAACGTTTCACCAAGGACAGCGCCAATCAATGGCTGGCGGCCGGCAAGGCTGACGCCGTGGCGTTCGGCGTGCCCTTCATTGCCAACCCGGATCTGCCGGCACGCCTGAAGGCCGATGCGCCGCTGAACGAGCCGCGTCCTGAGCTGTTTTACGGCAAAGGCCCGGTTGGCTACATCGACTATCCGACGCTGTAACTCTTAATGCAGGAACGCAAAAGCCCCGACTCGCAAGAGCCGGGGCTTTTTCTTGGGGCCCGGTATTGGGGCCGCTAACATTCCTTCACACAGGCGACACAAATTCCCTACAAAATGCGTGGCTGGCTACCGATAAACTGCGAACCGCAAACGTATATAAAAACGGGCCAATTGACATAAGCTGTGCCCATTACGCGCTTGTTTTCATCGGCGCAAACTGGGGCTCAGGCGCAGCATGTCCAACCCTGTATCGACCCAGCGCTCGGCTTCGGCATGCAGTTCGAAGCTGTCCGGGGCCAACAGCCAGCCATACAGGAGGCCATCGATATAAGCATGAATGCTGATGGCCGCTCGGGCAGTGTCGAGATCTTCTGGCAACTGGCCGCGATTCACCGCATTACGCAGGGTCAGCCCGATACGCACATTGCAATCGAGACTGGCCGTCCGGCGCTGCTGGCGCAGATCGCACATTTCATCGGTGAATTCGCACTTATGAAACAGAATTTCGTTGATACGCCGGGTCTTCGGGTCCAGAGCAACTTGATGAAACAAATGAATCAGCAGCTTACGCATGCAGCCCAGCGGGTCGAGTTCATCCTCGCTCTCACTGGCCTTGGCCAGTTCATCCAGCGGCTCGTGCAAGCTATCGAGCATGGCCTGGACCAGGTCGGCCTTGTTGCTGAAATGCCAATATATGGCGCCGCGCGTGACGCCGGCCATGCTCGCGATATCCGCCAGCGTCGTACGAGCGACGCCCCTTTCATAGAAGGCTTTCTCTGCCGCTTCCAGAATCTGGCTGCGGGTTTCTTGAGCTTCCTCTTTGGTACGACGGACCATGACAGTAAAACCTCAAACAGGATGTTTCAGGGATGGCTGAATATCCGCTGAATAAAGAGGGGGGCGATCTCTCGCGGATCGACTCCCCGGCCTACAATTTCGAACCTTGCGACGTTTTTTGTAACAGGGTGGATACGACGCCAAGGTGTTTACAAACAACCATGAACGTAAGTATATTCCTTAGCAAGCTACTTATCCACCCGGCAGTTTTTTTTACTTCCACACTTCTTGTGCGCTTTTCGCGCGCCTGACCCGAGGATTTTCATGCAATTCAAGCCAGCTGTTACCGCTCTGGTCACTGCCGTCGCCCTGGCATCGCTGCTCAGCGGATGTAAAAAGGAAGAAGCGGCCCCAGCCGCTCCGCCTCCTCAGGTCGGCGTCGTCACCCTGCAACCACAAGCCTTCACCCTCACGTCCGAACTGCCGGGCCGCACCAGTGCGTTCCGCATCGCTGAAGTTCGCCCTCAGGTCAACGGCATCATTCTCAAGCGACTGTTCAAGGAAGGCGGTGACGTTAAAGCCGGCCAGCAGCTGTACCAGATCGATCCGTCGGTCTATGAAGCCACCCTGAAAAGCGCCGAAGCCAACCTGCGTTCGACCAAGTCGATCTCCGACCGCTACAAGCAACTGGTCGATGAACAGGCCGTCAGCCGCCAGGAATACGACACCGCCGTGGCCAACCGCATGCAATCGGAAGCGTCGCTGCAAAGCGCGCAGATCAACGTGCGTTACACCAAGGTTTATGCGCCGATCTCCGGCCGTATCGGCCGCTCTTCGGTGACCGAAGGTGCGCTGGTCAGCAACGGCCAGACCGACGCCATGGCGACGATCCAGCAGCTCGACCCGATCTACGTCGATGTGACCCAGTCGTCAGTTGAATTGCTGGAACTGCGCCGCGAGCTGGAAAGCGGTCGTCTGCAAAAATCCGGCGAAAACGCTGCAGCGGTCAAGCTGACCCTGGAAGACGGCAGCCAGTACAAGCTCGACGGTAAGCTGGAATTCTCCGAAGTATCGGTCGATCCGACTACCGGTTCGGTAACCCTGCGCGCGGTCTTCCCGAACCCCGACCACACCCTGCTGCCTGGCATGTTCGTCCGCGCCCAGTTGCAGGCAGGTGTCAACGCCGCCGCCATTCTGGCGCCGCAACAAGGCGTGACCCGCGACCTCAAAGGCACCCCGACCGCACTGGTCGTCGGCGCCGACAACAAGGTCGAACTGCGTCAGCTCAAGGCCAGCCGCACCGTCGGCAGCAAATGGCTGATCGAAGACGGCCTGAAGGCTGGCGATCGTCTGATCACCGAGGGGCTGCAATACGTGCGCCCAGGTGTTCAGGTCAATCCGACCGAAGCGACCAATGTTGACACCAAGAACCCGGCCCCCGCACAGGCAGCTGATAAAGCCGCTGGCGGCAAAGGGGAGTAACCCATGTCAAAATTCTTCATCGACCGTCCGATTTTCGCCTGGGTAATTGCCTTGGTGATCATGCTGGTGGGGGCACTATCGATCCTCAAGTTGCCGATCAACCAGTACCCGAGCATTGCGCCACCGGCCATTGCGATCTCCGTGACCTACCCGGGCGCTTCGGCGCAAACCGTGCAGGACACCGTGGTTCAGGTGATCGAACAACAGCTCAACGGTATCGACAACCTGCGTTATGTATCGTCGGAAAGTAACTCCGACGGCAGCATGACCATCACCGCGACCTTCGAGCAAGGCACCAACTCCGACACCGCGCAGGTGCAGGTTCAGAACAAACTGAACCTCGCGACTCCGCTGTTGCCGCAGGAAGTGCAGCAACAAGGTATCCGTGTGACCAAGGCAGTGAAAAACTTCCTCATGGTGATCGGCGTGGTGTCGAGCGACGGCAGCATGAACAAGGACGACCTGTCCAACTACATCGTGTCGAACATGCAGGACCCGATCTCGCGCACTGCCGGTGTCGGTGACTTCCAGGTCTTCGGTGCCCAGTACGCGATGCGCATCTGGCTCGACCCGGCCAAGTTGAACAAGTACAGCCTGACCCCGTCTGATGTCAGTGCCGCGATTTCGTCGCAGAACGTTCAGGTTTCCTCCGGTCAGCTCGGTGGTTTGCCGGCGCTGCCTGGCCAGCAACTGAACGCCACGATCATCGGCAAGACCCGTCTGCAAACGGCCGAGCAGTTCAAGGCTATTCTGCTGAAGGTCAATCAGGATGGTTCGCAAGTGCGTGTCGGCGACGTTGCTGACGTGCGCCTGGGCGGAGAGAACTCCAGCATTTCTGCCCAGTTCAACGGCAAACCGGCTTCCGGTCTGGCGGTGAAACTGGCCAACGGTGCCAACGCCCTCGATACAGCCAAAGCGCTGCGCAAAACGATTGACGATCTCAAGCCGTTCTTCCCGCAAGGCATGGAAGTGGTGTTCCCGTATGACACCACCCCGGTGGTGACCGAGTCGATCAAGGGTGTGGTTGAAACCCTGGTTGAAGCGATCGTACTGGTGTTCCTGGTGATGTTCCTGTTCCTGCAGAACTTCCGCGCCACCGTCATCACCACGATGACCGTGCCGGTGGTATTGCTCGGCACGTTCGGCATCCTCGCTGCCGCCGGTTTCAGCATCAACACGCTGACCATGTTCGGTATGGTGCTGGCCATCGGCTTGCTGGTGGACGACGCGATCGTCGTGGTGGAAAACGTCGAGCGCGTGATGGCCGAAGAAGGCTTGTCCCCGAAGGAAGCGACCAAAAAGTCCATGGGCCAGATCCAGGGCGCATTGGTCGGTATCGCCCTGGTTCTGTCGGCGGTACTGCTGCCGATGGCGTTCTTCAGCGGCTCCACGGGTGTGATCTACAAGCAGTTCTCGATCACCATCGTTTCGGCGATGGCCCTGTCGGTACTGGTTGCGCTGATTTTCACCCCGGCGCTGTGCGCCACCATGCTCAAACCGATTGCGAAAGGTGAACACGACACACCGAAAAAAGGTTTCTTCGGCTGGTTCAACCGCAACTTCGACCGTGGTGTCAGAAGTTATGAGCGCGGTGTCGGCAACATGCTGCAGCGCAAAGCCCCGTATCTGTTGGCCTATTTGCTGATTGTTGTCGGCATGATCTGGCTGTTCACTCGCATTCCAACCGCGTTCCTGCCGGAAGAAGACCAAGGCGTATTGTTCGCGCAGGTGCAAACCCCGGCCGGTTCCAGTGCCGAACGCACCCAAGTCGTCGTCGACGAGATGCGTTCCTACCTGCTGGATAAAGAGGCAGGCGCAGTGGCGTCGGTGTTTACCGTGAACGGTTTCAACTTCGCCGGTCGCGGTCAGAGTTCGGGTCTGGCGTTCATCATGCTCAAGCCGTGGCACGAACGTGACGCCAGCAACAGCGTGTTCGCGCTTGCACAGCGTGCCCAACAACACTTCTTCAGTTTCCGCGATGCGATGGTGTTTGCCTTCGCCCCGCCAGCGGTACTGGAATTGGGTAACGCCACCGGTTTCGACGTGTTCCTGCAGGACCGCGCCGGTATCGGTCACGAAAAACTGATGCAAGCACGTAACCAGTTCCTCGGTCTCGCGGCGCAGAGCAAGGTGCTCTACCAAGTACGTCCGAACGGCCTGAACGACGAACCGCAATACCATCTGGAAATCGATGACGAGAAAGCCCGAGCCCTTGGCTTGAGCCTTTCCGACATCAACAGCACGCTGTCGATTTCCTTCGGTAGTAGCTACGTCAACGACTTCATCGACCGTGGTCGGGTCAAGAAGGTTTACGTGCAAGGTCAGGCTGGCGCTCGCATGAGCCCTGAAGACTTGAAGAAGTGGTACGTACGCAACAGTGCCGGGACCATGGTGCCGTTCTCCGCCTTCGCCAAAGGCGAGTGGATCTATGGCTCGCCGAAACTGGCCCGTTACAACGGCGTAGAAGCGATGGAAGTGCTCGGCTCTCCGGCGCCGGGTTACTCCACCGGTGAAGCGATGGCCGAAGTCGAAGCGATTGCCAAGAAGCTGCCGGCCGGCGTCGGTATCTCCTGGACCGGTCTGTCCTACGAGGAACGTCTGTCGGGCTCGCAAGCGCCAGCGCTGTACGCCCTGTCGCTGCTGATGGTGTTCCTGTGTCTGGCGGCGCTGTATGAAAGCTGGTCGATTCCGATCGCGGTCATGCTCGTGGTGCCACTGGGGATCATCGGTGCACTGTTGGCCACCAGCCTGCGCGGTCTGTCCAACGACGTGTACTTCCAGGTGGGCCTGTTGACGACTATCGGTCTGGCGGCTAAAAACGCCATTCTGATCGTCGAATTCGCCAAGGAACTGCATGAGCAAGGGCGCAGTCTGCGCGATGCGGCGATTGAAGCGTGCCGCATGCGTCTGCGACCGATCATCATGACCTCGCTGGCCTTCGTACTCGGTGTTGTACCGTTGGCGATCTCCACCGGCGCAGGTTCAGGCAGTCAACATGCGATCGGTACTGGCGTAATCGGCGGTATGCTCACGGCCACGATCCTGGCGATCTTCTGGGTCCCACTGTTCTTCGTCACCGTGTCGTCCATTGGCCAGCGCAAAAACGCCGGCAAGGATGACGCCAAAGAAACTCCTAAAGAGGCTGGCCAATGAGCAAGTCGCTACTCTCCCTCGCAGTCGCCGCCTTCGTGCTGAGCGGTTGCTCGCTGATACCTGATTATCAGCAGCCTGAGGCTCCGGTCGCAGGCCAGTACCCACAGGGCCCGGCGTATTCGCCGGCCCAGGCACCGGCGCAAGCTGCTGCCGAGCAGGGCTGGAAGCAGTTTTTCCATGACCCGGCCCTGCAACAGCTGATCCAGGTCTCGCTGGAAAACAACCGCGACCTGCGTGTTGCGGCACTGAACATCGACGCTTATGCGGCCCAGTACCGCATCCAGCGCGCCGACCTGTTCCCGGCGGTTTCGGCCAATGGCAGCGGCAGTCGTCAGCGTCTGCCGGCGCGTGCGTCGCAGACCGGCGAGTCGATGATCAGCAGCTCCTACTCCGCCACGGTCGGCGTCAGTGCCTACGAACTCGACCTGTTCGGTCGGGTTCGCAGCCTGAGCGAACAAGCGCTGCAACAATACTTCGCCACCGAAGAAGCGCGCCGCAGCACCCAGATCAGCCTGGTTGCCAGCGTCGCCAATGCGTATATGACCTGGCAGGCCGACAAAGAACTGCTCAAGCTGACGCAAGACACCCTCGGTGCCTTCGAAGAAAGCTTTAAGCTGACCAGCCGCAGCAATGAAGTCGGTGTCGCTTCGGCACTGGATCTGGCTCAGTCGCGTACCTCGGTGGAAAACGCCCGTGCCCAATTGGCGCGTTATACCCGTCAGGTCGCGCAGGATGAAAACAGCCTGACCCTGCTGCTCGGCACCGGTATCCCGGCCAATCTGCAAGCGGCCAAACCGCTGGCCGACGACCTGCTCAGCGACGTACCGCCCGGTCTGCCCTCGGATCTGCTGCAACGTCGTCCGGACATCATGCAAGCCGAGTACAACCTGAAGGCCGCCAACGCCAACATCGGCGCAGCGCGGGCAGCGTTCTTCCCGAGCATCAGCCTGACCGCCAACGCGGGCAGCCTGAGCCCGGATCTGTCCGGCCTGTTCAAGGGCGGTTCGGGTACGTGGCTGTTCCAGCCGCAGATCAACCTGCCGATCTTCAACGCCGGTAGCCTGCGCGCCAGCCTCGACTACGCCAAGATCCAGAAGGACATCGGCGTGGCGAACTACGAGAAGGCGATTCAAACCGGCTTCCAGGAAGTCGCCGACGGACTGGCCGCCCGCCAGACCTACACCGATCAGTTGCAAGCGCAGCGTGACTTTGTACAGGCCAACCAGGATTACTACCGCCTGGCCGAACGTCGTTATCGCATCGGCGTCGACAGCAACCTGACCTTCCTCGATGCCCAGCGTCAGTTGTTCAGCGCGCAACAGTCGCTGATCACCGACCGCCTCGCGCAGCTGACCAGTGCAGTCAACCTGTACAAGGCCCTGGGCGGTGGCTGGAATGCGCAAACCGCGCAGAACGAACCGCTGAAAGAAGAAGCACCGAAGATGAAGCTGTTCTGATCATCCGGTGAATACAAGAGCCCGCCATTTGGCGGGCTTTTTGTTGCCGGCAGGAAAGTCGTGGAGCCGGCACAACCACCACAAAGCCGCAATTAATCTTGCGTTCGATAATCGCCCAAAACCCGCTTTCCCCAATTGAAACCCCACTGCCGCGCCCCGCACCATTCGCTCCACAAAACCAATAACAACAGGTTCGACAACATGCCCCCGCGCCCTGCCCTGTCTGGCTGATTGCCTTCGCTTGATCTCCCCCATTGCATTCCATGTCTGCCCCCTGAAAGCGGCGGCAGCGCACCCGCTCGACTATAAAAACCAGAGAGACCCAATCCATGACAGCCTCCCCTGCGCCTTACGTATTCCCCGGTTTGATCGCCCTGGCCCTGGCCGGCGCCGCACTGCCCGCCACGGCTGAAGAAGCCGGATTTGTTGAAGGCGCGAAGGTCAACCTGAACCTGCGCAACTTCTACATCAACCGTAACTTCACCAACCCGACCAAGGCTCAGGGCAAGGCTGAAGAGTGGACACAAAGCTTCATCCTCGACGCCAGGTCCGGCTTCACTCAAGGCACCGTCGGTTTCGGCATGGACGTGCTGGGCCTGTATTCGGTGAAGCTCGATGGCGGTAAAGGCACGGGGGGTACGCAGTTATTGCCGCTGGATCATGACGGCCGCCCGGCGGACAACTTCGGGCGCACCAGCGTGGCGTTCAAAGCGAAGTTTTCCCAGACAGAAGTGAAAGTCGGCGAGTGGATGCCGGTGCTGCCGATCCTGCGTTCGGACGATGGTCGCTCGCTGCCGCAAACCTTTCGAGGTGGCCAGATCACCTCGAAGGAAATCGATGGCCTGACACTCTACGGCGGCCAGTTCCGCGCCAACAGCCCGCGCGACGACAGCAGCATGAGCGACATGTCGATGTCCGGCAAAGCGGCGTTCACCTCCGATCGTTTCAACTTCCAGGGCGGCGAATATGTGTTCAATGAAAAACGCACACAGATCGGTGTGTGGAATGCCGAACTCAAGGACATCTACAGCCAGCAATACATCAACCTGATCCACAGCCAGCCGCTGGGCGACTGGACCCTGGGCGCCAACCTCGGTTTTTTCTACGGCAAGGACGACGGCAGCGCCCGCGCTGGCGATCTGGACAACAAGACCTGGTCGGGTCTGTTCTCAGCCAAATACGGCGGCAACACCTTCTATGTCGGTCTGCAAAAACTCACCGGCGACAGCGCGTGGATGCGGGTCAACGGCACCAGCGGCGGCACCTTGGCCAACGACAGCTACAACGCCAGTTATGACAATGCCCAGGAACGCTCCTGGCAACTGCGCCACGACTACAATTTCGCGGCCCTCGGCGTGCCGGGCCTGACCCTGATGAACCGCTACATCAGCGGCGACAATGTGCATACCGCATCCACCACCGATGGCAAGGAATGGGGACGCGAATCGGAACTGGGTTACACCGTACAAAGCGGCACGCTCAAGGATTTGAACGTCAAGTGGCGCAACTCGACCATCCGCCGCGACTTCAGCAACAACGAGTTCGACGAGAACCGTTTGATCGTCAGCTATCCGATCAGCTTGCTGTAAACGCACGCCTGCTCCCCCGGTTGATCGTGTTTCAACTGGGGGAGCAGGCTGGATTACTCTCGGGACTCAACGCCCAGTTCATCCCAAACCGATTCGGCCAGATGAAAAGTGGCATTCGCCGCCGGAATCCCGCAATAAATCGCGCTCTGCATGATCACTTCCTTGATCTCGCCACGGCTCACGCCGTTATTGGCTGCGGCCCGAAGGTGCAGTTTGAGCTCACCTTCGCGGTTCATGCCGATCAGCATGGCGATGGTGACCAGGCTGCGGGTATGCCGAGGCAACCCCGGACGCGTCCAGATATCACCCCAGGCGTGGCGAGTGATCATCTCCTGGAACTCCGAGTTGAACTCGGTCAGCGCGGTCAGGCTGCGATCAACGTGAGCATCGCCCAGCACCGCACGGCGCACTTGCATGCCTTCGTCGTAACGTTGTTTCTCGTCCACAAAAACGTCCTCAGTCAGCCTGCAAAAACGCCAACACGCGATCACTGAAATCCGCACCGGCCTGTACGTTGGACAAATGCGCCGCGTAGAACTCGGCGTACTCGGCCCCGTGTACGTGCTCCTGAATGAAACGCCCGCCAGACGGCGGCGTGACCGCATCTTCAGTGCCGGCGATCACCAGCAACGGCACAATGATCGAGGCCAGTTGCTCTCGAAAATCGGCATCACGCACCGCCGCGCAATTGGCCGCATAACCTTCAGGCGACGTCGCCGCGAGCATGTCAGTGATCTTCTTCGCCGCAGCCGGATTGGCAGCGGAAAAATCAGGCGTGAACCAACGGGCAATCGACGCATCACGCAGTGCAATCATCGCTGCCGGGCCGTCACGCAGCACGGTCTCGATGCGTGGATTCCACACCGATGGATCGCCGATCTTCGCCGCGGTGTTGCACACAATCAGTTTGTGCAGACGATGACCGGCATTGATCCCCAGCCACTGGCCGATCAACCCGCCCATCGACAGTCCGCAGAAATGCGCGCGCTCGATGTGCAGCGCATCCAGCAGCGCCAGCACGTCGCGGCCCAATTGCTCGATGCTGTACGACCCCGGCGTCACCAGCGATTGGCCGTGGCCACGGGTGTCGAACCGCAACACACGAAAATGCTCGGTGAACGCCGGCATTTGCGCATCCCACATGTGCAGGTCGGTACCCAGGGAGTTGGACAGCACCAGCACCGGCGCATCGACCGGGCCTTCAATGGTGTAGTGCAGTTCGCCATCGGCGAGTTGAACGAAAGCCACAGCCGTCTCCTTCAGACAGTCAAAGCGTTGTGTTCGGCCACCGCCCGTTCGACCCAGACGTGTGCCTGTCCGAGGTAGTGGGCGGGGTTGAGTAAGTGATCCAGTTCAGCATTGCTCAGTTGGGCGGTGATTTCTGGCTCGTCACCGAGCACGGCACGCAGATGCCGTTGCTCGGCCACCGCACGTTTGCAGCATCGTTCGAGCAAGTGATGCGCGGTGTCGCGACCGACCCGTTGCGCGAGGACGATACTGACCGCTTCGGCCAGCACCAGCCCTTGAGTCAATTCGAGGTTACGGGCCATACGGGCAGCGTCCACTTCCAGGCCGTCAGCGAGCAATCGCGCCTGTTGCAGTGATCCCGAAACGAGGCAGCAAATCTCGGGCAGGGTTTCCCATTCGGCATGCCACAGACCGAGGCTACGCTCGTGTTCCTGAGGCATGGCACTGAACAATGTCGAGACCAGGCCCGGCACCCGCGTCGCCGCGCCGATCAGCACCGCAGCCCCAACCGGGTTGCGTTTGTGCGGCATGGTCGAAGAACCGCCCTTCCCCGGCGCCGAGGGTTCGAAAACTTCCGCCACTTCGGTCTGCATCAACAGGCTGATGTCGCGCCCGAGCTTGCCGAGGCTGCCGGCGATCAATCCCAGTGCCGCGCCAAACTCGACCACGCGATCGCGCTGGGTGTGCCACGGTTGTTCCGGCATGGTCAGTTGCAGCTCTTGGGCCAAGGCTTGGGCAATCGGCAAGGCCTGTTCACCGAGCGCCGCGAGTGTCCCCGACGCGCCGCCGAATTGCAGCACCAGCAAACGTGGCTTGAGTTCGCGCAGACGTTGACGACTGCGCGTGACGGCGCCCAGCCATCCAGCGATCTTCATGCCGAGGGTCACCGGTGTCGCGTGCTGCAACCAGGTGCGCCCGGCCAGCGGTGTTGCGGCGTGGCGTTGTGCCTGGACCGCCAACGAGCTCGCCAGTTGTGCCAGATCACGTTCGATCAACGCCAACGCCTGACGCAATTGCAGTACCAACCCGCAATCCATTACGTCCTGACTGGTGGCGCCCAAATGCACATAACGCTCGGCCTCGGCATCCGTTGCGGCGATCTGCTTGCCCAACGCCTTGACCAATGGAATCGCCGAATTGCCCGCCGTGGCAATCGCCTCGCCCAACGCGGCGAAGTCATAGAGCCCGGCGTTGCAGGCGTTTTCAATGGGTGAAACAGCGCTCGTCGGAATCAACCCCACACGCGCTTCGGCCCGGACCAGCGCCGCTTCGAAGTCGAGCATCGCCTGCACCCGGCCCTGATCGCAGAACACGTCGCGCATATCGCGGGCAGTGAAATAGGCATCGAACAATTGATTGCCCGGTCGCTGAGTCATAGAAGTCCTTGCTGGCGCGGGCCACATTGGCCCGCGCGTTTCGGGTTAGAGGTCGTGGTGCAAATATTTAGCCTGTTTCGGCAAGCGCAGGCTGAACAGGAAGGCCACCGCCATCATCAGCGTAACGTACCAGTAGAAGGCGTTTTCCATGCCGCCGGCTTTCAGGCTCAAAGCGACGAATTCCGCCGAACCGCCGAAGATCGCGTTCGCCACCGCATACGCCAGGCCAACGCCAAGGGCGCGCACCTCGGGCGGGAACATTTCGGCTTTCACCAGACCGCTGATCGAGGTGTAGAAACTCACGACGGCCAGTGCCAGCGTGATCAGCACAAAGGCCAGGAACGGGCTGCTGACGCTTTTGAGCGTCAGCAGGATCGGCACGGTCAACAGCGTGCCGAGCGCGCCGAACCAGAGCATCGAATGACGTCGGCCAATCTTGTCGGCGAGCATGCCGAACAGCGGCTGCATGCACATATACAGGAACAGTGCGCCGGTCATGATGTAGCTGGCGGTCTTGGCATGCATGCCAGCAGTGTTCACCAGGTACTTCTGCATGTAAGTGGTGAACGTGTAGAAAATCAGCGAACCACCCGCGGTGTAACCCAGCACAGTAATGAACGCCGCTTTGTGGTCACGGAACAACGCGGTGATGCTGCCGGCGTCCTTGTTTTCACGCATTTGCTTGCTGCTGGTTTCTTTCAGCGAACGTCGCAGCAGCAAGGAAATCACCGCCGCCGCCGCGCCGACCACAAACGGAATCCGCCAGCCATAAGCACGCAGGTCTTCTTCCGTCAGGAACTGTTGCAGGATCACCACCAGCGACACCGCCAACAATTGCCCGCCAATCAACGTCACATACTGGAACGAGGCGAAAAACCCGCGCTGCCCCTTGAGCGCCACTTCGCTCATGTACGTCGCCGTGGTGCCGTACTCGCCGCCCACCGACAGCCCTTGCAGCAACCGCGCGAACAACAGCAGCAACGGCGCCCATACGCCGATGGTGTTATAGGTCGGCAGACAGGCGATGAGCAACGAGCCGAAGCACATCATCAGTACCGAGATCATCATCGAGGCCTTGCGGCCCTTCTTGTCCGCCAGACGACCGAAGATCCAGCCACCAATCGGTCGCATCAGGAACCCGGCGGCGAACACGCCCGCGGTGTTGACCAACTGCACCGTGGGGTTGTCGGAGGGGAAAAACGCCGGGGCGAAATAGATCGCGCAAAAGGCGTAGACGTAGAAGTCGAACCATTCGACAAGGTTACCGGACGAGGCACCGACGATGGCGAAGATACGCTTGCTGCGCTCTTCGCCGGTGTAATGGGAAGTGATGGTTGTCATTGTTTTTCATTCAATAGGGACAGTGAGAGTCTAGACATACTTTGCAACACTCCCGTTCCACAGAGATATCCGTCCCCCGCAGAGCGCGGGGACGATCAGCGGGGAGGCGTTCTTCAATAATCGAAGAACACCGTTTCGGCGTCAGTGCCTTGCAGAACCACATTCCACTGATAGACACCCGCCGCATCCGGCTTGGCCAGCAATGTCCCACGGCGCTCGGCCGGTACGCATTCGAGCAGTGGATCATTCACGTTCGCCGGGTCGCCCTCGAAGTAAATCCGCGTCAGCAAGTGCTTGACCAACCCGCGAGCAAACACCAACACCACCAGATGCGGCGCCTGGGTCGAGCCCTTCAAACCCTCGACCGTGCCCGGTTTGATCGTGGTGAAACGAAAGCGTCCTTCGGCATCCACCGGTACGCGGCCGAAACCTTCGAAGTGCGGGTCCAGCGGTTTGTCCTGTTCGTCTTCCGGATGGTCGTATTTGCCGGCCGCATTGGCTTGCCAGACTTCAAGCATGGCGTCGTTGACGATGTCGCCGTTGCCATCGACGACTTGCCCGGTGATCGCCACGCGCTCGCCGAGGGTTTGTTCGACGGCCAGGTTCTCGCGGTTCAGCCAGGTCAGGCCGATGTGGTAATACGGCCCGACGGTGTGGGACGTGGTTGCAGTCAGGGTCATCTTATTTCTCCATCGGCGTGGCTTCACGGCCGCGCAGCACGATGTCCCAGCGGTAACCGAGAGCATAGGAAGGAATGGTTTTTTCCAGATCGAAAGCAGCGATCAGGCGCTCCTTGGCCGACGTGTCCGGTACACAGTTGTAGATCGGGTCGTAGGCCAGCAGCGGATCGCCGGGGAAATACATCTGCGTCACCAGCCGGGTGAGGATGCTCTGCCCGAACAGCGAAAAGTGGATGTGCGCCGGGCGCCAGGCATTGTGGTGGTTGCCCCACGGATAGGCGCCGGGCTTGATGGTCTGGAACTGGTACCAGCCGTCGGCGTCGGTCACGGTGCGGCCGGTGCCGGTGAAATTCGGGTCCAGCGGTGCGTCGTGCAGGTCGCGCGGGTGGTTGTAGCGACCGGCGGCGTTGGCCTGCCAGATCTCCACCAGAATCCCCGGCACCGGCAGACCGTTTTCGTCCAGGACCCGGCCGTGGATGATGATGCGCTCGCCCTGCGGTTCGCCGCTGTGCTGAGCCGTCAGATCGTTGTCGGTTTCAGCCACACGCTCGGCACCGATGGTCGGCCCGGTGATCTCCGACAACGAATGTGGCAGATACACCAAAGGCTTCGACGGCGAGCGCAAATTGGTGGATTGGTAGGTCGGGTGCAGGTACTCAGGCTGGGTGCCTTCCTGCGGGCGACGGTAACCAGGCTTGTCAGTCATTTCGCTTTCCTCAGTTCTTTTTCTTGCCGCTGCGCGTCAGACGCGCTCGATGGCCAGGGCCAGGCCTTGGCCGACACCGACGCACATGGTCGCCAGACCTTTCTTGCCACCGGTCTTTTCCAAGTGATGCAACGCAGTCAGCACCAGCCGCGCACCGCTCATGCCCAACGGGTGCCCCAGGGCAATCGCGCCACCGTTGGGGTTGACCTTTGCGGCGTCATCCGCCAGCCCCAGTTCACGCAGCACCGCCAAGCCTTGGCTGGCGAACGCTTCGTTGAGCTCAATCACGTCGAAATCGCTGACCGCCACGCCGAGCCGTTCGATCAGTTTGCGCACCGCTGGCACCGGGCCGATACCCATCACCCGAGGGGCAACGCCGGCACTGGCCATGCCCAGCACTTTGGCGCGGGCAGTCAGGCCATGTTTTTTCACGGCGTGAGCCGAGGCCAGAATCAACGCCGCGGCGCCGTCGTTAACGCCCGAGGCATTGCCGGCGGTGACGGTTTTGTCCACGCCGTTGACCGGTTTGAGTTTGGCCAACGCTTCAAGTGTCGTGTCCGCACGCGGGTGTTCATCCTGACTGACCACGGTTTCGCCCTTCTTGTGGGCGATCCGCACTTCGACGATCTCTTCAGCGAAGTAGCCGGCGGCCTGCGCGGCGGCAGTCCGTTGCTGGCTGCGCAGGGCGAAAGCGTCCTGATCCGCACGCGACACTTTATAGTCGTCGGCGACGTTATCAGCGGTCTGCGGCATCGCATCGACGCCGTACTGAGCTTTCATCAAAGGGTTGATGAAACGCCAGCCAATCGTGGTGTCTTCCAGTTTCATGTTGCGAGAGAACGCCGCGTCGGCCTTGCCCATCACGAAAGGCGCGCGGGACATCGACTCGACGCCGCCGGCAATCGCCAACTCCATCTCACCGCTGGCGATGGCGCGGAACGCCGTACCAATCGCATCCATGCCAGAAGCGCAGAGACGATTGAGCGTTACGCCCGGAACGGTTTCCGGCAAGCCAGCCAGCAGCAGCGCCATACGTGCGACGTTACGGTTGTCTTCGCCGGCCTGGTTGGCGCAGCCGAGGAATACCTCGTCGATCGCGCTCCAGTCCACAGACGGATTGCGCTCCATCAGCGCCTTGATCGGCACGGCGGCGAGATCATCGGCACGCACGGCAGACAAACCACCGCCGAAACGGCCGATGGGCGTACGAATCGCATCGCAGATATACACATCACGCATCATGCTTCTCCCGGTGCCTGGCCATGGGCGGCGGCGGTGCGCGCTTCGAGATCACGCAGCGCGGTCAGTTCGACGTCAGTCGGTGCCGCAGTCGTTTCAACGTCGTCGGCAAACCGGATCGCCCAACCGGTGGCGGCAACCACTTGCTCGCGGGTGACGCCCGGATGCAGCGCGGTGACCACGAACTCGTGAGTCCCCGCTTCCGGCTCCATGATGCACAGGTCGGTAATGATGCCCACCGGCCCGGCCCCCGGCAGGCCCAGACGCTTGCGTGAATCGCCACCCTCGCCATGACCGACCGAGGTGATGAAGTCGAGCTTGTCGACAAACGAACGCGCCGACTGTTTAAGGATGATCAACACACTCTTCGCCGAACCGGCAATTTCCGGCGCGCCACCGGCACCCGGCAAGCGCACTTTCGGTGCGTGATAATCGCCGACCACGGTGGTGTTGATGTTGCCGAAACGGTCCACTTGCGCGGCGCCGAGAAAACCGACGTCGATGCGCCCGCCCTGCAACCAATAGCGAAAAATCTCACCGGTCGGTACGACGGTGTCAGCGGTTTCCGCCAACTCACCGTCACCGATGGACAGCGGCAGCACACTGGGCTTGGCGCCAATCGGGCCCGATTCGTAAATCAGCACCACGTCCGGCGATGACGTCAGGCGCGCCAGGTTTGCCGCTTTCGACGGCAGGCCGATGCCGACAAAGCACACCAAACCGTTCTTCAAGCGACGGGCCGCCGCGACGGTCATCATTTCGTTGGTGGAGTACGTCATTATTTGGCCTCCGAAGCAGCGGCCAACTTGGCCTGGAACTCGCTGAAGTCAGCGCAGCCATGGATGTATTCGTTGATCCACGCGGTAAACGTCCCACGGTCACGGGCGATCGGATCCCACGCCTGATAGAAACGATTGTCACGCTCGGTGTAACCGTGGGCGTAGGACGGATGCGCACCGCCCGGTACGTGGCAAACCGCGCTCAGAGCCCAGGTCGGCAGGACGCAGGCGTTCATCGGAGCCTTGAGGTCGTCGACGATTTCTTCCACGGTGACGATGCAGCGTTTGGCCGCCAGTGCCGCTTCTTTCTGCACACCGAGAATGCCCCACAACAGAACGTTGCCTTGGCGATCGGCTTTCTGCGCGTGGATCACGGTCACGTCCGGCCGTACCGAAGGCACGGCTGCCAGCACCTCACCGGTAAACGGGCAAGTGACGGACTTGATCAGTGGATTGACCTTCGGCAGGTCGGAACCGGCGTAAGCCCGCAGCACCGCGAACGGCAGGCCAGAGGCGCCAGCCACGTAAGCATTGGCCAGGTCGGCATGGCTGTGTTCTTCGATTTCCAGTGGGTGCGGCCACTGTTTCTCGACCGCGTCACGCAGACGGTGCAGCGAACCCACACCGGGATTACCGCCCCAGGAGAAAATCAGCTTGCGTGCACAACCGGCGCCGATCAGTTGGTCGTAGATCAGGTCAGGCGTCATCCGCACCAGCGTCAGATCTTTCTTGCCCTGACGAATGATTTCATGACCCGCTGCCGTAGGGATCAGGTGGGTGAAGCCTTCGAGCGCGACCGTGTCGCCGTCGTTGACGAATTGCTTCACCGCGTCGTGCAGCGAAAGGATCTCAGCCATGGAGCGGGCTCCCGTTTTTGTAATGAATCGCCAGTGATAAAAAGGCGCGAGGTTCAGCGCCGGAGTCACTGCAGATTAAGCCTGGGAAAATCGCCAAACAATCCGATAATCGACTGAGTGTTCGTTTATCGAACAGATTGTTATCACCCTAACAATCGGCCGCAAAAGCTTCGCCGAAACGCCGCTCGGAGCAAGCCCGCTCCCACAGGTTGAAATGCATTCCAATGTGGGAACGGGCTTGCTCGCGAAGAGGCCAGAACATCCAACAAATATTCTTACCCTTTAAACTCACGTCGCATCCGCGTGACTGACCATCCCTTTGATCAGCACTGCCGCCGTCGCCAACGCCGCCGGAATCACCAACGCCGTCAAAACCTGCTCAAAGTTCCAGCCCAGGCCCAACAGCGTCGCGCCCATCCAGGCCCCGAGAATCGCGCCAAAACGACCAATCCCCAGCATCCACGACACCCCGGTCGCCCGCCCTTGCGTCGGATAAAACCGCGCCGCCAGCGAAGGCATCGCCGATTGCGCACCGTTCACGCACATCCCCGCCACCAGCACCAGCGTCGCCAGCAATGTGATGTTGCCCAGGCTCTGCCCTACCGCGTAGGCAAACACGCCGGCCAACAGGTAGAACGTGCCGATGACCTTGTGCGGATTGAACCGATCCATCGCCCATCCCACAGCGACCGCGCTCAACACGCCGCCGAACTGGAACAACGCGCCAATGAACGCCGCCTGCTCCATGCTCGCGCCACTGTCACGCATCAGCGTCGGCAACCAACTGGTCAGCAGGTAAACGATGACCAGGCCCATGAAGTAGGTCAGCCACAGCAGCAGCGTGCCTGCGCTGTAGGTGCCAGAGAAAATCACCGCGAACACGTTGCGGGCCTTGACGGTTTTCTGTTCCGGCACGCTGAAGCTTGAGGCCTGGGCGACGACGACAGGATCAATCGGTGCCAAGGTCTTGCGCACCTTGTCGGTGCCACGGTTACGCACTACCAGATAGCGCGCCGACTCCGGCAGCCAGAACAGCAATACGACAGCGAGGATCAGCGGCAGAATCCCGCCGATCAGCAACAGGCTGTGCCAGCCGAACGCTGGAATCAGTTTTGCCGAAATGAATCCACCGCCAGCCATACCCAGGTTGAAGCCGCAGAACATGCTGGTCACCAGCAGCGACTTCTTGCGCTCCGGGGTGTATTCCGAGAGCAGCGTGGTGGCGTTGGGCATCCCGGCGCCAAGACCCAGACCGGTCAAGAAGCGCAGCACCAGCAGTTGATCGAGATTACTGCTGTACGCCGACGCGAGGCTGAATGCACCGAACAGCAGGACCGCGCCCACCAGTACGACTTTTCGCCCAAAACGGTCAGCCAGCGGGCCGGAACCGAGGGCGCCAAACACCATGCCGATCAACGCAGCGCTCATCACCGGGCCGAGGCTGGCGCGATCGATGCCCCAGTCCTGGGACAACGCCGGGGCAATGAAGCCCATCGCGGCGGTGTCGAGACCATCGAGGAACACAATCAGAAAACACAGGATCACCACCCGCCATTGATAGCGCGAGATCGGTTGGGCATTGATGAAGGTCTGCACGTCGAGGCATTGACCTACAGCGGACTGAGGCTGGTTCATTATTTTTATTCCACGCAAAAAACGCAGTCGAACGGCGGCCGGCCACAGAGCGGCACGGTCACAAGAATAGAAGGTGTGAATCAGGCGTTGCGGTGAACCCGGCAATACGGGCTGAAGCTGTGACAGTCGGGGAACGTGCACATGGAGAGTTGCCTCTTGTCATTATTATGGGAGTCGGCAGTCCGGCGAGGCCATTGACGTCAGCGCCGGATGACGCTGCCGCGACATTAATGATCCGAGGGTTTTAGCGTCAATTCGATAAACGCAACACTGTGCGTTTATCGAACAGCTTCATCAGGCGAACAACTGCGCACTGAGGTCGCGACTGGCACTGAGCAGGCCTGGCAGGAAGCGCTGTTCCAGCTCGCTGCGGCTGACGCGGCCGGCGTGGGTACTGACGTTGAGCGCCGCCACCACTTGGCCTGATGCGTCGTAGACCGGCACCGCAATCGAACGCAGCCCTTGCTCCAGTTCCTGGTCGACGATGCACCAGCCCTGCTGCCGCACTTCTTGCAGGCATTCGAGCAACGCCTGGGGCGTGTGAATCGTGCGGCTGGTCTTGGCCACCAGTTCGGCGTGGTCCAGGTATTCACCCAAGGTCGTGTCGTCCAGCGCGGCCAGCAGAATGCGGCCCATTGAAGTGCAATAGGCCGGCAGGCGCCCGCCCACTGACAAATCCACCGAAATCAGCCGTTGAGTCGTCGCCGAACGGGCGATGTAGAGAATGTCGTCGCCCTCCAGCGTGGCCATGTTGCAGGCTTCGTGCAGTTGCTCGCTCATACGGTCGAGGTAAGGCTGAGCCGAGACGGCGAGCGGCGTCGAGGACAGATAAGCGTGGCCCAGGGTCAGCACTTTCGGCAGCAACGAGTAGGTACGGCCATCGGTGGTGGCGTAGCCAAGCTTGATCAAGGTGTGCAGGCAACGGCGCACGGCCGCGCGGGGAATTTCCGTGCGGTGGCTGATCTGAGCGATGGTCAGGTGCCGCTTGCGCTCTTGAAACGCCTGCACCACGGCCAGGCCACGGGCTAGCGAGGTCATGAAATCCGGATCGCCCGTCAACGCTTGGATCCGCTTGGCCGGCGAGGCGACGATCGGCGGCGCCACGGAGGTGAAGGAGTTGCGCATTTGATCGTTCATTTCAGGTCCTTTATCCGGCTCGGATCAGTGGTTATACAAACGGCTCGCGGGCCAATACACAAGCAACGCCCCTCAAGATCGGGCGATTATCGAACCGCCGACCGATAATCGCAACAAACCCGCAGGCCCGCATCACCGCTTGATCCGCTCGCCCAACTTCGCTGACACACTCAATCGCCCCCTTAGTTGATCGAGTAAATGGCGCCAAAAACAGAACGCGTGGCAAATAACGATTTACCTGCACTTCAACTAGCGACAAAAGTTGCGAGTAACAAAACAATCACACATCCAGAACCGTTTTTAACTTGGCAAAGATAGTCATTCCTGAATCGGCCGCTATAATGCACCCCAGTGAGGCCGCGATTTTTTAATCAGCAAGGTCGCCACTGGCTTTCGCGATATCCATCGTCGTCAGCCCCAGCCAGCGCTTGACGCTCATTATTCATGCAACGCCAGCGCTCGCTGAAACAGGAAACTGATGCTGCGTCAGTTTTAATCTGGTGCCGTAGCCGCCTGTAACACGGAAGTCTTGATCGCCCTGCCGATGCCACCAATGCCTGTTCAGGCGTGGCGCGCTCGACGGGTCTGTTCAATTGATTCGTTGCAGTGCGTTTCACCAGATATTTATCTCAACTCAAACAGGTAGCACTGTGACGAAAGACGAACTGCGCGCGGAACTTGAGCGCCAGGAACAACGTTACAAGGAAGTTTACGGCGGGGAAGTCACCACCTACGCCGCTCAGCCCGAACCGGAGCGCAAGCCTTGGCGTAAGCGCGCCACCGTTCAGGATCAGGTCTTCAAACAAGAGATTGAAAAGATCGAAAAGGAACTCAAAGCCGAAGAGCCATGAGCCACCGGTTTTGATTATTTCGAAGGTCGCGTGCGCACCGGCTACAAGCGCGGTGTATCGACGATGCCTTGCCCGCCCGCTATCCGCGGGCAGCGGCGGCTATGCACCGCCCTACAGACCAATGGCATGCTTCAGACAGGTTTCAGAGATATTTCAGACAAGCGTTTGAGCCTGCGACACTGCCTGAAAAATGCTCACCATCAGCAATATTCACCAATAAAATCAATGACTTGAAAAACCCTCCATAACACTGGGTTTTAACGCCCTGCAACAAATTAAATAGAAGAAGAATGTTACCAATGAGCAGGTAGGGCATCGATTTCGAGACTTTTCTGGCATAATCGCGCCCCCTTACGACCGGGTCAGAAAACCTTCATGATCGATTTATTCAGCGGACTGGATGCTTGGGTGCTTGTGAGCCTCTTGCTCGCCCTGACGTTTGTCCTCGCCTTCGAGTTCATCAATGGATTTCATGACACCGCTAACGCGGTAGCCACTGTTATCTACACCAAAGCCATGCCGCCTCATCTGGCGGTGTTCTTTTCCGGTGTGTTCAATTTCCTCGGCGTGCTGCTGGGCGGCGTTGGCGTGGCGTATGCCATTGTTCACTTGCTGCCGGTTGAACTGCTGATCAACGTGAACACGGGCCATGGCCTGGCAATGGTGTTCTCGTTGCTCGCCGCGGCCATCGCCTGGAACCTTGGCACCTGGTACTTCGGTATCCCCGCCTCCAGTTCCCACACCTTGATCGGTTCGATTCTCGGTGTCGGTCTGGCCAATGCCCTGATCAACGATATTCCGTTGGCCGACGGGGTTAACTGGCAGAAAGCGATCGATATCGGCGCCTCGCTGGTGTTCTCGCCAATGGCCGGTTTCCTGGTTGCAGGCCTGGTGCTGGTTGGCCTGAAATGGTGGCGCCCGCTGTCGAAGATGCACAAGACACCGGAACAACGCCGCAAGATCGACGACAAGAAGCACCCGCCATTCTGGAATCGCCTGGTACTGGTGATGTCAGCCATGGCCATGAGCTTCGTGCACGGCTCCAACGATGGTCAGAAAGGCATCGGCCTGATCATGCTGGTCCTGATCGGTATCGTGCCTGCTCAGTTCGTACTCGACCTGAACAGCACCACTTATCAGATCGAACGTACCCGCGACGCCACCCTGCACCTGAGCCAGTTTTACCAGCGCAACGCCGAAACCCTCGGCGAGTTCCTGGCCCTGGGTAAAAGCGTCGAAGGCGACCTGCCGGAGAAATTCCGCTGCAACCCGCAGCAGACCGAACCGACCATCTCCGCCCTGCTCCACACCCTCAAGGGTGTAGCGGACTACCATTCGCTGCCGGCCGACAGCCGCATCGAAGTGCGTCGCTACCTGCTCTGCCTGGACGACACCGCGAAGAAAGTCGCCAAGCTGCCGGGCCTTCAGGCTCGTGAAAAAGCTGACCTGGACAAACTGCGTAAAGACCTGACCACCACCACCGAATACGCCCCGTTCTGGGTCATTCTGGCGGTCGCCATGGCCTTGGGTCTGGGCACCATGGTCGGCTGGAAGCGCGTAGTAAAGACCATCGGCGAGAAGATCGGTAAGCAAGGCATGACCTATGCACAGGGCATGTCAGCCCAGATCACCGCCGCATGCATGATTGGCCTGGCCAACATCTTCAGCCTGCCGGTGTCCACCACCCACGTTCTGTCCTCGGGCGTGGCCGGTACCATGGTCGCCAACAAAAGCGGCCTGCAAGGCGGGACGGTGAAAACCATCCTGCTGGCATGGGTGCTGACCCTGCCGGCAACCGTGGCACTGTCGGCCGGATTGTTCTGGCTGGCGTCCATGGTGCTGGGTAGCTGATAGGCAGCGAAAAATGAAAAAGGCGCGATTCGAAAGGATCGCGCCTTTTTTGTTCATCTCGGGAAAAAGGTCACACGGGCAGAGATTGTGCGATTGGACGGGCCTCTTCGCGAGCCAGCCCGCACACATTTCAAACCGCATACACCAGGGTGGGTCCACAGGCCGCCAGGCACACAAAAAAAAGGGCAACCGAAGTTGCCCAAAATGCCTTGCGTGCTCGTCAATCCAGAAGAACCTACTTCTTGCGCTTGTTCGCATCCTTCCAGATAAAAAATCCAAACCCTGCAAAAAACAGAACCATGAGGCCCACTGTGAGGACTCCGGCAAACACCACGTTATCGAAAAACATGACTGGCCTCCTGGCCCCTGCTCTGCTGCGATGGAGCTAAGTTAACCAATCAGGCAGGCGCAGAAATTGACCGGGGTCAATGCCAATGAAGAAGGGGAGTAAAGGCGGGAAAATAACTGACCTGCATCAAAGGATGCAGGGGGAGATCAACGCTTTTTCGGTTTGTTTTTCGACTTTTTCCTGGCTTTTCCCAACGGTATGGCCTGTTCGAAGGCATTGCGCACTTCATTCAGACGCTTCTCGTTGAGGTCATGCACGCGTTTGGCGCGTTCGGTACTGAGGTCGATCAGTTTGTCGTCTTGGCTCATGGCGTTCGATGCATCGCTTGAAGAAAACACAACTGCCAGATCACCGGCAGGACTGCGTCAATAATGCCGCCTGACGTCAGCGCTGACCAGCCATCAGATCTCGATATCAACCCACATGCCCTGACGCGGTTGATCTTCCATCAGCGGCACCACCGGCACGGTGTTGTCGGCATTGAGTTCTGTGCCTGGCACGGCGAGATGTTCTTCGGGGTCTTCATCCGCTTCGCGGCGGCGACGCTCGCGCTCCTGCTTACGGCGCTGTTCCTCGCGCAATTGCAGCGCGGCCTCTTCCGGGTCGCGCTTTTGCAGGTCGATCGTGCTTTCGCTGGAGCTTTCCTGCACCGGCACCACCGGTGGAATGTCCGGGCGCTGGCGGATCGGGTCCTGCTGGGAAGTGATCGGCACAGCGCTCAGGGGGAGCATCGGTGGCAGCATATAGAGGGTCTCCTGTCAGCAGGCTATCGGCTTGAGCGATCACGGCTTGAGCCGTCGGTCGCAAACTTGTGACCGGATTGGCACTCACAGGTGCCCTGCCACTTCCTGAAACCGACGCATGGCCTAATCTTCCCTGAACATATAAAAGCTGGGCGCGGCTCCTAATCCTTTGGCCTCGGGGCCTCATTCCGTTAAGATAGCCCGCTTTTTCAAGGTGGGAGTCAGGCAGCATGGCGCAGCAGTATCAACCGGGGCAACGCTGGATCAGTGACAGCGAAGCAGAGCTTGGTTTAGGCACCGTTCTGGCACAGGACGGCCGCTTGTTGACCGTGCTTTACCCGGCCACTGGCGAAACCCGCCAGTACGCGCTACGGAATGCGCCCCTTACCCGTGTGCGGTTCTCGCCGGGTGACAGCATTACCCACTTCGAAGGCTGGAAGATGACCGTGCAGCAAGTCGACGATGTCGATGGGCTGATGGTCTATCACGGCCTCAACGCGCAGAACGAAGCGGTAACGCTGCCGGAAACCCAGTTGTCGAACTTCATTCAGTTCCGTCTGGCCAGCGACCGTCTGTTTGCCGGGCAGATCGACCCGCTGGCCTGGTTCTCCCTGCGCTACAACACCCTCGAACACACCAGCCGCCAGTTGCAATCTTCGCTCTGGGGCCTGGGCGGCGTGCGTGCGCAGCCGATCGCGCACCAGTTGCACATTGCCCGTGAAGTCGCCGACCGTATCGCGCCGCGGGTTTTGCTGGCGGACGAAGTGGGTCTGGGTAAAACCATCGAAGCCGGTCTGGTGATCCACCGCCAACTGCTCTCGGGCCGTGCCAACCGCGTGCTGATCCTGGTGCCCGAAAACCTCCAGCACCAGTGGCTGGTGGAGATGCGCCGCCGCTTCAACCTGCAGGTTGCACTGTTCGACGAAGAACGTTTCATCGAAAGCGATGCGACCAACCCGTTCGAAGACACCCAACTGGCGCTGGTCGCGCTGGAATGGCTGGTCGACGACGAAAAGGCGCAGGACGCCTTGTTCGCCGCCGGTTGGGACTTGCTGGTGGTCGACGAAGCGCACCACCTGGTCTGGCACGAAGAAAAAGCCAGCCCCGAGTATTCGCTGGTCGAGCAACTGGCCGAAGTGATCCCGGGCGTGCTGTTGCTTACCGCCACCCCGGAGCAACTCGGTCAGGACAGCCACTTCGCCCGTCTGCGCCTGCTTGATCCGAACCGTTTCCATGACCTGGCCGCGTTCCGCGCCGAGAGCGAGAACTATCGCCCGGTGGCCGAAGCCGTGCAGGAACTGCTCGACAAAGGGCGCCTGTCGCCTGAAGCACACAAGACCATTCATGGTTTCCTCGGCAACGAAGGCGAAGCCCTGTTGACCGCGGTCAACGATGGCGACACCGAAGCCAGTGCTCGCCTCGTGCGTGAGCTGCTTGACCGCCACGGCACCGGCCGCGTGCTGTTCCGTAACACCCGCGCCGCCGTGCAGGGTTTCCCGGAGCGCAAACTGCACCCGTACCCGCTACCGTGCCCGGACGAATATCTGGAACTGCCGTTGGGCGATCACGCCGAGTTGTACCCGGAAGTCAGCTTCCAGGCCCAGCCGGATGCCAGCGAAGAAGAACGCTGGTGGAAATTCGACCCACGCGTCGAATGGCTGATCGATCAGCTGAAAATGCTCAAGCGCACCAAAGTGCTGGTGATCTGCGCCCACGCCGAAACCGCGATGGATCTGGAAGACGCCTTGCGCGTGCGCTCCGGCATCCCGGCCACGGTGTTCCACGAAGGCATGAACATCCTTGAGCGTGACCGCGCTGCCGCCTACTTCGCTGACGAAGAATTCGGCGCGCAAGTGCTGATCTGCTCGGAAATCGGCAGTGAAGGTCGCAACTTCCAGTTCGCTCACCACCTGGTGCTGTTCGACCTGCCGTCGCACCCGGATCTTCTGGAGCAGCGTATCGGTCGTCTCGACCGAATCGGCCAGAAGCACATCATCGAACTGCATGTGCCGTACCTGGAAACCAGCCCGCAAGAGCGCCTGTTCCAGTGGTACAACGAAGCGCTGAACGCCTTCCTCAACACCTGCCCGACCGGCAATGCCTTGCAGCATCAGTTCGGCTCGCGTCTGCTGCCGCTGCTCGAAGAAGCCGACGACAGCGAGTGGCAAGCGCTGATCGACGAAGCCCGCACCGAGCGCGAGCGTCTGGAAGAAGAGCTGCACACCGGTCGCGACCGTCTGCTGGAGCTCAACTCCGGCGGTTCGGGCGAAGGCGATCAGTTGGTCGAGGACATCCTTGAGCAAGACGATCAGTTCGCCCTGCCGATCTACATGGAAACCCTGTTCGACGCGTTCGGCATCGACAGCGAAGACCATTCGGAAAACGCCCTGATCCTCAAGCCGAGCGAGAAGATGCTCGACGCCAGTTTCCCGCTGGGCGACGACGAAGGCGTGACCATCACTTACGACCGCAACCAGGCGCTGTCGCGTGAAGACATGCAGTTCATCACCTGGGAACACCCGATGGTGCAGGGCGGTATGGATCTGGTGTTGTCCGGCTCGATGGGCAACACCGCCGTCGCACTGATCAAGAACAAGGCGCTGAAACCGGGCACCGTGCTGCTGGAACTGCTCTACGTCAGCGAAGTGGTTGCCCCGCGCTCGCTGCAACTGGGCCGTTACCTGCCGCCGGCCGCATTGCGCTGCCTGCTCGACGCCAACGGCAACGACCTGTCGGCACGCGTGTCGTTCGAAACCCTGAACGATCAACTGGAGAGCGTGCCGCGTGCCAGCGCCAACAAATTCATCCAGGCCCAGCGCGATCAACTGACGCCACGGATCAACGCCGGTGAAGACAAGATCACCCCGCGTCACGCCGAGCGCGTGGCCGAGGCTCGCCGCCGTCTGGCGGCCGACACCGACGAAGAACTGGCGCGCCTGACCGCGTTGCAAGCGGTCAACCCGACCGTGCGTGACAGCGAACTGGTTGCCTTGCGTGAACAGCGAGAGCAAGGTCTGGCGATGCTGGATAAGGCTGCTTTGCGTCTGGAAGCGATTCGGGTGCTGGTGGCGGGTTAAACCGCCCTGCTCCACCGCGTCAAGCAAGAAGGCCCGCAGCGATGCGGGCCTTTTTGTTTGCCTGGCAATTAACAGGGTGATGCTGTCGGCCTCTTCGCGAGCAAGCCCGCTTTGGCATGCATTTCAAATGGTGGGAGCGGGCGTGTTCGCGAAAGTGATCATGCCGTCGCCACTGCTCCATCAGGCTCGACGACAGCCACCAGCCCCTCTTTCATCCGCTTGGCATCGCGGACAAAACATCGCGAGGCCAAAAACAGAAACACCATCGTCAAAAACAGCGCCACCGGAATCAGGTACATGGCGTCATGCAAGCCAACGGCTTTATAAGCCTCGGTCATTTGCTCAGCGCCCTCGGCCAGCATCGCCGTGTGCGCAAAATGATCCGACAACCCGCCAACCACCACCGGCCCCAAACCACCGCCCAGCAGGTACAACCCGGCAAAGAACAACGCCATCGCCGTCGCTCGCAGACGCGGTTCGACCACGTCCTGTATTGCTGTGTACACGCAGGTGTAGAAGTTATAGGCAAACAGCCAGCCGACGCTGAACACCGCGACAAACACCCCTATTTCGATTCGCCCGGCATGCAGTGCCCACGCCGTGCACAGGGTCGAGATGATCAGACTGAACCCCGCGAACAACAGTCGGCCACTGGCCACCCGCTGATGAATCTTGTCAGCGATCCAGCCGCCCAGCGTCAGGCCGATCAACCCGGTGACGCCGACGATCAATCCCGTCGCCACCGCCGCATCCTGCAATGGCATGAGGAAATAGCGCTGCAGCATCGGCACCAGGAACGAGTTACAGGCGTAAGTGGCGAAGTTGAAGCACAACCCGGCCATCACCAGCCACAGAAAAGTCGGAACCGCCAGAACGCGACGGATCGGCTTGTCGACTTTCGCTTGGGAAACCTGCACGGCTTCCGCTGCGCCGCGCGCGGGCTCCTTGATGAAAAACATGAAAATCGCGAGAATCAGCCCCGGTACGGCGGCGATGAAGAACGGCGCCCGCCAGCTATCGAACGCCTTGACCATCGCGCCAATGGTGAAGAATGCCAACAGCAGCCCCAATGGCAGACCCAGCATGAAGATGCCCATGGCCCGCGCCCGACGATGGGCGGGGAACAGATCGCCAATCAGCGAGTTGGCCGCCGGCGCGTAACTCGCCTCGCCGATGCCGATGCCCATGCGCACGATCAGAAAGCTCCAGAAACTGCCGACCAATCCGTTGACGGCGGTCAATGCGCTCCACGTCGCCAGGCCCCAGCCCATCAGTTTGCTACGCGAACCCGTGTCGGCCATGCGCCCTAAAGGCAGGCCGGCGACGGCATAAACGATGGTGAAGGCTGTGCCGATGATCCCCAACTGAAAATCACTGAGGTGCCATTCCATACGGATCGGCTCAATGATGATCGCCGGGATGGTGCGGTCGAAGAAGTTGAACAGGTTGGCAAGGAACAACAGGAACAGAATGCGCCAGGCATTCGCCGCTTGGGTCGAGTTCTGCATGGGTCCGTCTCTTTATTGTTATGGGGCTTCACTGCCGACGCAACCGAGCCCGGAACCTGCAATCTAGTCAGCCGTGCAGGGGCTGTCTGTGATCATTCGTGTGCCTGATATCGAGCCATGGCACTGTAACGAAACGTAAGCTCTTGATAACGCTGCAATCCCCCGAAAACAGGGGCTTTTGGCGAAAAAACCTGCCACAAAAAAATAGTTCCGCGCCCCCCTTCCCAAGTCCGTGGCGAAGCATAGAATGGCCGCCGGATCCGTCCGGATCTTCCGATCAATCCCTTTGATACCCCCGCCCATGTCCGAAGTCAGTCCGTGTCTGAATTGCGGTGCCTGCTGTTCCCATTTTCGCGTGTCTTTCTTTTGGGGTGAGTGCTCATCCTCTGGCGGTACAGTCCCAGATGAACTGGTTACACAAATCACCCCAAGCCGGGTGGCAATGATCGGCACTGACCGCAAATCACCGCGTTGCATCTCGCTGGCTGGCGAAATCGGCAACGCGGTGCAATGCACGATCTACGACAAACGTTCGAGCCCCTGCCGCGAGTTCGAGGCATCTTGGGAAAACGGTGAACAGAATACCGATTGCGACGCCGCCCGCGCCCGCTTCGGCCTGCCGCCCTTGCAACAGGGCTGGAGCGAAATCCCATTGGAAAAGATCGCCTGACACTTAGCGCCAATCGCTATTGCGGTAATTCCGAAATCATTACAGCCAATGTGCCACTACGGCTTCTACAGCAAAAACCGCCTCTATACTCCAGACATTCGCCTGCGTTAACCGCGCGGTAGTGACGACTTCAGAGACGGGGCATGCTATGGAGTGGCTTGGTTTGCAGTTTGTTACCGAGCTGCCGGAGAGCGGGCAGGTCATACTCAATGGCACACACAACCCCTTGCTGATGCTGGCGGCCTATCTGGTCGCTTGCGCCGCGAGTTTTGCCACCCTGGACATGGCCGAACGAGTCGGTCATGCCGAAGACCCGGGCTCGCAGCGGGTGTGGCGCTGGATCGGTGCGACCTGTCTGGCCGGCGGCATCTGGGCCATGCACTTTATCGGCATGCTTGCCTTCCAGGCCCCGATCGACATCCACTACGACCTGCCGATCACCCTGTTTTCGCTGCTGATCGCCCTGCTCGCCTCCTGGCTGGCGATGCACACGTTGGGCGAGGCGCAACCGAGCCTGGTGCACTGCCTCAAAAACGCCCTGCTGATCGGGCTCGGCATCGCCGGTATGCATTACGTTGGCATGGCAGCCATGAAATCGAATGCCACCCTCTACTACCAGCCGTTCCTGTTCGTGCTGTCGATCGTGATCGCCATGGGGGCCAGCTTCGCTGCGCTGTGGGTGGCGCGCTATCTGCGCGACGGCAGTGGCCTGTTTCATCAGATGCTCAAGTACGGCGCCGCGCTGATCCTCGGCGCAGGCATTTTCGGTACGCACTTCACGGCAATGGCCGCGCTGAAACAGGTCTTGGCGCCGGGCAGCGTTCCGTTCCTGCCAGCGCAAACCAACCACCTGCAATTGGGCCTGACCGTGGCGCTGATCATCTTGCTGATCCTGGGCAGTGCAATCAGCGCCGCGCTGGCCGACAGGAAACTGCAGAACAAGGAACACGACCTGCGCCGGGTCAACGCCCTGCTCAGCCAACTTGATCAAGCGCGTATGTCGCTGCAACAAGCGGCCAACTACGACGCCCTGACCAACCTGATCAACCGTCGCGGCTTCAACCAGATCTTCGCCGAGAAACTCAGCCAGAAAACCACCGAGGGCGGCATGCTTGCGGTGATGTTTCTCGACATCGACCACTTCAAACGCATCAACGACAGCCTCGGTCACGACGCCGGCGATGCACTGCTCAAAGTGATTGCCAATCACATCAAAGGCTCAGTGCGCAGCCATGAAGATGTCGTCGCGCGTTTTGGCGGAGATGAGTTTTGCATCCTGATCGGGCTGAACGACCGTGAAGAAGCCCGCAACATGGCTCAACGCATCATGCTGAGAATGAAAGAGCCGATCGAGCTGGCCGGACGGCGCATGGTAATGACCACCAGCATCGGCATCAGCCTGTATCCCGACGACGGTTCCACCTGCGAGGAACTGCTCAAGCACGCGGATCTGGCGCTGTATCAATCCAAAGGCGCGGGGCGCAATGGCCTGCATTTTTTCAATTCCAACCTGAAAAGCCGAGCCAGCATGGAGCTGCAACTGGAGGAAGAACTGCGCCAGGCGTTGGGTGAAGAAAACGGTCTGATGCTGTATTACCAACCGATTTTCGAACTGAAAACCGGTCGGGTCACCAAGCTCGAAGCGCTGATCCGCTGGCAGCATCCGTTACAGGGTCTGCTGACGCCGGACCGTTTTATCAGCATCGCCGAAAACAACGGTCTGATCGCCGAACTGGACAATTGGGTGCTGCGCCGGGCCTGCAAGGACCTGGGCGAGTTGTCGCGCCATGGCTGCGAAGCGTTGAAAATCGCCTGGAACTGCTCGCCGCTCAACCTCACACGCGAAGCGTTGGCTGACGAAATCGAAAGCGCGTTGCGCGCGGCAGGTGTCGCGCCGGAGCGCCTGGAACTGGAAGTCACCGAAAACGCCCTGATGGGCAACATCGCCAACACCCTCGTGCTACTGCGGCAGATCCGTGCCCTGGGCGTGTCGTTGTCGATCGACGATTTCGGCACCGGTTATTCATCGCTGGCCTACCTCAAGCGCCTGCCGCTCAACACCCTGAAGATCGACCGCTCCTTCATTCTCGACATCCCCAAAGCCACGGCGGACATGGAGATCGTCCAGGCGATCATCGCCATGGCGCACACCCTGCATTTGCAGGTGGTCACCGAAGGCGTGGAAAGCCTGGCGCAGTACGAATTCCTCGAGCGTTCGGGCTGCGATTTCATTCAGGGCTACCTGCTCAGTCGTCCGGTACCAATGGACGAACTGCGCCCGGTACTGGAAGAAATCAATCAGCGCAAACATTCGCCTGGGGTCAATCCGTTGATTCTGGCGCGCGGTACATTTGCACCAGCGTCGCAGGATCTTTCTCCAGAAAGCCTTGCGCCCCATGCAGGCGCATCAGTTGTGCGGCCAATCCGCTGATCGGCGTCGCCGAACCCTGCTCGCGAGAGAATTTCACCGCCGTGTCGAGATCCTTGAGCAGCGTGCGCACATGCCATTTGATCGGTTCGAAACGGCTTGCAGCCATTTGCGGGGCGAGGATCTGCAACGGTTTGGAGTCGGCAAAACCACCGGCCAGCGCTTCGGCAATCAGGCTTGCATCGACCCCGGCCTGTTCGGCCAGCGCCACCACTTCGGCGATCACCAGTGCATTGCAGGCGACGATCATCTGGTTGCAGGCTTTGGTCACCTGTCCCGCACCGATGCCGCCCATGTGCGTAACGCGTTGACCGAGATTGAGCAGCACCGAGCGCACACGCGCAAGGTCCGCCGCATCGCCACCGACCATGATCGCCAGACTGCCCGCCTCGGCGCCGACCACACCGCCGGACACCGGTGAGTCCATCCAGCGCATACCGGTTTTGTCTGCCAGTTCAGCCGCCATCTCACGCGTCGCCGTCGGTTCAAGGCTGGAAAAGTCCACCAGCAACTGACCGTGCTTCGCGCCCTCGACAACGCCGGCCGGGCCGAACACCACCTCACGCACCACCGCCGTATCCGCCAGGCACAGCATCACCACCTCGGCGTGTTCGCACAGCTCGGCCGGGCTGGCGACTTGTAGGGCACCGGCGTCGACCAGCGCCGCGCACTTGGCCGGATTGCGATTCCACACCGTCAGCGGATAACCCGCCGCCAACAGGCGCCGACACATCGGCAGGCCCATCAGACCGATTCCGGCGAATCCCAACGAAGGTAGCGTTGACATCATTTAGCCTCCTTTTGATTAAAGATCGCCGAATAATGGCCGATTCATCATCGATCAGGAAAGGATTCCCCCCAGCGACAGTCAGGCCAAATCCCTGGCGCTCGGGCTCAATTCGCGCAAAAAAGACGCGAGATCTTATTCCGTGAGGTTCGCTGACATTGGTTATCGAGCCGACCCAGTCCAGGTATATGGCGCACAATGACTTCTAAAAACAATCCCGCCACAGCGGTATCCGATCTGACCGCGAGCCCCGCTGCGAACAGCCCGTCATCGTCCAAGCCATTGGTTCCCTCGCGCCCGCTGTCGACCCAGCAATACCTGTACTTCACCGAAACCAATACCGACCGTATCCTGGACAACCTCGACGGCCTGCGTGATCTGGTGTTCCCGCGTCCGCCACACCTTGAAGGCGACAACGAGCAGCACAACGATCAGGAATTTCCGTCGGTGTGCCTGATCGGCCTCGGTCGCTGCGGCTCCAACATCGCCCTCGATGTCGCTGAGCTGGTGTACAACGCGCGCAAGTTCTACCTCAACGAATTCAACAACGAAGATCGCCTGTCGCCGGACAAGCGCTACGCCGAAAAGGGCTACAGCCCGGCTCAGTGGATCAAAAACAACCTGCGGATCGGCCCGAACAAGGCGAGCAAACCGGTGTTCCTGGTTGAGCCGCTGGTGATGCTCGGCGACCTCGACAAAGACATCGCCGGGCGCATCCGCTTCTCGCGCAAGGGCGAGAAAAGCGGCTTCCTGCGCGACTACAGCAAAATGAAGATCATGGACTTGTCTGAAGTCCACGCCGGTGGCGCCGGTAACGCGCCGATCCTCGGCCAGTACCTGGCCAAGATCATCCTCAACAAGGACACCCAGCGTTTCTCCAGCCCTGACTGGAAAATGATCCACTCGTACCTGATCGACAGCTGCGGCATCAAGGCCAACCAGTCGCGTCTGTACTTTTCGATCTTCAGTGCCGGCGGCGGTACCGGTTCGGGCATGGCTTCGGAATTCGGCCTGGCCCAACAGCACTCGTACATGAACAAGACGTTCGACACCAAGCCGATGGACGAGCATGACGGCAAGAGCGGGCATTCGTTCGTGTTCGAGCCGATCTTCACCAGCGGCATCTGCGTGCTGCCGAACATCTCCGACCACCGCAGCGAAATGTCCGAGGCGCTGCACATCAACGCCGGTCGCTTGCTGTGCAAATACCTGTCGGAAGAATGGGATTTCTCCTACAACTTCGCCAATGAAGACAGCAGCGAAGCCAGCGTCATGGGCCGTATCCGCCCATGGAACGCAATGATGCTGATCTCCAACGACATCATGCGTTACGCCGAAGAAAGCGATGACGGCAACATCCAGAACATTGATGTCAATGCGATGGAGAAGCACGCCAACCAGTACATCTCGCAGCAGATCTTCAATATTCTGACGGCGCAGGCGGTCACGACTGACTACGACCAGAACTATTTCCGCCGCGCCGGCATCGACATCGGCGAAACCATTCGCCTCGACGCCAACGACCTGTTCATGAGTCTGGCCGGCCCGGTGGCGATTGCCTATGCCGAATCGGTGGTGCCGGAAACGCCGCCGCCGAGCAGCGACAAGTTCAAGGTGTTCGACAAAGAACCACAGCGCCTGAACATCGACGATCTGTTCTTCCGCTCGATCGACCTGCCGCACTTCAACAAAGTGACCCAGGCGATCGAGGGCATCAGCTTGCTGCCGATCGAATCCAAGCGTTATCGCGCCTCGCTGGAGCAGTACAAGAACTCCGGCTACGACGCCGCCGCGCTGCACGACCTGCACTTCTTCAAGAACTGCTCGTCGGTGGTCTCGATCGTTTCGCTGCCAAAAGACTACAAGCTGTCGTACATGGACCTGAACCGGTTGAAGACCCACCTCAACAGCCTGTTCCCCAACACCACGCTCAAGCGCTACGCACTGGTGATCGGTGCCTCGGCCAACTTGTCGCTGACCACCCTCATCGCCAAGAGCCCGTGCCTGTCGGATGACTTCCTGACGCTGATCGTGGCGTTCATCAAGCGCTGCTTTGCGAAAAACCCGTACCGTTTCGACGAGACGCTGGACAATTCGATCCTCGACTTCATCATCCATGAGGACTTCGACGAAGACCGCATCGATGAACTGCTCAACGAGTTCGAGAACCCGGCGAAGATCCTCGACACCAACTGGTACGCGATCAAACCGATGTACGAGAAGAAGTATCGCGAGTTGATCAACGACAAAGAGAAGTTTGTCTCGATCAACGATATTCGCCTGTCACGCGATTGCGTGAAGAAGGCGATCAAGTACCTGCGTGAGATTTATCGTCACCGGATTGGCAAGACCAAGGTTATTTCCCTCAATAGCCATACCGGCAAGTCGTTCACGGTCTGATCCAGAACCGAGTCGCCCCTTTCGCGAGCAAGCCCGCTCCCACAGGGGAATGCATTCCAAATGTGGGAGCGGGCTTGCTCGCGAAGAGGCCCTCAAGTTCACTGAACATCTCAACCTTTCCAACATCCAGAAACAATTAAGCAGCCGTTAGGCTGCTTACTAAACTGTTCCCGTTACGTTTACGTCACCGTGATGCCACCCTCGCTTGTGGCCTTTCTTCACGGCAACGTGCCATCACGCTACTCGGCTACACACTTTTCGCTGACGACCGTCCGCACCATCAAGGTGCGACATCAGTGGCAAGCGCCCTTTCCTGGATCAGAATCCACGGTGAAACCACCACCGCCCAGAGCGCCGGGTCACGCTCGAAAATATCCAGTGCCCGCGTTTCAGACAGCTTGGCGACCTTGTCTTCGGCCAGCCAGGCAGCCACTTTGGCACCATCGTCCGAGGCCACGGCCTCGGCAGCGGCGATCAAATCAAGGCTTGGGTCGACCCACAATAGGGCACCCTTGGCAAAGAACGGCTCCAACTCTTTCCAGGTGATAGATGCGGTTTCACCAAGCAGCTTGGCATAGAGGGTGCTAGGTTCTTGATTCATGGGAACTGTCCGGAAAAGAAATCGACGCGAATGATAACGTCGGTGGTCCGCCAGCAAAACCCGGTAGCAAATCGCTTCACCGAACGAAAAGAGCAGGAACGCCAAGGAATGCTGCTGATTGGGATATATGCCCACGAACGCCCCGCCGCAATTCTGTCTTTTTCATTCAAAAATGCGACACCCTCAGGTTTTGTCCCTCGGCGCCCGCTTCCCAGGCTTACAACCGGCGCTCTACACTGTACCGGTACAGTTGCCGGGGGCATTTTCCGGAGGGTATCGCAAAGATATCTGACCCGGTTCTGCTGCTACGGCGCCAGAACTCAAAAAAATTACAACAGTAAGAGTGGAGCACTATGACAAAGGCTACTAAGCAGATTTCCAAACTGTTTGCCGCTATGGTTCTGGCCGGTGTTGCCAGCCATTCGTTCGCAGCTGACACCATCAAAATCGGTATCGCCGGTCCTAAAACCGGTCCAGTAGCCCAATACGGCGACATGCAGTTCAGTGGCGCGAAAATGGCCATCGAACAGATCAACGCCAAGGGCGGCGTCGACGGCAAGAAGCTCGAAGCCGTTGAATACGACGATGCCTGCGATCCGAAACAAGCGGTCGCGGTCGCGAACAAGGTCGTCAACGACGGCGTGAAGTTCGTGGTCGGTCACCTGTGCTCCAGCTCCACTCAGCCTGCTTCGGACATCTACGAAGACGAAGGCGTGATCATGATCACCCCGGCTGCCACCAGCCCGGAAATCACCGCCCGTGGTTACAAAATGGTCTTCCGCACCATCGGCCTGGACAGCGCCCAGGGCCCTGCCGCCGGTAACTACATCGCCAAGTTCGTCAAACCGAAAGTCGTCGCTGTTCTGCACGACAAGCAGCAATACGGTGAAGGCATTGCCACCGCCGTGAAAACCACGCTGGAGAAGGATGGCGTGAAAGTCGCCGTGTTCGAAGGCATCAACGCCGGCGACAAGGATTTCTCCTCGATCATCGCCAAACTCAAGCAAGCCAACGTCGACTTCGTTTACTACGGCGGCTACCACCCAGAGCTGGGTCTGATCCTGCGTCAGTCCGCTGAAAAAGGCCTGAAAGCCAGGTTCATGGGTCCGGAAGGCGTGGGTAACGACTCCATTTCGCAGATCGCCAAAGACGCTTCCGAAGGTCTGCTGGTAACCCTGCCGAAATCCTTCGACCAGGATCCGGCCAACGTCGCCCTGGCTGATGCCTTCAAGGCGAAGAAAGAAGACCCGAGCGGCCCGTTCGTATTCCCGTCCTACTCGGCTGTTGAAGTGATTGCCGGCGGTATCGCTGCCGCCAAGAGCGAAGACACTGCCAAAGTGGCTGAAGCTATCCACGCTGGCACCTTCAAAACCCCGACCGGCGATCTGAGCTTCGACGCCAAGGGCGACCTGAAGGACTTCAAATTTGTGGTTTACGAGTGGCACTTCGGCAAACCAAAAACTGAAGCTTCGCCTCAGTAAGGCCCTGCCTGACTGACTGCCAATAAAGCCCACGGCGTGCCGTGGGCTTTGTTTTACGAATGTATGGGCCGCGCTGGCGTGATCCGCCAGTCTCCCCACCTGAAAATCTCAAAACCGTCATCAGCGGTTCGCTGGCAAAACCCGGATTCGAAGTGGATAAAGATCCACGGGGCCGGGCGGGAAAATGACTCCACCAGTGAAATGCGTATCAGGTTTTTAGGAGCGTTGTAATGCCTGACCTCTATCACTTCTTCCAGCAGCTGGTTAATGGTCTGACCATTGGCAGCACGTATGCCCTGATTGCCATCGGCTATACGATGGTCTACGGCATCATTGGAATGATCAACTTCGCCCATGGCGAGGTGTACATGATCGGTTCCTACGTGGCGTTCATCGCCATCGCCGGGCTGGCCATGATGGGAATCGACAACGTCCCGCTGTTGATGACCGCTGCTTTCATCGCGAGCATCGTCGTGACAAGTTCCTACGGTTACAGCATCGAACGGATCGCCTACCGCCCCCTGCGCGGCAGCAACCGTTTGATTCCGCTGATTTCCGCCATCGGTATGTCGATCTTCCTGCAGAACACGGTTCTGCTGGCGCAAGACTCCAAGGACAAATCCATCCCCAACCTGATTCCGGGCAACATTACTTTCGGGCCAGGTGGCGCACATGAAGTGCTGATTTCCTACATGCAAATCGTGGTGTTCGTGGTGACCCTCATCGCCATGCTCGGCCTGACGCTGTTCATCTCCCGCTCTCGCCTGGGTCGCGCCTGCCGCGCCTGCGCCGAAGACATCAAGATGGCCAACCTGCTCGGCATCAACACCAACAACATCATCGCCCTGACCTTCGTCATTGGTGCTGCGCTGGCGGCCATCGCGGCCGTGCTGCTGAGCATGCAATACGGCGTGATCAACCCGAACGCCGGTTTCCTGGTCGGCCTCAAAGCCTTCACCGCTGCGGTACTGGGCGGCATCGGCAGCATTCCCGGCGCCATGCTCGGCGGGCTGGTGCTTGGGGTGGCGGAAGCCTTTGGTGCCGATATCTTCGGCGACCAGTACAAGGACGTCGTGGCTTTCGGCTTGTTGGTTCTGGTGCTGTTGTTCCGTCCGACCGGCATTCTGGGCCGTCCGGAGGTTGAGAAAGTATGACTAGGAATCTTAAACAGGCGCTGTTCAGCGCTTTGCTGGTGTGGGCTGTGGCCTACCCGGTACTGGGTCTGAAACTGACCATCGTCGGCATCAACCTTGAAGTGCATAACACCAGCCCGGCCATTCTGGCGACCATCGCCATTTGCTCGGTGCTGATGTTCCTGCGTGTGCTGTTCAACCAGCAGATCAGCAAGGCGTGGAAGTCCTCGCCCGGCATGCCGCTGATCCCGGCCAAGGCCAGCAACTTCCTGACCCTGCCGACCACCCAACGCTACATCATCATCGCGCTGATCCTTGGCGCGCTGGTCTGGCCGTTCTTCGGCTCCCGTGGCGCGGTGGACATCGCAACGCTGATCCTGATCTACGTGATGCTCGGCCTTGGCCTGAACATCGTGGTCGGTCTGGCCGGTCTGCTCGACCTGGGTTACGTCGGCTTCTACGCCGTCGGTGCCTACAGCTACGCGCTGCTGTCGCACTACTATGGCCTGAGCTTCTGGATCTGCCTGCCGATTGCCGGCCTGATGGCTGCGACGTTCGGCTTCCTGCTGGGCTTCCCGGTATTGCGTCTGCGCGGTGACTATCTGGCAATCGTGACGCTCGGCTTCGGCGAGATCATCCGTCTGTTCCTGCGTAACCTGACCGACATCACCGGTGGCCCGAACGGCATCAGCAACATCGAGAAGCCAACGTTCTTCGGCCTGACCTTCGAACGCAAGGCGGCAGAAGGCATGCAGACCTTCCACGAGTATTTCGGCCTGCAGTACAACTCGATCAACAAGGTGATTTTCCTGTACCTGGTGGCGTTGCTGCTGGCACTGGCCGCGCTGTTCGTCATCAACCGCTTGCTGCGCATGCCGATCGGTCGTGCATGGGAAGCGCTGCGTGAAGACGAAATTGCCTGCCGCGCGCTGGGTCTGAACCCGACCGTGATCAAGCTTTCGGCGTTTACGCTGGGGGCCGCGTTCGCCGGTTTCGCCGGCAGCTTCTTCGCCGCCCGTCAGGGCTTGGTAACGCCGGAATCGTTCACCTTCATCGAGTCGGCGATCATCCTCGCCATCGTGGTGCTCGGTGGCATGGGCTCGCAACTGGGCGTGATCCTCGCGGCCGTGGTGATGATCCTGTTGCCGGAAATGATGCGTGAGTTCAGCGAGTACCGCATGTTGATGTTCGGTGCCCTGATGGTGTTGATGATGATCTGGCGTCCACAAGGTCTGCTGCCGATGCAACGCCCCCACATGGAGCTGAGCAAATGAGCCGCGAGATCCTTAAAGTCGAAAATCTGAGCATGCGCTTCGGCGGCTTGCTGGCGGTCAACGGCGTGGCGCTGACGGTGAAGGAAAAACAGGTGGTTGCACTGATCGGGCCGAACGGCGCGGGCAAGACCACCGTGTTCAACTGCCTGACCGGTTTCTATCAGCCCACCGGCGGCAGCATCCTGCTTGACGGCGAGCCGATTCAGGGCCTGCCGGGTCACAAGATCGCCCTCAAAGGCGTGGTTCGTACCTTCCAGAACGTGCGACTGTTCAAAGACATGACGGCGATCGAGAACCTGTTGATCGCTCAGCACCGTCACCTGAACACCAACTTCCTGTCCGGCCTGTTCAAGACCCCGGCGTTCCGCAAAAGCGAACGCGAGGCGATGGAGTTTGCCGAGTACTGGCTGGAAAAGGTCAACCTCAAAGAGTTCGCCAACCGGAGCGCCGGCACCCTGGCCTACGGTCAGCAACGTCGTCTGGAAATCGCCCGCTGCATGATGACCCGCCCGCGGATCCTCATGCTCGACGAACCGGCCGCCGGCCTGAACCCAAAGGAAACCGAAGACCTCAAGGCGCTGATCAGCGTGCTGCGCGAAGAGCACAACGTGACCGTGCTGCTGATCGAACACGACATGAAACTGGTCATGAGCATTTCCGACCATATCGTCGTGATCAACCAGGGCACACCTCTGGCTGACGGCACGCCGGAACAGATCCGCGACAATCCTGAAGTGATCAAAGCCTACCTGGGGGAAGCGTAAATGCTGCAGTTCGAAAACGTTTCCACCTTCTACGGCAAGATCCAGGCCCTGCACAGCGTCAACGTCGAAGTCCGTCAGGGCGAGATCGTGACCCTGATCGGCGCCAACGGTGCCGGCAAGTCCACGCTGCTGATGACGCTGTGCGGCTCGCCGCAAGCCCACAGCGGCAGCATCCGCTACATGGGTGAGGAACTGGTCGGCCAGGACTCGTCGCAGATCATGCGCAAGAGCATCGCGGTGGTGCCGGAAGGTCGTCGGGTGTTCGCCCGTCTGACCGTTGAAGAAAACCTGTCCATGGGCGGCTTCTTCACCGACAAGGGCGACTATCAGGAACAGATGGACAAGGTTCTCGGCCTTTTCCCACGCCTGAAAGAACGCTTCAACCAGCGTGGCGGCACCATGTCCGGCGGCGAACAGCAAATGCTCGCCATCGGCCGTGCGCTGATGAGCAAGCCCAAACTGCTGCTGCTCGACGAGCCGTCGCTGGGCCTGGCACCGATCATCATCCAGCAGATTTTCGACATCATCGAAATGCTGCGCAAGGACGGTGTGACGGTGTTCCTGGTCGAGCAGAATGCCAACCAGGCTTTGAAAATCGCTGATCGTGCGTACGTTCTGGAGAACGGCCGCGTAGTGATGCAAGGCACCGGTGAAGCGCTGCTGACCGACCCGAAAGTACGCGAGGCGTATCTGGGCGGTTGAGGCCTTTCGCGAAACAGGAAAACGGCCTTCGGGCCGTTTTTTTGTGCGCGCTACAAACCTTCAACCCACCGCCCTCACAAAATCAAAAGCCGTTAATAAGGGTTGCAGTGTTGGGCCACGGCAGTGGTCTGATCGACGTAAGGACGCGCCGGCTCAAGGTTCCACTCGGGTTTGTTGCGCACAGGCTTGCCCTCATAGGTTGCCGCGAGGTGGCAAACCATCTGCCGCCGCAACGACCCGCCGTTGACGCTGTACTGCCGCCATTGCTGATCGTCTTTGTGTTTGTTGTACAACTCGGCAAACATCCGGTCAGTCTGATCATCCTTGATCGCTCGACCGCACGCGGTCGGCACGACTTGCAGTGACCAGGTGTTCGGTCCCAGTTTCGGGTCGGGACGTTGCACCCAAGTGCTCGACTCGATGTATTTTTCGCAGAACTTCGGCGCCGCTGGCGTGGCGCCCTGGATGCACGAGAAGCTGGCCTTGCCGACCGGGGTTCTCGGGAAATCGATCTTGATGATGTTGCGATCCTTGCCGGTCTTGGCCTTGTAGTCGCGCTGGTTGGCCATGGCATCGTTCAAGCCGCGCTGGTCACTGTAGAAAAACGCCAGAATCGGCAATTCGTCAGTTTTCGGGTTGCCCAGGCGCAACTCCGTCTGCGTCTGAAACTCACGGCTGTTGATGACTTTGCGTGCGCCCATGAAGTTGCGAAAGGCGTCGACCCGCTCCTTGCTGCTCATGGGATTGCGCATATTGAAACCGCACTGCAACTGGTCCTGCTGACGGTTGTTGTTGTACTGGGTAAAGTGCGCCACCCAGGCATTCGGCGTCGCAATCGGCGGCTTCATGGCCTGGCAGACCGCCTCGGTCGGGGCGGTGTTTTTGTTGTCGCCACAGCCACGGTCGTTGCGAAAATCAGTCCAGGCGTCGTTGGGAAACGCGCAATAGACATGCACCGGCGTTTCAGGGTCGCGTACCAGATCCCTCGGCGTAATCAGGTAGCCGTTCTGCGTGCTCATGCCGGGGTCTTCATAACTGATGCCGTCGGCACGCATATAAGAGGCGGCGAATGTGCCCAGTTCCAGCGCTTTCGGGCTGGGATTCCACACATCCCACTTCTGCCCCTTGGCCGGATCGGCACGGTGCGTGCCGCGCACCAACAATCCCGAACAGTCCGAGGCGGGATCCTGACCGCAGCTGTCGACGGTTTTGTTGTACAACGTTTCGACCTTTTTCAGGGTCTCGTCGCATGACTCGGCATTGGCCCATGTCGCCTGCACCAGCAGCGGTAACAAGAGCAATGGCGCGATTGTGTTCAAACGTTTTTGCATGGCTTGCATCTCCTTGATTAGCCAACACACACCTTCAACGCGGGACAGGATTACAACCCGCTGCCCGGGTTTCGCTGTCCGATAACGCCGGCCGGAACGGCTCGAGATTCCACGGCGTCTTGTTGCGGTAATTGACCAGCACGCAGTTCAATTGCTGACGCATGCTGCCGACGGACGTTTCGTTATCGCGCCAGCGACTGTCCGAGCCCCTGAGGGCGAACAACTGGTCGTACAAAGCGCCGACCTGCTCGTTGGGCAGTGCGCGCCCCACCGCCGTCGGCACGATGCTCAGGCTCCACTCATCCTGACGGGTGCCAGGGTCGTAGCGTTTGATCCAGTCGGCAGAAGCGATGTATTGCGCCGCCGTGGGCGCCAGCGGATTGCAGCCGGCTTTCGCTGAGTCCTGCGGGCTCACATTGGGACGGAACGGTTCAAGGTTCCATTGGGTTTTGGCCGGATAGTTCTGGATCAGGCAACTGAGTTGACCACGCATGCTGCCCGCCGATTTTTCGTAATCGCGCCACTGGCTGTCGGCGCCACGCAGCGCAAACAGCTCCTTGTACAAAGCCTCTTGATCACTGGCCTGAATCGCCTGGCCTTGAGCGGTGGGCGTGACCTTGAGCGACCACTCGTTTTTCTTGCTGCCGGGGTCGTAACGCTCGATCCACGTCGCTGCGGCGATGTACTTGGGTGCAGGGGCACCCGCCACCACCATTTCGTCGATCGCCTGATCCGCCGCCACGTAGCTGAAGCGCTCCGCTGTCGGCTTAGTGAAGTCCAGTCGCAGGATCGGCACGCTGTAGCCTTGGGTCTGAAGTTTCTTTTGAAAATTGCGCGCACTGTTCAGGCCATTCTCGGGTTTCGGCGGCGCCTGATCACCGCGAGTGGCGAAGTTTTGCGTGCTGTTGACGTTGTAGATGAAGGCATCGATGTACTTCATGTTTTCGCTGCCGTCGCGGGTCGCCGTGGCATTTTTCAACATGAACTCGTTGACCTGGCCACTGAAGGAAAAAGGATCCTTGTTGGTGGTACTGCGCCGGGATTCGTGCACCCGGATCATCGCGTGCCAGTCGCTGGTTTTCTCCGCGTTCCAGGAACACTGGCCGTACTGGATCGGCCCTTTCATCAGCCCGGTGTATTTCTGTGTCCATTGCTCGGCAGTGGTGACGCCCGCTTCTGCACAGGTACCGTAGGCCAACGCGGCATTGCGGTTGTTCATCACGCCTTGCGCGGCACGCGGTGGTTCGCGGCTGTCGAAGAAACCGCAGCCGTACCATTTGCGCTCAGGCCCGGTACCGCCATCGAAGGCGTAGATACAGGTGAAACCCTGCTCCTTGACCGGCAAGTTCAAAGCCGCAGCATCGGTTGGCGTGCGCAGGACCAACCCGGCGGGGTGAATGAGGATTCGCGTGCTCAGGTCCTTGCGGATCCACGAGTAGGACGTCGCGCCGATCTTGATCGCGTAAGGGCTGTAATCCCAAGGGTTGAACGGCCCGTCATTGACCATGCGCAAGGTCACGCCACTGCAATAATAGAGACCGCGTGCGGCGCCGGTATCGGGTTCCTGGCAGGCATCCTTGAGGGTGTTGTAGTTGTGGTTGATGCGCCTGAGCGTGTCCAGCGGATCGGAGACGGTTTGGGCTGCGACCGTCGAGAACATCAAGGGCAACGTGCAGGCCAAAGCCAGGGATGCAGTCCTGCGCCATAGAACAACTGAAGGCGAGCGATCCTTTGTCATGAGATACCGTCCTGGTAAATAGGCCCGCCTCGATGGGCCTCTAAAATCACTATAGAACACATCTCGATACGCGCCCCCTGCAGGGGCTACCGCTGCGACAACGCCTAAAAAGATTTGCGGTGGGCTGTAACGCATTGCCATGAGCTTTCTCTAGAGGGGTAAGCAAGCGGAAAAAACGCTTGTAAAAACCTGAACAAGACTGGAGAAACATCATGACTGCTACCACTCGCACCCTGTCCGCCACTGCCCTGGTTCTGGCCCTCGGTTCTGCCCTGAACATCGCCGCCGTTTCCACCGCCCACGCTGCCGATGACATGGAAAAATGCTTCGGCGTAGCCATGAAAGGTCAAAACGATTGTGCCGCAGGTGCAGGCACCACTTGCGCCGGCACATCCAAAATGGACTACCAGGCCAATGCCTGGAAACTCGTTCCGAAAGGCACCTGCGCCACCACCGAAAGCAAAACCTCGCCGACCGGATTCGGTCAGATGGAAGCCTTCAAAGCCAAGTCCTGATAACCGGTCTGCCTGAGTGACAATCATGTTCACATCCCCCGAGCCTGCCCTCCCCTGCACTCAGGCAGCCCACACCGGGCTCCCTGCCCGTGCCGGGCTGGGGCTCAAGACCGGGCACTTTCGTGAAGTGCTCGGTTCCTTGCCGGACATCGGTTTCTTCGAAGTCCACGCCGAAAACTACATGGTGGCCGGCGGTCCGTTTCATCATTTTCTCGGTTTGATTCGCCAGCAGTATCCGCTGTCACTGCATGGTGTCGGGTTGTCCATTGGCGCCGAAGGCGCACTGGACGACCAACATCTGCAACGACTGGCCGTGCTGATCGAGCGTTATCAACCCCAATCCTTTTCCGAACATCTGGCCTGGTCGAGCCACGGCCCGGTGTTCCTCAATGACCTGTTGCCGCTGGCGTATGACATGCCGACGCTGAACCGCGTCTGCGACCATATCGATCAGGTACAGAACACCCTCAAACGCCCCATGTTGCTGGAGAATCCGGCGACCTATCTGGCGTTTCAGTGCTCAAGCATCGACGAACCCGACTTCATCGCTGAAGTCATCCGCCGTAGCGGCTGCGGTCTGTTGCTGGACGTCAACAACATCCATGTGTCGTGTGTGAACCATCAGCGTGATCCGCTGACCTATCTCGATGCCCTGCCGCTGCAGGCGGTTGGCGAGATTCATCTGGCCGGTTTCGCCGAAGATAGCGACAGCCTCGGCGAGCGTTTGCTGATCGATGATCACGGCGCACCGATCGATCAAGCCGTCTGGGGTTTGTACCGGCAAGTGCTGGAGCGTATCGGCCCAGTGGCAACGTTGATCGAACGTGACAATCAGGTGCCGGCGTTCGATGTTTTGCTGGCCGAGGCGCAGCAGGCCGATGACCTTTTGACGCACGTCGGGAGTCAGCCATGAGCACTCAAGCGGCGTTCAGCGCTGCGCTACTTGACCCACAGTCACCTTGCCCCGAGGGCCTGTGCAGCGCCAACGGCGCCGATCCGGCGAGTCGTTTTTCGGTGTATCGCAACAATGTGCAAAGTTCATTGATCAACGCACTGGCTGACAGCTACCCGGTGGTTGCGCAATTGGTCGGTGAGGCGTTTTTCCGTGCCATGGCGGCCATTTTCATACAGCGCCAGCCGCCTGACAGTCCGCTGATGAGCCGCTACGGCGCAGGTCTGGCGGACTTCATCGCCACGTTTGAACCGGCCTCCAGCGTGCCGTATCTGGCCGACGTCGCACGGCTTGAACGCTTGCGCACCCTCGCCTATCACGCCGCCGACGCAGCCCCGGTGCAACATGAGCAGATCAGCGCAGCCCTCGCCAACCCGCAAGGTCTGGGCGAGCTGTGTTTCCAACTGCATCCGTCAGTGCACCTGCTCGATTCAGCCTATGCCGTGGTCGCGATCTGGGCTGCGCATCAACACGACGGGACGCTCGAAGGCATCCACATCAGCCAGGGACAACACGCCTTGGTGCTGCGCAACGGTCTCGACGTTGAAGTCTTTGTCCTTGAACACGGCGCCAGGGCGTTTATCGGCAATCTGATCGACGGCCATCCCCTACTGGCAGCCGTGGAAAACAGCCCTGCGTTCGACCTCAGCCAAACTCTGGCGCTGCTGATCGCCCACAACGCCATCAGCCATTTGCACAACAACAAGGAGTGCCCATGAACAACCTCATCACTGCCGCCATCACGCTGCTGGAAAAAATCCCGCACAGCCTGATTGCCTTCATTGCTCGCTTTTCGATTGCCGCGGTGTTCTGGAAATCAGGGCAGACCAAGGTCGAGGGGCTGGCCATCGACTTGATCGATGGCACCTTTGAACCTGGCTGGCCACGGTTGGCCGACTCGACGATCCCCTTGTTCAAGAGCGAATACCACGTACCGCTGCTGTCGCCGGAAATCGCCGCGCACATGGCCGCGTTCGCCGAGCACTTCTTTCCAATCCTGATTCTGATCGGCTTCGCCACACGGTTTTCGGCGCTGGCGCTGCTGGGCATGACCCTGACCATTCAGCTCTTTGTGTACCCGGATGCCTACCCGACTCACGGTACCTGGGCGGCGGTGTTGCTGTATCTGATGGCGACCGGGCCGGGGAAAATCTCGATTGATCACCTGATTGCCAAGCGTTATCGCTGAAGCCGATCCAGCGCCTCGCCGCTGCGTTTGAACCAGTCGATCAGATAATCGGCGAGCACTTGTGTGCGCTTTGGCAGCCCCCCCCTGATACGGATGCACCAGGTACATCGGCATACGGCGGGTCTGATAGTCGCGCAGAAGCCAGCGCAATCGCCCGTCAGCCAATTCCGTTTGCAGCAGGTACGGAAGGCAACCGGGCGATCCCCGCCCCCGTGAGCGCGGCTTTCTTGAGCAAATTGTAATGATTGCTGGCGAACGGCCCCGACACCCGTACCCGCAGCAACTCGTGATGCTGATGATAGAGCCACTCCTCGCGACCGCTGTAGTGGCTGTTGAGCAAACACCGATGTTCAGCGAGTGCCAACGGCGTCGTCGGCTCGCCGAAACGTTCGAGGTAGGCGGGGCTGGCACAGGTCATTTCCTGCCAGGCCAGCAACGGCTTGGCCACCAGTCGTTCGTCATTGGTCACGTCGCTACGGATTGCCAGATCGAAACCGTCCCGGGACAAATCGCGATAGCTGTTGTTTAGCTCAAGCTCAATCTGCACTTCGGGATATTTGTGCGAGAACTCCAACACAAGCCCCTCAAAGAAGGTTTCTCCCAGCGACACCGGAACGGTCATGCGCACCGGGCCGGCCATGTCATCCTTCAAGCGCGCCAATGCCTGACGCGCTCTTTCGACCTGGATGACTAACGCTTGGGCTTGCGGCAACAACGCCGCACCCGCCGCCGTCAGGCTCAAACGCCGAGTCGTGCGTTGCAGCAGCACCACGCAAAACTGCGCTTCCAACTGACTGATGCGCTTGGACAACTGCCCCTTGCTGCAGCCCAGTTGCTGCGCTGCGAGAGTAAAACTACCGGCCTCGATCAACACGGCAAACGCGGCCAGATCATCCATTTCGCTCATGGATTGTTTCCATTTGAAAACCAAAGGTTGCCCATTAGCACGCTTATCCGCAGAAAAAACCACTCTAGACTGAAACCTCGTTCAATTACTTGAGGCACAGTTCGATGAAAATTCTGTTGATAGGCGCGGGCGGCACCATCGGCTCAGCCGTAGACAACGAACTCTCGCAGCGCCACGAAGTCATTCGTATCGGTCGCAACAGCGGTGATTTGCAAGTGGATATCAGCGACAGCGCGTCGATCCGCAACCTGTTCGAACAGACCGGAAAGTTCGATGCGCTGGTATGTGCTGCGGGCAATGTGACCTTTGCCCCGTTGGATGAAATGACCGAAGACAGCTTCGCGCTTGGCCTCAAGGACAAACTGATGGGCCAGGTCAACCTGTTACTGATCGGCCGTGAATTTGCCAATGACGGCGCTTCGTTTACCTTCACCACCGGCGTGCTCAGCCACGATCCGATCCGCAGTGGCGCCTCGGCCGCACTGGTCAACGGCGCACTGGACAGCTTCGTGCGCGCGGCGGCTATCGAATTGCCACGCGGTCTGCGCGTGAACTCGATCAGCCCGACCGTGTTGCTCGAAGCCATGGGCAGCTACGCCCCGTATTTCCGAGGCTACAAACCGGTTCCTGCGGCGGATGTGGCGCTGGCCTACGCAAAAAGTGTCGAAGGCCTGCAAACCGGTCAGACGTTTCGCGTGGGCTAGACCCTTGTGATGAACGGTCAGCCTGCGTAACGTGGCGGCACTTGTCTGGAGAGCCGAAGATGCGTGTTGCCCGTTCGTTAGTCCTTGTTGCCCTGCTGCCGTTGTTCGCCGCCTGCCAGTTGCTTGATGGCCCGCGACAAAGTGCCTCCCATGTCGGCCAGACGCGGATGCAGGGGCAACTGACTGCTGCCGACGGCAAACTGGTGTTCCAGCCGTGCCAGGATCAGCGCCGGTTCGTGGTCAACGACATTGGCGGCACCAGCATCCTGCAAGAGGCAGCGACCCTCGCCGACGAGCAAGGCAAACTGTTCGCCGACGTACGCGGGAAAACTGTCGGCGAGCGCCTCGACCTGACTCAACTCTATCGCGTCGAGCGTTCCGGCACGGCTTGTGATGATCCCAATTTCAAATTGCTGATCCTGCGCGCCGCCGGCCACGGCCCGGAATGGAACGCCAAGGTCAGCGGTCGAGGCATGGTCATCGAACGCGAAGGTCAACCACCGCTCGCCGTGCCTTATGTTGAGGAGCAATTGGGCGACGGCCGCTTCAATCTCAGCAGCGAAGCCAACAATCAACGCATCGAATTGTGGGTTGCGCCACAACGCTGTGTCGACAGCCATACCGGCAGCGTGCAACACATGAGTGCCGAGTTGCGTATCGATGGCAAAGTGCAGCGAGGCTGCGGGTATTTCGGCGGATCGCGCAACGACTGAGCGTTTTTGCCTCACCGGATCCGGCCTTTGCGGCTTATAATCGCGGCCTTCAAACGCCCTGGCGCAGTTGTGCGCCCCGCGAACCCGGATCCTCGCCATGTTACGAATCACTGAACTCAAGCTGCCAATCGATCATCCCGAAGAAGACCTGCGCGTCGCCATCGTGCAACGCCTGGGCATCGCCAGCGATGACTTGCTCGATTTCACCTTGTTCAAGCGCAGCTACGACGCGCGCAAAAAGTCCTCCGAACTGTGCTTCATCTACACCATCGACCTCAACGTACGCGACGAGGCCAAGGTGCTGGGCAAGTTCGCCGATGACCGTAACGTCAACGTGGCGCCGGATGTCAGCTACAAGTTCGTCGGCCAGGCGCCGAGCGATCTGAGTCAACGCCCGATCGTGGTCGGCTTCGGCCCGTGCGGCATATTCGCCGGCTTGCTGCTGGCGCAAATGGGCTTCAAGCCGATCATCCTCGAGCGCGGCACCGAAGTGCGCCAGCGCACCAAGGACACCTGGGGCCTGTGGCGTAAAAGCGTGCTCAACCCCGAATCCAACGTGCAGTTCGGCGAAGGCGGCGCGGGCACGTTCTCCGACGGCAAACTGTACAGCCAGATCAAGGATCCGAAGTTCCTTGGCCGCAAAGTGCTGCACGAGTTCGTCAAGGCCGGCGCACCGGAAGAAATCCTCTACGTCAGCAAACCGCACATCGGTACGTTCCGCCTGACCGGTATGGTCGAGACCATGCGTGAAGAGATCCGCGCCCTGGGTGGTGAAGTGCGCTTCCAGGAGCGCGTCACCGATGTCCTGATCGAAGACGGCCAAGTGGTCGGCGTCGAGTTGGGCAGCGGCGAAACCTTGCATTCCAGGCACGTGGTTCTGGCTCTGGGCCACAGCGCCCGTGACACCTTCCGCATGCTCCACGGGCGCGGCGTATTCATGGAAGCCAAGCCGTTCTCGGTGGGTTTCCGTATCGAACACCCGCAATCGCTGATCGACCGTGCGCGACTGGGCAAATACGCCGGCCATCCAAAACTCGGCGCCGCCGATTACAAACTGGTGCACCACGCCAAGAACGGTCGTTCGGTCTACAGCTTCTGCATGTGCCCGGGCGGCACCGTGGTAGCGGCGACTTCCGAGCCGAACCGGGTGGTCACCAACGGCATGAGCCAATACTCGCGTAACGAGCGCAACGCCAACTCCGGCATCGTCGTCGGCATCACCCCGGAAGTCGATTATCCGGGCGGACCGCTGGCCGGGATCGAGTTGCAGGAACGCCTGGAATCTCACGCGTTCATTCTCGGCGGCAGCGACTACAAGGCCCCGGCGCAATTGGTGGGTGACTTCATCAATGGCACGCCTTCGACCGAACTGGGTGAAGTTGAACCGTCCTATAAACCGGGCGTAGCGCTCGGCGATCTGGCGCTGGCTTTGCCGGACTTCGCCATTGAAGCCATTCGTGAAGCGTTGCCGGCGTTCGAGAAACAGATTCGCGGTTATTCGCTGCACGATGCGGTACTGACCGGGATTGAAACCCGTACATCGTCGCCGTTGCGCATTACCCGCAACGAGTCGTTGCAGAGCATGAACGTCAAAGGCCTGTTCCCGGCCGGTGAAGGCGCGGGTTACGCGGGCGGGATTCTGTCGGCGGGTGTGGATGGCATTCGCATCGCCGAAGCTGTGGCGCGCGACATTCTCGGCCTGCAAGCTTGATCACTTAAACCTGTGAGAGCGGGCTTGCTCGCGAAGGCGGTGTGTCAGTCGACGACAATGGTGACTGACCCGACGCTTTCGCGAGCAGCCCGCTCCCACATTGGTTGCTGCGTTTTATTCAGATATTGGCGCGCAACACTGAAGCTGGCAGCGCCTCACCGCGCTCGGCTGTCGCCGCCACCGCTGCAATCAACCCCTCCAACTCATAACCCTGCGCCTTGAGCCAGTCCTGATCGTAATAGGTGTCGGCATAGCGCTCGCCGCCGTCGCACAGAATCGCCACGATCGACCCCGACTCACCCGCTGCTTTCATCTGCTGCGCCGCCATCAGCGCACCGATCAGGTTGGTGCCGCTTGACCCACCGACATGCCGGCCCAGACGTTGCGCCATATAATGCATGGCCGCCAGCGACAAGGCGTCCGGCACTTTGACCATCGCATCGATCACCTTGGGCAAGAACGACGCTTCCACCCGAGGCCGGCCAATGCCTTCAATCCGCGAACCACAATCCAGACGCAGACTCGCATCGCCGCTCTTGTAGTAATCGAAGAATACCGAGCGTTCGGCGTCGGCGCACAACACGCGGGTGCAGTGCTGGCGATAGCGCACGTAGCGGCCAAGGGTTGCTGTGGTGCCGCCAGTGCCGGGGCTGGAAATCAGCCAACTCGGTTCGGGGTGCCGCTCGTAGCGCATTTGCTGAAAAATCGACTCGGCGATGTTGTTGTTCGCTCGCCAGTCGGTGGCGCGCTCGGCATAGGTGAACTGATCGATGAAGTGGCCACCGTGCTCACGGGCCAAACGTTCGGATTCAGCGTAAATCTGCGTCGGATCGTTCACCAGGTGGCTCTGGCCGCCATAGAAAGCGATCTGGGCAATCTTTTCCTTGGAGGTGGTCGCCGGCATCACCGCGATAAACGGCAAGCCCAGCATCCGTGCGAAATACGCCTCGGAAATCGCCGTCGACCCACTGGATGCCTCGATCACCGGGGCGCCGGGCTTGAGCCAGCCATTACACAACGCGTAGAGAAACAGCGAACGCGCCAGCCGATGCTTGAGGCTGCCGGTGGGATGGCTGGATTCATCCTTGAAGTACAACTCAATGCCCGCAAACCCCGGCAGCGGCAAGGGAATCAGGTGGGTGTCGGCGCTGCGCTGGAAGTCCGCTTCAATGATTCGGATGGCTTCGCGGGCCCACTGTCGGTTGTCGCTCATGGTGAGGGTTCTCGTTGAATCTGGCAGGAAATCAGCCTCGTCAAAAGGCTCAGTCGTCAGCTTAGGAAAAAACCTGCATCACGCACAGGTACAGCTGAGTTTCAATATGTCGAGTAACTGCTAGGCTCAGCAGGGCCAACGGCAAACCACTCTGTAACGACATATAACAAAAAAAGAATATGAGTTTTGTTTTAACAACCAACAGTCCGGGTTAGGGTGTTCCACCTTTTGACTATTCGATGGAGAGCGACCTTGCCTCTGCGTAGCACTTTCACGCGTTTCTTTCAGTTGGAAGCTGCCAGCGGTCTGTTATTGATCGCCGCGGCCATTCTGGCTCTGATTATCAACAACTCGCCACTGTCGTGGCTGTATACCGGGCTGCTCGACACTCCGGTGGTGGCGCAGATCGGTGCGTTGAAAATCGCCAAACCCATGCTGCTGTGGATCAACGACGGTCTGATGGCAATGTTCTTCCTGCTGATCGGTCTGGAAGTGAAGCGCGAAGTGCTTGACGGCCAGTTGTCGAAACCCTCGCAGATTGTCCTGCCCGGTGCCGCGGCGATCGGCGGCATGGTCGTGCCAGCGCTGATCTACTGGTTCCTTAACCGTGACAACCCGCCGGCCCTCGACGGTTGGGCGATTCCAACCGCCACCGATATCGCCTTCGCCCTCGGCGTGCTGGCTCTGCTCGGCAAGCGTGTGCCGGTGTCGCTGAAACTGTTCCTGATGACCCTGGCAATCATCGATGACCTCGGTGCCATCGTGATCATTGCGATCTTCTACTCCGGCGAACTCTCGACCCTGTCACTGGGTCTGGCGGCAGCGTGCATCGCAGCATTGGTGGCGATGAACCGCCTGGGGGTGGTCAAGCTCGGGCCGTACATGATCATCGGCCTGATCCTTTGGGTTTGCGTACTCAAGAGCGGCGTCCACGCAACGCTGGCCGGTGTGACGTTGGCCTTCTGCATTCCGCTACGGACAAAAAACGCCGAGCCTTCGCCGCTGTTGACCCTCGAACACGCGCTGCACCCGTGGGTGGCCTACGGCATCCTGCCGCTGTTCGCCTTCGCCAACGCCGGCCTTTCGCTGAGTGGCGTGACCGTCGAAAGCTTCACCCACCACGTCCCGATGGGTATCGCTGTGGGCCTGCTGCTGGGCAAGACCGTTGGCGTATTTGGCCTGACCTGGCTGGCAGTCAAGATCGGCATCGCCACCCTGCCCCAAGGTGCGAATTGGGGTCAGGTGCTGGGGGTGGCGATTCTCTGCGGCATCGGCTTCACCATGAGCCTGTTCGTTGGCTCGCTGGCCTTTGAGCCAGGTCTCAGCGATTACGCCGGGATGGACCGGATGGGCATTTTGACCGGCTCGATTCTGGCGGCATTGATCGGGTATGCGGTGACGGCGGCGGCGAGCCGCCAAAGCACCCTACAATCTGAGAAACCAGCTGCGTCATGAGTATCAGCACGCTTCGCGCAAGGCTTAGCAATGAGCCGCGCAAGTGTGCTATGTCTTTCGTTAACCTCAGCCGCCTCTCGAGCACGGTATTTCTCGGAGCCATCCATGTCACGTAAAGCAGAAAAACGCCCAATGACGGATGATCAGATTGCCGTGCAGGAATCCCGGATTCCAGATATCGCCCTGAAGGCATTCAATAACGCCTATAGGATGGCACTTGCCAACAGCGCAGCCGTTCTTGTTGCTAAAGCTGGCCAACTGTTCGAGGTGACGGAGAAGACCTCCGTTGCTTTGCGCTCGATCGGCACTTATGGAAACCTGAAAAGCGGTACTCGCCTGCACATCAATAAATCTTCAAAACAGGTTACTTCTTGAGCACACCAAGAATACGGATATTTGCGGGACCTAATGGATAGGGAAAAAGCACCTTCAATCGACTTGTTCCTGCCCATTTTCTTGGAAACTACATCAATCCTGATGATATCGAACGGGCGATTAACGATACGGGATACGTTGACTTCACCTCATATCGAATCGAATCTCATAAAGCAGGGATTTTTGAATTTTTCCGTGAACATGCGCTTTCAAAGAAATCCCCACGTTCATTGGCAAAGCTGGACTCACTTGCGATTGAAGGTGAAAGACTCAGCTTCGCAAATACTGAAATCGACTCCTACGTCGCTTCAGCCCTTTCCGATTTCATACGCCGGTCGCTGATCAAAGAACGCATCAGCTTTACGTTTGAAACGGTCATGTCCTCCTCAGCCAAAGTTAACCTGCTCGCCTAGGCTCATGACTCTGGCTACAGAGTCTACGTTTATTACGTCGCTACAGCTGATCCTGAAATCAATATAGCCAGGGTTGCCTACCGCGTATCGCAAGGTGGACATAGCGTTCCTCCTGAAAAAATAAAGGCCCGTTACTGGAGATCTCTGGAGCTTTTGTCTGAAGCTATCCTTACATCCAACAGAGCCTACATTTTCGATAACTCGGATGAAGGCAGCGAAGGGCTGACACAAATAGCAGAAATCACTGATGGAGAACTGATTGAAATCAAGTCAGCTATCCAGCCCCCCCCTGATTCAAAGAGTTCGTACTCGATAAATTGTTGTAGTCGAACAATCCCACGCTTATAGAGACGCGTCCTACAGCCACAAAATGCCTGCTTCGTTAACGTCACCCAGCCCCTCCCCAGGGACGGTCGATGGATGAACGAAAGGACGATCAGTGGCTCGCAACAAGGACATTCCCCGGGTTCCCAACCCACCACAAGGCGACGGGCATTACGTCACCTACCGCTATATGACGGCCAGTGAACTGGCTGCGCGCGATGCCAGACAAAACGCTTACGACGCCATGCTGGCGCGCCAGGAGGCCTTCGAGCGCAGTCGTGAAATCGCTGCGACAAAACCTGACCCCCTGCGCGCCGGATGCGTCTTTGCCAAATCTTGCAAGTTGCCAGACGCAATCATTGATTACTCCAATCCTTCGGGGATGGTGCCGACCGATAGTTTGAAAGACTACGGCGAACTGATCCTGCTCGGTGCCCGCGAAGCCGATATCAACGGTGCCGTCGCGTTGAAGAACATCAGTGCGACGGCCATCTCGACAGGATTTGGCAACTTCGCTCTGGCCGGATCTGCATTCGAAGCATTGCCTGCCGTTGCCGCCAGCACTGCTGCCGCCACGTTGGTTGGACTGGTCGCGCTGTTCATGCCCTCAAGCCTGGGCGACAGCGCCCTCTACACCGATGATCAACTGCGCGCCCTGAAACAGGCCCGCACCCGCGTTCGTTTGCGGGTAGAGCAACAGGCCGACGGCAGCCTCAAGGGTTACGGCTTCTACACCGGCAAGAACCGTGATTGGGAAATGGTGGATGTCGTGCAGTTCACTGCGCGTGGCAGTCAGTTCATTGCTGACTTGGGTGAAGGCGTCGAACTGATCTGGACACCGGCCGTGGATGGTGCGGACATTCTTGGCATTCCTGCACTGGAGGCCGCTCCGCAGGCGCCGCACATCTGGGTTTATCCGCCAACGAAAGCAGCAGACGGGATTCTGGTGAATCCGGTTTATCCGCCGGAGTATCGGGATTTCATTCTGGTGTTTCCGGCGGATTCTGGAATTCGGCCTGTGTACATCGTTCTAAGCAGGGCGCGCGACCATGCTTACTACGACCACCCTAAGACGCTACCCGCCTTCCCTGATGCAGTTAGAGTAAAGTCGAAATCATCGGTGAAAGGTGGCGGGAAGCGGCGAGCACGCTGGGTAGACCGCAAAGGTCGAATTTATGAATGGGATTACAAAAGTAACGCGGTCGAAAAATACGACAAATTGGGAACTACTCATTTGGGCGAGTTCAATCACCTGACGGGTGAGCAAACCGGGCCTGCAGTGCCGGACAGAAGAACCTCTAGAAACTAAGGATTGAGACATGCGCTACCTTTCTATAACCGGCTTTTACCCCGATGACGCTCAAGACGACTCTCTGCAATTCGAGTTAGATATCACCGGTAGCGAGATGAATGAAAAAGTCGCACAGCTCATTGAGTCCAAACCCCTAAGTGAACTGGAACCCGGGGAGTTGTTATTGAGCACAGATCAGGTAGCTGCGCTGGAAACTCTTCTCAAAGTTAGCCTTCCGAACGGTTTGGAGTTCTTTTTGGGCACATGTGCCGATTACTGACTTACCCGGGTTGTAAGCAAAAAACAAAAACCCCGACCAGTCACCTGATCGGGGTTTTCTTTTACCGCTCGCTCGCGCTTAGTGCGAAACGCGGCTGGTCCCGCCAACGGTGGAGATGCGCACGCGCTCGCCAACACGGAACACTTCATTCTCCTGAACCTGCTGCACATAGGCACGCATGCTGCCGTCATCCTCACGCACGGTGATTTCCACACCTTGGGTACGCGTCAGGCCTTCCTCGGTCGCCGAACCGATCAGACCACCCGCCACCGCGCCGATGACCGCTGCGACGATGCTGCCGCGACCGCCACCAATGGCGCTGCCGCCGACACCGCCAACCACTGCGCCTGCTGCGCCGCCGATCGGGGTCTTGGTGCCTTCGATTTTCACCGGTCGCAGGGACTCGATGGTGCCCATGCGAATCGTCTGCACGCGACGTGCTTCGTCACGGGAGTAGGAGTCACCGGTCAGGCTCGATTGGCAGCCGGTAAGCAACATCGCCATCGTGGAAAAGGAAGCAACCAGCAGAACAGACTTACGCATAGCATCAACTCCAAAGGACAGGTAATCATTAAACTCCGCAGCTTGACGCCTGTCACGGCGCAACCCGGATAAAATTGCTTTCATTCAGGCCCGGTACAGGCGCCCTGCGAACTCACCAACATTAGCGCCAAATTCCATTTCTTGCGCCGCCGACCCAAGGATTTTCATGGATTACTTGATCATTGTCGTCACTAGCGTTGCCGGTCTGTACTTCCATTGGTGGCTTTACGTGCGGATCAAACGCTGGATGGATCGCGATCTGGCATTGTCGCTGGCCGGCAAGGATGAAGGCAAACGCGCCTTCATGCTCGAAAAATTGAAACAGGCACAGACGCAGAAGATCAAGCGTCGGGATCTGCCGCAATGGCTTGAGGCCGCTGCGGCAGGCTATCCCGCTCGGTAGACTGCTTAAGGTGCCAGACGTTCAACAATCCAGTCGGCGCCCTGCAAGCGGTAGTTGAGGCGATCGTGCAGACGGCTCGGACGGCCCTGCCAGAATTCGATGCGCTCGGGCAGCAGGCGGTAACCGCCCCAATGTTCCGGGCAGTCAGGCTGAGTGTCACTGAAGCGCTGCTCGGTAGCCTTGAGTAAATCCTCCAGCTCGCCACGCCCGTTGATCACCCGGCTCTGCGGCGACGCCCAGGCACCGAGACGGCTGCCCAGCGGGCGCACCTGATAATACGCATCGGATTCCTCAGGCGTGACCTTCACCACCCGCCCTTCGATACGCACCTGGCGCTCAAGGGACGGCCAGAAGAAGGTCATGGCGGCAAACGGATTGGCCGCCAGATGCTGGCCCTTGGCACTGTCGTAGTTGGTGAAGAAGGTGAAACCCTGCTCATCCAAGCCCTTGAGCAGCAGAATGCGGCAATGCGGACGCCCGTGCGCATCAACCGTGGCCAGGGTCATGGCGTTGGCTTCCACCGGCGCCTGCTCGGTTTTCACCGCGTCAGCGAACCACTGGTGAAACAGCGCAAACGGCTCCCGCGGGGCTTGAGCCTCGGTCAAACCATCCCGAGTGTAATCACGACGCATATCTGCCAGAGCCTGGGTCATGGCGCATTCCTTTTCGTTAGCGAATCACTTTTTGGTGGTATCGGTCGCTGCGACTTTCTTGTCTGTTGCAGCGGCTTTGGCTGGAGCGGCTTTCTTGGCTGGAGCCTTGGCCGGTGCTTTCTTCGCCGGCGCCTTGGCAGCAGCTTTCCTGACCGGCGCTTTTTTAGTCGCCGGTGCGGCAGCTTTCTTCGCCGCGGGTGCCGGGGCCACCGGTTTGGCCGCTGGCTTGACGTCCTGCTTAGCGACCAGGGTCACTGGCCTCGGCGCCGGCATGTTGTACTTGCTCAACAGCGCAACCATGGTGTTCTGCGGAGTGACCAGCAGTTCCACACGACGGTTCAGGGCACGCCCCTCTGCACTGTCATTGGCCGCACGCGGCGCTTCGGAACCCATACCGCGCAGCATCAGGCGATCACGTTGCAAGCCACTGAGACGGAAAATCGCCGCAATGGCCTGGGCACGTTCCTGACTCAATTTGACGTTGGCGGGCGCGGCGCCACTGGAGTCGCTGTGCCCCAGAACCAGCACGGCGGTTTTCGGATCGGCTTCGAGGATTTTCGCAACGCGGGTGAACGGGCCTAGGGTGACCGGCAGCAGCATGGCGGGACGATCCGGGTTGAACGAGCCTTCGACCGGCGCCGTTACGACCAGCACGTTGTCGCGACGCTCGAGTTGCAGATTGCTGTCCTTGACCGCTTCGCGCAGGCGCGGCTCATAATCGTCGAGCCAGGCCTGAGTGATTTTCGGGTCAGGCATCGGCACGATTTTGGCCGTGTTCTGATCCTTGCCGCCGAACGGCCACCACCATTTACCGCCCGCCTCAGCGTCGGCCTTGGCCACGGCGGCCGGTTTGGCTTCGTTTTTTGCTTCAGTTTTGGTAGCCGAATCATCGGAACCGAACGGCCAGTACCAAGGGTTGCTACTCTCGGCTTTGGCAACCGGGGCAGTGGCGGCAGGCTTCAACGGGGCCGGGGCTGGCTCTTTGGCCGCCACCTTGTCGGAAGATCCGAACGGCCACCAACTGCTGCCGTCCGCATCGTTTTTCGGGGTCTGTGCGCAACCGGTGATCGCAACACACAAGGCCAGGGCGAGCGTCTTTTTAGATGACATTGAAAATCCACAAAATGAAGTAATGAAAAATCAGAGCACTATCGCCCGGATAAACAGTCGCTTTGAATCGAAAATCGTGTCGAGGTTCCAGCCCTGGAACCTCCTTTGATGCTTTATAGACAAGTGGCAAGCACCCGCGCGAGCTTCTGCGCGCGCGGATCCATCAAGACGTATGGCCCAAGGGTATTTGTCACAAAACCGAACGCGACATCATGCTCAGGGTCAGCAAAACCGATGGAGCCGCCCGCCCCCGGATGACCGAACGCCCTTGGGCCGAGGCCGTAGGTGGCATTGGGCACGTCCGGTTGATCGAGCATGCAGCCGAGGCCGAAACGGGTCCGGGTCAGCAGGGTCTTGTCTTCGCCGAGACTGTGCTCACGGGTCAGCTCTTCGAGCATGTCGCTTTCGAGCAGGCTGCCGTCGAGCAGTCCGGCGTAGAAACCGGCGAGACTGCGCGCATTGCCGTGGCCGTTGGCCGCCGGTTGCTGCATGCGTCGCCATTGCGGCTTATTGGTGCTGGTGAGCACCGACGGCGGATTGGTGAAAGCGCGGGTGGTCATGGCGGTGGGTTCGCGCAGGGTCACTTGCAGCAGACGTTGCGCGGCCGCATCGCCGGCATTGCCCTTGCCCCGAGCGATGTGCGCCACGCGGTGGAATTCTTCATCGGCCAGGCCGACGTGGAAATCCAGGCCCAATGGCTTGGCGACACGGGCGACGATCGATTCGCCAGGGCCGCGACCATCAGCACGACGCAGCAATTCGCCGATCAGCCAGCCGTATGTGATCGCGGCGTACCCGTGACCGGTGCCCGGCGTCCACCACGGCGCTTCGGCCGCCAGGGCGTCGACCATGGTTTGCCAGTCGTAAAGGGCTTCGGGCGCCAACAGTTCGCGCAGGGCCGGCAGACCGGCCTGATGGCAGAGCAAGTGGCGCAGGGTGACGGATTCTTTGCCGGCGGCGGCGAACTGCGGCCAATAGCGGGCCACCGGAACATCGAGCTGCAACTTGCCTTCGGCGACCAGTTGCAGTGCCGTGACAGCGGTGAAGGTTTTGGTGCAGGAGAACAGGTTGGCGATGGTATCGCTGTGCCAGGCCTCAGCGCCGTCCTTATCGGCGGTACCGGACCAGAGATCGAGAACAGTTTCTCCGCCGACCTGAATGCACAACGCTGCGCCGCGTTCCTGGGGATCGTCGAACAGTGCGGCGAAAGCTTCGCGCACCGCTTCGAATTGAAGCTCGTAATGTCCCTGAATCTGCACCCGCAACTCCCCCGCGAAAACGCTCTACAAAGTGGCCCGCATTGTTCCAGCCCTTGAGGGATTTGGGAACAGCTATGGGCTGGACGGTTGATGCTGTGGTGCAACAATCGAGGCCTTTGCGAGCGAGCCCGCTCCCACAAAGTTTACGAACAACCTGTGGGAGCGGGCTTGCTCGCGAAGAGCGCTAACGCGCACGTAAAGACTAGTGACCGTTGCCGGAATGCCCACCCGCATGGCCTACGCCCCGCCCTGGCCCTTTGCCGGCTTCAGCCTTTCGCCCACCTTCAGCCTCATGACCCGCCGCGGCCGCGGCTTTCCCAGCCTCTTTGCCCAACTGATCAATCGCCTGCAAATTACTCTTGCGCACCGTCTCGACGAAATCCTGATAGGGCAGATCTGTCACGCCTACCAAGCCAAAGTGGCCGTTCTCGCCATCGAGCAAGCGCCCGGTCACCGGTTGATCCAGATACTGGAACCAGTGCACACCCACAATCGAAGGTTCGCTCAACGCCTGTTTGAGGAAGTTGGCGTACGCCGGACCGCGGTCTTCTTCCTTGGCCAATTGCGTCACACCGCCCCAGAACGGGCCGCGATCGGTGGAGCCAAAGTTGAATTCGGTGATCAGCACCGGTTTGTCCAGGGCGCCCAGGGCGGCGAAGTCATAACCGTCCTGCGGCTTGAGGGTGTACATGTTGAAGCTCAGCACGTCGCAAAACTGCGCGCAGGACGCCACGGCCTCTGGGGTGCTGATAGCGAAGCGGCCGCCGAGCAGCAACTGGTTCGGCGCGTGCCATTTCAGCGAGTCGGAAATGGTCTTGAAATAGGTGTCGGCGAACACTTTCTGGAAGTATTTGAAGTCGGCCTCGATTTCCGGGTGTTCCGCGCTCGGCAACGGCGGCTCGAAGCCCGGGTCTTCCATCAATTCCCACGCGGGCAGATCAATGCCCCACGCCTTCGATAGCCCGGCCTGATTGCGGTATTTGTCGCGCAACTGCTTGAGGAACGCACGTTTGGCCGGCACGTCAGTGGTCATTTTCAAGGTGCCGTAAGCCAGCGCATAGCGGGATTTCGGATCCTCGCCAGGGCCGGCCCACGCCAACTCGTTGTCGGCGTAGTAGCCGATCAGCCATGGATCGTCGCGGTGATCGCGGGCAGCGATGGCCACGGCGCGCTCGGTGGCCATGGCAAAGCGCGGATCGAACGGATCCGGCATACCGCCCCACCAGTCACTGCCGGTGCTGATGCTGGTGTAATCGCCGACGATAGACAGCGGCAAGGTGTAAGGCACGCGAGCGGCGTTGCCAAGCGACGGCGCGCTCCAGTTGCCGACGGTGTTGAAACCCCAGGCTTGCAGGCGATCAAGGGTGTGGCTCACCCACTTCTGTTCATCGACCGAAGCGGTGCAAGGCACAGCAGCGGGCGGATTGGATGATGACGATTTGGCCGCTTCAGCAACGCCAGCCTTGGGCTGTTCAGACGTAGCGAGCGGTTCTGCAGCGTTTGCTGCGCTTTGCTCAGCCGCACCCGCCTTGGCCGCCTCGGCGACCCCAGCCTTGGTGGCGCTGGCCGGCTTGCACGGTTCGCCATACAGGCGCTGCAGGTTGGCACCGTAAAAATCGTACCAACGCCCGCTGGCATGACCTCGGCCCTGATCGGCGCCATTGCCACCACGGTGGTCGTCCTCGCCAAAATGCCCGGCCAACGGTTCGTCAGGTTTGGGCAAGGCTTCAAACATGTTCTCGCGACCGGCAACGTAAGTCTGGTTGACCTCCGGGCTGACGGTGTTGACGCCAAGGGAGTAGAACGGATGCCCCTCAGGCGTCACCAGATACCAGCGGCCGTCACGCTTTTCAGTGCGAAAGAAGCCGCTGGCCTTGAACGCCGGGCCTTTGTTCCAGCCGCCGAACGTGTCCAGCGATGATTTTTCGCGCTGGGCCAGCCAGGTTTTCAGCTGTTGCTGTTCTTTACCGGCGGCGGCTTTGAGCTGTTCATCATTACTGACCTTTTCCGGCCATTTGCTGCGGGTCGACTGCCCGTAAGCGTCGACCAGATTGCTATACACCGCTCGCATGACCGCATCGCCGTGCTCCACGCCGAAACGCTCGAGCAAAAGGCTCTGGGCAACTTTTGGCTGATCCATCGACAGGCTCACCGACACCACTTGGCTGCGATCAATCTCGCCGCTGCTGCTGGCCAGCAATATTCGCTGACCCTCGACCAGCATCGGCATCGGCGGCCCGGCTTTCATGCCCTGGCTGAGCGGTGAAGTGGCGACCAGCGGCACCAACAGGGTTTGTGCAGGGCCGGCCGGCAAATCGACGCGGCTGGTCAGCGTCTGCCCGTTGTTGCTCTGGATCTGCACATAAACCGTCACGGCCCAGTTCATTGCACTCTGCAAACGCAGGGTCATCATGCCCGATTGTGACCAGTCCCAAGCGCCGGTTTGTGGCGTCAGACGCAAGGTCGGGCGGGCCACCGGGTTGAACGTCACACGACGCAGCACTTCACCTTCAGCCGTTTGTTCGGCATTGGCTTGCGGCAGGTCAGCGTTTTCGGTCGCGACTTTCACCACGTCAGCGGGACGGACAAAATTGAACAGGGTCTGTTGACCAGCAGGCGCCGCCAGCAACGGGGCAGCAAAGAGCAAGGCAAACACGGCAGGCAACGAACGGCGGATCATAAGAACGGAGTTCTCCCTAGCGACCAACAAAGGCCAATGGAAACGCGATGGCAGAGAGATAGACAACGCGGCGGGCAAAACGGCCCACCGATGTCTCAGGATATTTCACGACGGAAAGGCGGCAACGCATTGAGGATCGCCTTGCCGTAACGCTGGGTCACCAGTCGCCGATCCAGCAACGTGATGGTGCCGCGATCTTCTTCGGTGCGCAGCAGACGGCCGCAAGCCTGAACCAGCTTCAACGAAGCGTCGGGCACGGAGATTTCCATGAACGGATTGCCGCCCCGGGCCTCGATCCACTCGGACAATGCCGCTTCCACAGGATCGTCCGGCACCGAGAACGGGATCTTGGCGATCACGACGTGTTCGCAGTAAGCCCCGGGTAAATCGACACCTTCCGCAAAACTGGCCAGACCGAACAACACGCTGGAGTCACCGCCATCGACCCGCGCTTTGTGCTTGTTCAGGGTTTCCTGTTTCGACAGGTTGCCTTGAATGAACACTTGCTTGCGCCAGTCGCGGTCGAGGCCGTCGAACACGTCCTGCATCTGTTTGCGCGAGGAGAACAGCACCAGCGTACCGCGCGAACCTTCGACCAGGTCAGGCAAATCACGGATGATTGCGGCGGTATGGGCCGCGGCGTCGCGTGGGTCGGCTTTCAGATCCGGCACCCGCAGCACGCCAGCGTCGGCGTGATGGAACGGGCTCGGCACCACGGCGGTGATGGATTTTTTCGGCAGGCCCGCGCGCATGCGGAAGCGATCGAAAGTGCCAAGCGCGGTCAGGGTTGCGGAGGTCACCAGGCAACCATACGCCACGTTCCACAGGCTGCGGCGCAAGGTTTCCGCCGCCAGGATCGGGCTGGCGTTGACCTCGATATCGAACAGCGAACCGCTTTCAGCCAGTGTCAGCCAACGCGCCATTGGCGGGCTGTCTTCCGGATCTTCGGCGGTGAACGCCGTCCACAGTTCCCAATTGCCCGAGGCACGGGACAACAGGCTGCCGAACAGCGGATACCACTCTTCGGCCTGATTGCTGGCGATGCCTATGTTGACCTCGCCATCCATGCCTTCCTTGAGCAGATCGGTCAGGCGGGTGAACAGATCATTGAGACGCGAATAGCCCTTTTTCAGCTCGATGCCCATTTCGCGCATGTGCTCGGGAATCACCCCGCCGACGAAACGATGACGCGGGCGCTCACGGCCCTCGACATCTTCACCGGGTTTGAAATCGGCAATCTGCTCACAGGCGCTGAACATGAATTGCTGCTGGGCCTTGATCTCCCGCGCCAGCTCCGGCACCTGTTCGATCAACTTGCCGAGATCGCCCGGCAATGGATGCTGAGCCAGCAGTTTGGTGAGGTTCTTGGCGGTGGTTTCCAGCCAGTCGGCGGTAGAGCGCAGACGTGTGTAGTGAGCGAAATGGCCGATCGCCTTGTCGGGCAGATGATGGCCTTCGTCGAACACGTAAATGGTGTCGCGCGGATCAGGCAAAACAGCGCCGCCGCCCAATGCCAGGTCGGCCAGCACCATATCGTGGTTGGTGACAATCACATCGACCTTGCCCATGCCTTCGCGGGCCTTGTAAAAGGCGCACTGGCCGAAGTTCGGGCAATGACGGTTGGTGCACTGGCTGTGATCGGTGGTCAGGCGCGCCCAATCGGCGTCTTCAAGGGCATTGGGCCAACTGTCGCGGTCGCCGTCCCATTTATTGCCGGCGAGTTTCTCGATCATGCTGGTGAACAGCTTCTGACTGGCCTCATCGACCTCGATCTTGAAGCCTTCTTCTTCGAAAAGCTGGGCAGTGGCCGTCTGTGCGTGGCCTTCCTGCAACAGCATGTCGAGCTTGGACAGGCACATGTAGCGGCCACGCCCCTTGGCCAGCGCGAAGCTGAAGTTCAGCCCGCTGTTGCGCATCAGGTCGGGCAAATCCTTGTAGACGATCTGCTCTTGCAGGGCCACGGTCGCCGTGGCGATCACCAGACGCTTGCCGGCCAGTTTGGCCGTAGGGATCGCTGCCAGGCTGTAGGCCACGGTTTTGCCGGTACCGGTGCCGGCTTCCACCGCAACAATCGCGGGGTCGCCACTGCGCCGGCCTTCGTCGTCGGTGTCGATATCCCCGAGAACCTTGGCGATTTCAGCGATCATCAGGCGCTGGCCGTAACGCGGCTTGAGGCTCTTGGCTTCAAGAAAACGCGAGTAGGCGCCCTGGATCGTGGTTTTGAGTTCAGTGCTGATCATGGATTGTCGGGCGCAAAAAAACGCTGGATAAATTTTCAGTGGTTTCAGATGGCGGCTATCATACCCCGCTAATTAATCCCGCGCAGAACGGAGTGCCCCAATGACACCTTTTAGCCTCGTTTATCCGCTGCATGTCCTGTCCGCTCTGGTGTGGGTCGGCGGTATGTTTTTCGCCTGGATGATCTTGCGTCCTGCGGCAGTGAAGGCTCTGGACGGGCCAGATCGGCTGACGCTGTGGGTGGAAGTGTTTCAAGGTTTTTTTCGCTGGGTCTGGGTTGCCGTGATCGTGTTGCCGATCAGCGGCGTGGGCATGTTGCATCTTCAGCAGGTCGGGTTTGAGACCGCGCCGAAATATGTGCAGGTGATGATCGGGTTGTATGTGGTGATGACGGCGCTATTCATCCGGATTCAGGGCTTGATGCTGCCAGAGTTGCGCAAAGCGGTTGAGGCCAAGGACTGGCCGGCAGGTGCGGCGGTGCTGGGGCGAATTCGCCGGGTGGTGGGGACTAATCTGCTGGTCGGGCTGGTGCTGGTGGCCGTTGCGGCGGCACGACCGATGTTTTGATCGGTACCCATCATTTGCGCTGGACACTGTTGTGGCGAGGCTGCTTGCCCCCTCGCCACAACACTGGCGTTGATCTTTAGAGGCGCTGAACAGTCACCGAGCCAGCGGCCCCAACCGGCCCAGCCTGGCCATCCGCCCCGGCCTTGCCACTCTTGCCGCCATCGGCGCGATACACCAGACAGCCCTTGGACTTGCCACCCTTGCCGGCCTTGCCGCCAACGCCCGCTGGCCCACCGGCACCGCCTGCAACGTTGATCTTGATCTGTTCGGCCGGGAATTCACGCGGCACTTGCAGACGCACCAACCCACCCGGTGCGCCCGGCTGACCGTCGCTGCCATCGCTACCGTCGGCACCGTGTCCGGCCTGACCCCAGGTGCAGCCCGGATCTTCACCGTTGCCACCGTCAAGACCGACAAAACCTGGCGTCCCGCGGCCGCCACGAGCGTCGACCACCAGTTGCGGCGCATCCAGTGCCTTGAATTGCAGATTCAGATTGCGCCCCGCACGCGCAGCTTTTTCGTAAGTTCCCGGCGCACCGCGCGCAGTAATCTGGCTGCCATCACTCAGTTCGGCTCGAACGACTTTCATGTCCAAAGCCTGTTCACCCGGGACGATAGCGATACGCGCATCATGACCGAGGCGCAATTCACCCACGCTGAGCTCAGTCACATTCGGTGGAATCAGCAACGTGCCGTAATCGGCCACTTCCAGCTTGTCCAACTGCAAGGTGTTGGCAGTGTTGGGCAGACGCATCAGGGAGTTGGCTTCGACGCTGACCACTTGGGCACAGGCCAAAGGGCTGATGAATGCAGCGAGCAGGCAGAGTTTACGCATGGGAAGAAGCCTCCGGAGCGGCCGGGGCCGGGATGGTTTGCAGGTGGAAGATGCCGAACAGCAGGATGCGGCCACGGTCACGCCAAGGGTGCGGGCGCCCTTTGAGGCTGCGGTTGCACAGCAGCACTTCAAGCACATGGATCAGCAACAGCAGACTGCCGGCCAGATTGACCAGCAGGTGCAACGGATGTACGAACGGCATGAGCTGATCGACCAGCACCACGCAGCAGAACAGCAGGGTCAATAACCGCCCCAGCCCCCAAAACACTTTCATACGCTCCCCTGTATTGCGAATTATTCTTTGCACGCACAGTAACGGCTTCTACGGGGGATAAGCCAGAGGGTTAAATGAAAAAAACTCGCTTGGCCGCCAAATCGCTGCCGGGTCGACGAAGATCGTCGCCCGACAGCTCTAGCTGGCGCACTTCAGCGCCATCCTAACGATTGATGTGCAACTCCACTCGACGGTTTTTCGCGCGGCCCTCGTCGGTGGCGTTATCGGCCACCGGCTCGCTCTCGCCGCGCCCCTCACTGGTGAGTTTGTTCGGGGCCAGGCCCTGACTCAGCAGGTACGCCGCCACACTGCTGGCGCGTCGTTCCGACAATGCCTGGTTGTAGGCATCCGAACCTTTGCTGTCGGTATGACCGATCACCTTGATGCTCACCACATCAGCATTGCGCAGTTTATCCATCAGCGTATCAAGCTGGGATTTGGCCGCCGGGGTCAGGTCGGACTTGTCGAAATCGAACAGTACATCGCCGGCATCGCTCAGGGTGATGACTTCAGTCTGAGGCGCAGGCTCCGGTACTTTTTCAGTCACCGGATATTGCGGCAGTGGGCAACCCCGGTGATCGACCAGCGTATTGGCCGGTGTATCGGGGCAACGGTCGCGGCGATCGAACACGCCATCGCCGTCTTCATCGCCATCCTGGGCATAACAGATCAATCCGCCGGTCAGGATCCCCAGCGCTGCGCCGCCACCGGCCCAGCCACCACTTTCGATGGCGCCTAGACCTCCACCGACCAGCCCGCCAATAAGGCTGCAGATCGGCCAGGTACGTTGATTGAGGGGGGCAGTGCCATCGCTGTGAGTAGCGCAACCGGTAAGCAAGCTGCCCAGCAGCAGTACCGGCAAGACGGACCTTGAGAAAACAGTCATTTTGAAAGCTCCTGTGTCACCGGCCCATACCGGTTACACAGGAGTAAAGACCCGCATCCGCGACTGCACAAGCCGAGGATGCGAGAGGTCTAGCGGACGATTTTGATTTCGGTACGGCGGTTTTGCGCGCGGCCGTCAGCGGTTTTGTTGTCGGCGACAGGTTGCATCTCACCCATACCGGACACCGAAACGAAGCTGGCACGCGGCACACCTTGCTGGATGAGGTATTCCACCACCGAGTGCGCACGACGGTCTGACAACTTCTGGTTGTAGGCATCGCTGCCCACGCTGTCGGTGTGACCGGTCACAGTCAGTTGCGCTGTAGAGGATTCCTGCTTCAGACGTGTGGCGACCTTGTCGAGCACTTGTTTATCAGAGCCCGTGAGCGTGGCTTTGTCGAACTGGAAGTGGACATCGCGAATGACGATGGTTTCTTCCTTGACCACTACAGCTTCTTCGACCATAGGCATCGGTGCAGGTGGAGGGCAGCCGTCAGCATCGACCTGTACGCCTTTAGGCGTGCCCGGGCACTTGTCGCGACTGTCCGGCACACCATCGCCGTCCTCATCGCCATCACCATGAACCCAGCAATAGGCCGCCGCCATGCCTCCGACGATCAGTGCACCACCACCTGCCCACGAGGAACTCTCGGTGGCACCAAGACCGGCACCGACGACGCCACCGACCGCCGCACAGGTCGGCCAGTCGGTTTTCTGCAAACCTGCACAACCAGTCAACACACTGGTTAACAGAATCAAGGGTAACGCTGTCCGAACTATGCTCATCTGGTTTTCTCCTGAGGGATCGGCTTAGAACCGATTCAGGGAGTAAAGACCGGAGTTTTAATCTCCGCCAGCAATAGGCCATGGCTGTTTGCGACCGAGTTCACAGGACTTTGGCGCATTGGCCGCAAACCGGCGGCACACCACGCTTTGCCGCCGCCGTCAGGCAGGCTAGTCTTGGCGGTCTGATTGAGGAGCCTCGATGAACGTCGCCATTTCTTCCCGCACGCCGCAACAGGCGTTGGCCGCTTTGCTGGATCGCTACGCTCCGGAGCGCTTGCTGCTGATCGGCGCCAGCGAGTTTCCGGCGCTGGCCGCTTTCAAACAAGCGCACCCGGACTGCTGCGTCGCCCACGCCGAACCCGGCACCTTGCCTGCCGAACTGGCGGCACAGCGCTTCGACCTGGCACTGGTGGTCGATTGCCTGGAACATTTGCCCAAGCGTGACGGCCTGAATCTTCTGGGCGGGATTCGCAACCTCAACGCCAGCCGCATCGCGGTAATGGCGGATCTGTCGGCCAGTGGCTGGCAGGAGACTGATTTTTACTCACTGGCACTGCAAGCCAGTGAGCGCTTTCAGCGTGACGATCAAGTGTTGACCCTGTTCACCTACGACCTGCTTGACTACAAACAAGTCCCCGACTGGCTGAATTCACGGTTCTGGGCCAATCCGGAAAACTTCGGGAAATACTGGTGGTAATGCAATGAGTACAGCTATTTGCCCTTGCGGCAGCGGCAATCTGCTGGATGCCTGCTGCGGTCACTATCACGCCGGCCTCCCGGCGCCGAGCGCCGAAGCCTTGATGCGCTCGCGTTACAGCGCCTATGTGCTGGGGCTGATCGACTATCTGGTGGCGACCACCCTGCCCGTCCAGCAATCGGGCCTTGATCGTCAGTCGATCAGCGCCTGGAGCGCACAAAGCACTTGGCTGGGCCTCGACGTCGAAAACTCGGAAGTCTTCGGCGGCCAGCCGGAACATGCCTTCGTCACCTTCACCGCACGCTGGCATGACAGCCAGGGCGAACACAGTCACCGCGAGTGCTCCTCGTTTGTACAGAACGCCGGGCGCTGGTACTTCATCGACCCGACTGTGCAATTGAAGCTGGGCCGTAATGACAGTTGCCCATGCGCCAGCGGGCAGAAGTTTAAAAAGTGCTGCGCGGGGTATTTCGGCGCGTAAATCCGCTGGCGACTAGACTGAGGCGAAAGGGAGTTTTACGCGATGCTCAGTCAACGGCGCACATTTCAGGCTTTATCTCTGATGCTGATCCTGAACCTGGGCGGTTGCGCCTCGTGGTTCAGTGATGTCAGCGTCGACCCCGCCGTGCATCTGGTCAAAGTCGAAGTGGTGCGCGCCAGGTTACTTGAGCAGAAATTCATCCTGCACTTTCGCATCGACAACCCCAACAGCAGTGACTTGACCGTGCGCGGCCTGGAATACCGCATCCATTTGGCTGACATGCTGCTGACCGAGGGTGCGTATGAACGCTGGATCACTGTCGGGGCCAAACGCAGCGCTTTCTACAAAGTGCCGATTCGCACCAACCTGTGGCCTCAGGTCAAAGAAGTGGTGAAAATGCTGAAAAGGCCGAACCAGCAGATTCCTTACCGACTGCAGGGCGACATGGAAACCGGTTTATTCATCGCCCACTACGTGCACCTTGAGCGCAATGGCGTGATAATCCCCGCCGATTTAATTCCGGAGCAACACCGATGACTCAGCAACCTCATGTCCATGGCCCTGACTGCAACCACGATCATGACCATCACCACGATCACGACCATGGCCATGTCCACGGCCCGAACTGCGGCCACGCCCACCAGGAACCGGTGCGCAACGCCCTGAAAGACGTCGGCCGCAACGACCCTTGCCCATGCGGCAACGGTAAGAAATTCAAGAAGTGCCACGGCGCCTGATGCCTCGGGCGCAGATCTTCTTTGCCTGAAAGTCGCCATCGCGAGCAGGCTCACGCCTACAGGTTAATCAACGTCAGTCGCCATTTTTGTTTGCATCGCGATCCTTGTGGGAGCGGGCTTGCCAGCTCCCACAGGTTTCTCAGGCGATAGCCAGAATCCGGCCTGAACTGACCACCGTCGCATACTCCCCATCCAGATTCCCCAGCGACATCGCGTGTACCTCCTGGGCTGAACGCGGCGTACCGAAATAATCGGCCTTGTCGAAGGTGAAACACGCATCCTCCGCGACCCACGCCTCGAACCCCAGATTGCCCGCCGTGCGCGTGGTGGATTCCACCGAGTTGTTGGTCGCCACGCCAACGATGATCACCTGTGCGATCCGCGCTTCACGCAACCGCGCCTCCAGCCCCGTGCCACAAAATGCATCCGGGACCTGTTTCTGAATCAGCCACTCGCCGTCCTGCGGCATAAACCTTGCCTGAAACTCCACTCCGGACTGCTCGGGCCAGAACACTGATTCCGGCGAGCGCGACAAGTGCTGCACATGAATCACCGGTCGCCCACTGCTACGCCAAATACCCAGCAAATCAAGGATTCGCGCTTCAGCGTCAGGATTATTGCGCCGCCCCAAGCGCGGATGCAGGATGCCTTTTTGCTGGTCGATGATGATCAGTGCGGCGTTGGCCTGAAGCTCCATGGCGATTTCTCTCACGCGGTTCATTGAATAATGTGCACTTGAGCATCCCCCCCTTCCTCAAAGCAAGCGATCGAACGCACACGGGACGACCTGATGCCGGGGTTTACCGTCCGCCATAAATCTGGAAATAACCCCCGCCCCCGCTTGCGCGGCATCCTCCTGCTCACTAACGTAGCGCCTTTACTGACGCTACCCCCCGCAGGAGCTTTGCCATGGCCTCGCCAGCCCTTACACATTTTCTTCCCCGGTTCGGCGTTGCCGCAGCAGTGGCCAGTGTTTTGGGCCTGTCCGGTTGCCAGACCTGGAACGCTCAGGACAGCCTCCCACCCACCTCCGGCGTGCAACCGCTCAAGGGGCTGGCGCAGAACGTTTCGGTGCGGCGCAATGCCATGGGCATGCCGTTGATCGAAAGCAACAGCTTCCATGACGCGCTGTTCAGCCTCGGCTACGTGCATGCCAGCGATCGCATCAACCAAATGGTCACGCTGCGTCTGTTGGCTCAGGGCCGTCTGGCGGAAATGTCTGGCGCCTCGATGCTGGATGCCGACCGCTACATGCGCGCCGTCAACCTGAAGAAAAGTGCCGGCGAGTTGTATAAAGCCTCGTCGCCACGGCTCAAGCGTTTCTTCGAAGTCTATGCCCGGGGCGTCAACGCCTACCTGTTCCGCTACGCCGACAAATTGCCGGGGGATCTCGCCTCCAGCGGTTACAAGCCTGAATACTGGAAACCGGAAGATTCGGCGCTGATTTTTGCACTGCTGAACTTCAGCCAGTCGGCCAATCTGCCGCAAGAGATCTCGTCGCTGGTCCTGGCGCAAACCATGACCACTGACAAACTTGCCTGGCTGACCCCCTCCGCACCAGACGAGAACCTGCCGCTGGCTGAAGCCGACAAGCTCAAAGGGCTCAAGCTCAACGGGCAAATACCGGGCCTGAACGAACTGAGTAACACCAGCCAGCAGCTATCGGCACTGAACTTGCTCGGCGCCACCTCTTCGAACAACTGGGCAATGGCCCCGCAACGCAGCCGCAGCGGCAAAAGCCTGCTGGCCAGCGACAGCCATGGGCCGCTGGCCGCGCCGTCGTTGTGGACCTTTGTACAGATCCGCGCGCCGAAATATCAGGCCGCCGGCGTCACCGTCGCCGGTTTGCCGATGGTCCTCGGGGGCTTCAACGGCAAAGTGGCGTGGAGCCTGAGCAGCGTGCTCGGCGACAACCAGGACCTGTTTCTGGAAAAGATCCGCCGCCAGGGCAGCAGCCTGACCTACGAGGTCAACGGCAAATGGCAGCCGCTGGGCGTGCGCAACGAAACCTACTTCGTCAAAGGCCAGCGGCCGATTCGCGAAGCAGTGTACGAAACCCGTCACGGTGCCCTGCTCAATAGCGCTCAGGCGGCGGCACAAGGCAACGGTTTTGGCCTGGCCTTGCAGACGCCGAGTTTTACCGACGACAAATCCCTGGACGCGTTTTTTGACCTGAGCCGTGCGCAGAATGTTGAGCGCGCCTCGGACGCGAGCCGGGAAATCCGCGCGATCGCCCTGAATCTGGTGTTCGCCGACGCCAGTAACATCGGCTGGCAAGTCACCGGGCGTTTCCCCAACCGTCGTGAAGGCGAAGGCCTGCTGCCATCGCCGGGCTGGGAAGGCCGTTACGATTGGGACGGTTACGCCGACCCCATGCTACATCCCTATGATCAGGATCCGGCACAGGGCTGGCTCGGCACCGCCAACCAGCGTGTCATCCCCCACGGTTACGGCATGCAGTTGTCCAACTCCTGGGCCGCGCCGGAGCGTGGCGAACGCTTGGCCGAACTGGCCGGCAGCGGCAAACACGACAGTCGCAGCGTGATTGCCATGCAATACGACCAGACCACCACGTTCGCCGCCAAGCTGAAAAAGGTATTCGAAGCACCGGGCATGAAACAATCGCTGAAACAGGCCATCGACGCTTTGCCGCCGATTGAACGCGGCAAGGCCCGCGAAGCCTTTAGCCGGTTGATGGCGTTCGACGGCAAGCTCAGCCCGACGTCCGCCGACGCGGCGATCTACGAACTGTTCCTGCAAGAAAGCATGAAACAGATCTTCCTCGACGAACTCGGCCCCGAGTCCAGCCCGGCGTGGAAAGCGTTTATTGCCAATGGCAACTTATCCTACACAGCCCAGGCTGATCATCTGCTGGGACGCGAGGACAGTCCGTTCTGGGATGACATTCGCACGGCGCAGAAAGAGGATAAAGCGCTGATTCTCGCCCGCAGCCTGGCCGCAGCGATTACCGCCGGCGACAGTCTGTTGGGTGGCGATCACAAGGCCTGGCAGTGGGGCAAACTGCACAGCTACGCGTGGAAGAATGCTAATGGCCAGACCGTTCGTGGGCCGCTGGCGGCGGGCGGCGATCACACGACGTTGAACACGGCGGCGTTTAACTGGGGGCAGGACTTCAACACGACCCATGCGCCGTCGATGCGGTTTATCGTCGACTTCGGCCAGACCGAACCGCTGATGGGGCAAAACGGTACGGGCCAGTCGGGCAATCCGGTCAGCCCGAATTACCTCAACGGGATTGATGCATGGCTCAAGGGCCAGTACATCGGTTTGCCGATGCAACCGCAGAACTTTGAGCGGGTTTACGGCAAGACGCGCTTGACCCTTACGCCGGGTAAATAAAACGCCGTCCCTCTGTGGCGGGCTTGCTCGCGAAAGCGCTGTGTCATTACGAAATATCTCGACTGACACGACACCCTCGCGAACAAGCCCACATTGGCTTTGTCCCCACGCACTGAAAAATCCATAGAACTTCTGAGCACGCCCAAACCTCATAGCTAACAAGCCCTCCATTCTGGTAACGACATGGATCTTGTTATCGCCCGCCCTGAAGGTTTGTACTGCCCCGCCGGGGATTTTTACATCGACCCGTGGCGGCCGGTCGAACGCTCGGTGATCACCCATGCCCATGGCGATCACGCCCGCACCGGCAACCAGCATTACCTGGCCAGCAGCGCCAGCGAAGGCATCCTGCGCGCCCGCCTCGGCCAGGACATCCACCTGCAAACCCTGGCTTACGGTCAGCGCCTGACTCATCACGGCGTCACCCTGAGCTTTCATCCGGCTGGCCACGTACTCGGCTCGGCTCAGATACGTCTGGAATACGGCGGCGAAGTCTGGGTCGCGTCGGGCGATTACAAGATCGAGCCGGACGGCACCTGCCAGCCATTCGAACCGGTGCGCTGCCACACGTTCATCACCGAATCGACCTTCGGCCTGCCGATCTACCGCTGGCAGCCGCAGGCACAGGTGTTAAGCGAGATCAATCAATGGTGGTCGGCCAACATCGCCGCCGGCAAAGCCAGCGTGTTGTTTTGTTACTCATTCGGCAAAGCCCAACGGATTCTCCATGGCATCGATGAAACACTCGGCCCGATCCTCAGCCACGGCGCTGTGGAGCCGCTGAACCGGGTTTACCGCGACGCTGGCGTGTACCTGCCGCCGACGATCTATGCCGGTGACCTGAAAAAGAACGACCCGATCATGCGCCAGGCCTTGGTCATTGCTCCGCCCTCGGCCGGTGGCAGCAGTTGGATGCGGCGTTTCGGTGAATTCAGCGACGGTTTCGCCAGCGGCTGGATGCGTCTGCGCGGCCCCCGCCGACGGCGCGGGGTCGATCGCGGTTTCGTGCTGTCCGATCACGCCGATTGGCCCGGCCTGCTCTGGGCGATCAATCAGACCGGCGCCGAACGGGTGATGGTTACCCACGGCTCGATAGGCGTCCTGGTGCGCCATCTGCGTGAACAAGGTCTGGATGCTCAAGGCTTCAACACCGAATACGGCGATGACGAAGACGAAAACATCACCGTCGAACCGACCATTGCCGAGACGTCTGCATGAAAGCCTTCGCCGAGTTGTACGCCGAGCTCGACGCGACCACGTCGAGCAACGCCAAACTGGCGGCAATGCAAGCCTACTTCGCCCAGGCAGCACCGCAAGATGCGGCGTGGGCGGTGTACTTCCTCTGCGGCGGACGCCCTCGGCAACTGGTCCCGGTGCGCATCCTGCGTGAACGTGCGGTCGGGGTGTCCGGCCTGGAACCCTGGCTGTTCGAGGAAAGCTATCAATCGGTAGGCGATCTGGCGGAAACCATTTCGCTGGTGCTTCCGGAAAATCCGCACAACTCCGATGCCGGCCTCGCGCAATGGATCGAGGACAAATTGCTGCCGCTGCGCGGTGAAACCCCGGACTACCTGTCCAAGCAACTGCCGGCGCTGTGGGCGCAACTGGATCGACCGAGCCTGATGTTGTGCATCAAGTTGATCACCGGCAGTTTGCGCGTCGGCGTGTCGAAATTATTGGTGACACGGGCGTTGGCCTCAATGGCCGGCCTGGACAGCAAGCGCATAGCGCAACGCCTGGTCGGTTACACCGATCAGTCCAACCGACCGAACGCCGCCAGCTATCTGAAATTGATCGCGCCAGAATCTGCCGATGAACATGCCCAGCGCGGCGGTCAGCCGTACCCGTTTTTTCTTGCTCATGCTTTGTCGCAACCGGTTGAAGCGTTTGAAGGGCTGATCGGGCCTGCCAGTCATTGGCAAGTGGAATGGAAGTGGGACGGCATTCGTGCGCAAGTGATCAAGCGTGACAGCCGCTTGTGGGTCTGGTCGCGGGGCGAAGAGTTGGTGACTGAGCGCTTCCCCGAACTTGATGCGCTGGTACACGGCCTGCCCGATGGCACAGTGATCGATGGCGAAATCGTGGTGTGGAAAAGCACCCACCCGAGCACTGAAGACGCCTTCGATCCGCAATCGCCAGAGCCGCCAGCGGTGCAACCGTTCGCCCTGCTGCAACAGCGGATCGGCCGCAAAAACCTTGACCGGAAAATTCTCCAGGAGGTGCCGGTGGTGGTGCTTGCCTACGACCTGCTGGAATGGCAGGGCGAAGACTGGCGCAACCAGCCGCAAGCCAAGCGCCGCGCCCAATTGGAAGAGGTCATTGCGCGCTGCAACAGCCCGGTGTTGCTCGCCTCGCCGGTGCTGACCGGCACCGATTGGTCTGACCTCGCCCGCCAGCGCGAAGCCTCCCGCCGATTAGGTGTCGAGGGCATGATGCTCAAGGCACGCGACGGCTTGTATGGCATCGGCCGCACCAAGGACATGGGCGTTTGGTGGAAATGGAAGGTCGATCCGTTCAGTGTCGATGCGGTGTTGATCTACGCACAGCGCGGTCACGGGCGGCGCGCCAGCCTCTACAGCGATTACACCTTTGCCGTGTGGGACGGGCCGCCGGAGTCGAGTCAACGTACATTGGTACCGTTCGCCAAGGCCTATTCCGGGCTGACCGACGCAGAGATGCGCGAAGTCGACAGCATCGTACGCAAGACCACCGTGGAAAAGTTCGGCCCGGTCAGCAGCGTCAAGCCGAGCCTGGTATTTGAACTGGGTTTCGAAGGGATCGCCCTGTCGCGACGGCATAAAAGCGGGATTGCGGTGCGGTTCCCAAGGATGCTGCGCTGGCGCCAGGACAAAACCGTAGAAGAAGCGGACAGTCTGGCAACACTGCAAGATCTGCTGGCCTGACTGGATCAGTACCACGCCGCGCGTCGACGCCATTTGAACTGATTTGGTGCAAGGTATTTACGATGCCCGTTTCTGTGCACCAATCACTCTCTCCTCTCCCTTCCCCAACCTTTTAAAACACTTGTTCGGGACTGTGGTTCGGAAATTGCTACTTTTAATAGGTCGTACGCGTTCCAGTAACAATAATTCTGCGCCACAAGCGCTCATATTGGTTCTTAGGGATTGAATAATGAAAAAAGCATTGCTGACCCTTTCTGCACTGGCGTTGTGCATGGCCGCCGGCTCCGCGCTGGCCAAGGAATACAAAGAGTTGCGCTTTGGCGTTGACCCTTCGTACGCACCGTTTGAGTCGAAAGCGGCCGACGGCAGCCTGGTGGGCTTCGACATCGACCTGGGCAACGCGATCTGCGCCGAACTGAAGGTCAAGTGCAAGTGGGTCGAAAGTGACTTCGACGGCATGATTCCGGGCCTCAAGGCCAATAAATTCGACGGTGTGATCTCGTCGATGACCGTGACCCCGGCCCGTGAAAAAGTCATCGACTTCTCCAGCGAACTGTTCTCCGGTCCGACCGCTTATGTGTTCAAGAAAGGTTCTGGCGTCACAGCAGACGTGGCGTCCCTGAAGGGCAAAACCGTGGGCTACGAGCAAGGCACCATTCAGGAAGCCTATGCCAAAGCCGTTCTGGACAAGGCAGGCGTGAAAACCCAGGCCTATCAAAACCAGGATCAGGTGTATTCCGACCTGACGTCCGGCCGTCTCGACGCTGGCATCCAGGACATGCTGCAAGCCGAACTGGGCTTTTTGAAGTCGCCACAGGGCGCCGATTATGACGTCAGCAAGCCAGTGGACAGCGAATTGCTGCCAGCCAAAACTGCTGTCGGTATTAAGAAAGGTAACACTGCGCTGAAGGCACTTTTGGATAAAGGTATCAAAGCGTTACACGATGATGGCACCTACGCCACCATCCAGAAGAAACACTTTGGCGATCTGAATCTGTACAGCGGCAAATAACACCCCGGCGCCCATCACTCGATGGGCGCCTTTTCCACCCGCTCAGGTTGCTGATTTATGTTTGAAACCCTCTTACAAAATCTGGGGCTCTCTGCCTTCAGCCTCAAGGGCTTCGGTCCTTTGCTGATGGAAGGCACCTGGATGACCATCAAATTATCGGCGATGTCGCTGCTGGTGGCCGTGCTGCTCGGTCTGATCGGCGCCAGTGCCAAGCTGTCAAAAGTCAAACTGGTGCGCCTGCCCGCCCAGCTCTACACCACGCTCATTCGCGGGGTGCCCGACCTGGTGCTGATGCTGCTGATTTTCTACAGCCTGCAAACCTGGTTGACCCTGCTCACCGACTACCTGGAATGGGATTACATCGAGATTGACCCGTTCAGCGCCGGGGTCCTGACCCTGGGCTTCATTTATGGCGCGTATTTCACTGAGACCTTCCGTGGCGCAATCCTCGCGGTGCCACGCGGCCAGGTTGAAGCGGCCACCGCCTATGGCCTCAAACGCGGCCAGCGTTTTCGCCTGGTGGTGTTCCCGCAGATGATGCGCTTCGCCCTGCCCGGCATCGGCAACAACTGGATGGTGATGCTCAAGGCCACCGCGCTGGTGTCGATCATCGGCTTGGCCGATTTGGTCAAAGCCGCGCAGGACGCCGGCAAAAGCACCTATCAACTGTTCTACTTTCTGGTACTCGCCGCGTTGATCTATCTGCTGATCACCAGCGCCTCGAACATCATCCTGCGCAGGCTCGAACGCCGTTATGCCGCCGGCTCCCGGGAGGCCGTACGATGATCGAACTTCTACAGCAATACTGGAAACCCTTCCTTTATACCGACGGCAACAACATCACCGGGCTGGCGATGACGATGTGGCTGCTCAGCGCCTCGATCTTCATCGGATTCTTCGCATCCATTCCGCTGTCGATCGCTCGGGTCTCCACGCACTTCTACATCCGCTGGCCCGTGCAGTTCTACACCTACCTGTTCCGGGGTACGCCGCTGTATATCCAGTTGCTGATTTGCTACACCGGCATCTACAGCCTGGCCGCCGTGCGCGCGCAGCCGATTCTCGACAGCTTCTTTCGCGATGCGATGAACTGCACCATTCTGGCCTTTGCCCTGAACACTTGCGCCTACACCACGGAGATTTTCGCAGGGGCGATTCGCAGCATGAACCACGGCGAAGTCGAAGCGGCCAAAGCTTACGGGCTGACAGGGTGGAAGCTGTATGCCTACGTGATCATGCCCTCGGCGCTACGCCGCTCGTTGCCTTATTACAGCAACGAAGTGATCCTGATGCTGCACTCGACCACCGTGGCCTTCACCGCGACCGTCCCTGACATTTTGAAAGTGGCCCGGGACGCCAACTCGGCGACCTTCCTGACGTTTCAGTCGTTCGGCATCGCCGCGCTGATCTACCTGACCATTACTTTCGCGCTGGTCGGCCTGTTCCGACTCGCCGAACGCCGATGGCTGGCCTTCCTCGGGCCGACCCACTAGGACTTAGCTCAAATGCGCCACCAGATACATGACTTGCTGGCCCCGCTGCCGGGGACCGCACGACAGATTCACAGTTTTCACTTCGGCCCGGAGCAGGCCAAAGGCAAGGTCTACATCCAGTCTTCGCTGCACGCCGACGAACTGCCCGGGATGCTCGTGGCCTGGCACCTCAAGCAGCGCCTGAAGGAGCTCGAAGCCGCCGGGCGCCTGCGCAGCGAAATCGTGCTGGTGCCGGTGGCCAACCCGGTTGGCCTCGAACAAGTGCTGATGGACGTGCCGCTGGGCCGCTACGAGCTGGAGAGCGGGCAGAACTTCAACCGCTGGTTCGTCGACCTGAGCGAAGAAATCGGCAACGACATCGAGGCCAGACTGAGCGACGACCCGCAGCGCAACCTCGAGCTGATCCGCGCCAGCCTGCGCAGCGCCCTCGCCCGCCAGACCGCCAGTACGCAACTGCAATCCCAACGCCTGATCCTGCAACGGCTGGCTTGCGATGCGGACATGGTGCTCGACCTGCATTGCGACTTCGAATCGGTGGTTCACCTCTACACCACGCCCGAAGCGTGGCCGCAGGTCGAGCCTCTGGCGCGTTACATCGAATCCCAGGCCAGTCTGTTGGCCACCGATTCCGGCGGTCAGTCGTTCGATGAATGCTTCACCCTGCTCTGGTGGCAACTCAAAGAACGTTTTGGCGAACACTTCGAGATTCCGCTGGGCAGTTTCTCGGTGACCGTGGAGTTGCGCGGCCAGGGTGATGTCAATCACCCGATGGCCAGCCGCGACTGCCAGGCGCTGCTCGATTATCTGGTGCAGTTCGATGCGATCGTTGGCGAAACCAAGCCGCAGCCGCCACTGCCGTTCCCCGCCACGCCGCTGGCCGGGGTGGAACCGGTGATCACGCCAGTCGGCGGCCTGTTGGTGTATTGCGCCACTGCGGGGCAATACCTGGAGGCTGGTCAGCAGATCGCCGAAATCATTGACCCGATCAACGACCGGGTCACGCCCATTCATTGCACCATTGCCGGTTTGATGTACGCCCGCTCATTGCGGCGCATGGCCACGGCCGGCATGGTGATCGCCCACGTCGCGGGCGCTGAAGCCTATCGCAGCGGCTACCTACTTTCGCCTTGAGGATGTCTGTCCCATGTACAAACTGACCGTTGAAAACCTGCACAAAAGCTATGGCGACCATCAGGTGCTCAAAGGCGTTTCACTCAAGGCCAGGACTGGCGACGTGATCAGCCTGATCGGCGCCAGCGGCTCGGGCAAAAGTACCTTTTTGCGCTGTATCAATTTTCTCGAACAACCCAATCAAGTCGCGATGAGTCTCGACGACCAAGCGATTGCCATGGTCACCGACCACCATGGCGTGCATGTGGCTGATGCCAATGAACTGCAACGCCTGCGCACGCGCCTGGCGATGGTGTTCCAGCATTTCAACCTGTGGAGCCACATGACCGTGCTGGAAAACATCACCATGGCCCCGCGCCGGGTGCTGGGCTGCAGCAAACAGGAAGCCGAAGACCGTGCCCGACGTTATCTGGACAAGGTCGGCCTGCCAGCGCGGGTGGCGGATCAGTACCCGGCGTTTCTGTCGGGCGGCCAGCAACAGCGTGTGGCGATTGCCCGCGCGCTGGCGATGGAGCCGGAAGTCATGCTGTTCGATGAACCGACCTCGGCGCTGGATCCGGAACTGGTGGGCGAGGTGCTGAAGGTGATTCAGGGGCTGGCTGAAGAAGGCCGGACCATGATCATGGTGACCCACGAAATGAGCTTCGCCCGCAAAGTATCCAGTCAGGTCCTGTTTTTGCACCAAGGACTGGTCGAAGAGGAAGGCGCGCCTGAGGACGTGCTGGGCAATCCGAAAAGCGAGCGCCTCCAACAATTCCTCAGCGGCAACCTCAAATAATTTGCACACATAAAACCTGCTCGCGAAAGCGATCGGTCAGTCAACGATGATGTTGAATGTGGCGACGTCTTCGCGAGCAGGCTCGCCCCCACAAGGGTATTGAGCTACTGACGAAATTAAACTTGTTAGCGGGCACCGCGGTCACTGGAATAACCCCTCCAGAATGCGCGCAGCCCGCATGGCGAAATCCCCCGACCTCGCAAAAACCTGGTTCAGCGCCCGACACTGGAAGCCCTTCGCGTTCCAGAAACAGGTGTGGGCCGCTGTCAAAAACGGCGAATCCGGTTTGCTCCATGCCAGCACCGGCGCCGGTAAAACCTATGCCGTGTGGTTTGCGGCACTCAATCGTTTCGCCAGATCCGCGCCAACCGTCGAAACATCGCGCAAACGCAAACCGCTGGCCGAACCGCTGACCGTGCTGTGGATCACGCCAATGCGCGCCCTCGCCGCCGACACTGCGCGCGCCCTGCAAATGCCTGTCGATGATTTACACATTCCCTGGAGTATCGGCCTGCGCACAGGCGACACCGCCAGCAGCGAACGGGCCCGTCAGAGTCGACGCCTGCCCACCACGCTGATCACCACACCTGAGAGCCTGACGCTGATGCTCGCCCGCGCTGACGCACAAACTGCGCTCTCAACCCTGCGTATGCTGGTTGTCGACGAATGGCACGAACTACTCGGTAACAAACGCGGCGTGCAATTGCAATTGGCCCTCGCCCGCCTGCGCCACTGGCAAGCCGACCTGATCGTCTGGGGCGTCTCCGCCACGCTGGGTAATCAATCCCACGCCGAACAGGTGCTGATCCCACAGGGCGGTGGCGTGAGTATTCAGGGCCAGAGCGAAAAATCCCTGACAGTCGACACCCTCCTCCCCCCGACCATCGAACGTTTTCCATGGGCCGGGCATCTCGGTCTGAAGATGCTGCCGCAAGTGGTCGCCGAACTCGACGCCTGCGCCAGCAGCCTGGTGTTCACCAACACCCGGGCGCAGTCGGAAATCTGGTATCAGGCGTTGCTTGAGGCGCGCCCGGACTGGGCCGGGTTGATCGCTTTGCACCATAGTTCGCTGTCCCGCGATACCCGCGACTGGGTTGAGCAGGCGCTCAAGGACGGGCAACTCAAAGCCGTGGTGTGTACCTCAAGCCTGGATCTGGGCGTGGACTTCCTGCCGGTAGAGCGCGTGCTGCAAATCGGCTCAGCCAAGGGCGTGGCACGTCTGATGCAGCGCGCCGGGCGATCTGGCCACGCACCGGGGCGCACTTCACGAGTAACGCTGGTGCCGACGCACAGCCTTGAACTGATCGAGGCCGCCGCCGCTCGCGATGCCGTGGAGCAAAGACAAATTGAACCACGATGGTCGCCGCATCAACCGCTGGATGTGCTGGTGCAGCATGTGGTCAGCATGGCACTGGGGGGCGGATTTATACCCGAAGCGTTGTACGAAGAAGTCCGTGGCGCTTGGGCTTATCGCGACCTCACACCCGTCGATTGGGCATGGGCGCTGGCTTTCGTACGCCATGGCGGCATGTCTCTGACGGCTTATCCGGATTACCGCCGGGTCGAACCGGATGAGCATGGTGTCTGGCGCGTGCCCGATGCGCGACTGGCGCGGCGGCACCGCATGAGCATCGGCACCATCGTCAGCGACGCGAGCATGCAGTTGAAGTTCTGGAGCAAGGGCGGCGCAGGCAAGCCATTGGGCAGCGTCGAAGAAGGCTTCATTGCCCGCCTTAAACCGGGTGATGGTTTTCTGTTCGCTGCACGTTTGCTGGAACTGGTGCGCGTGGAAAACATGACCGCTTACGTCAAACGCAGCGCCGCTAAAAAAGCCGCCGTACCACGCTGGAACGGCGGACGCATGCCGCTTTCCAGTGAACTGGCGCAAGCGGTGGTGACGCGCTTGAGCGCCGCCGCGCAAGGTGAGTTTGCCGGTCCGGAAATGCAGGCACTGCGCCCCCTGCTGGAAACGCAGGCGCGCGCCTCTGGCTTGCCCACGACCCGCCACCTGCTGACCGAAGCGCTGAAATCCCGTGAAGGCTGGCACCTGTTTCTCTACCCGTTCGCCGGAAGACAAGTGCATCTGGGGCTTGCAAGCCTGCTGGCCTGGCGCGTCAGTCAGCGTCAGCCGCTGACATTCTCGATTGCCGTCAATGACTACGGGCTGGAATTGCTCAGCGCCACGCCGGTTGATTGGGCAGAACACCTGAACGAGGCGTTATTCACTTGCGATCATCTGTTAGCCGACGTTCTGGCCAGTCTCAACGCCGGAGAACTGGCCTTGCGGCGCTTTCGGGAAATCGCCCGGATCGCCGGACTGGTGTTCGCCGGTTTTCCAGGCGCACCGAAAAGTACCCGCCAGGTGCAAGCCTCCAGCGGATTATTCTTCGAAGTGTTCAAACAATATGACCGTGACAATCCGCTGCTGGCGCAAGCCGGGGAAGAAGTCCTGCGTGAAGAACTGGATATTCGCAGGCTGGAACAGACGCTGGAGCGCCTCCAAGGAATGAAACTGGACATGCACCGGATCAAACGCCCTACGCCCCTGGGGTTTCCCCTCTTGGTGGAACGTATGCGCGAGCGCATGAGTTCGGAAAAACTCGCTGACCGTATCAGACGGATGGTCGGCGACCTGGAGCAATCTGCCGACACGGGCAAACGCTGATGAGTACGCTCTACCCTGTGCATCTGGCCGGTGAAGAACTCTGGCTATTGCCGGAAAAAGCCCTGTATTGGCCGGCACAACAGGCGCTGCTCATCGCCGATGTCCATTTTGGCAAGGCTGGCGCCTATCGCAGCCTCGGGCAGCCCGTTCCGCAAGGCACGACGGCGAGCAATATCGCGATGCTCGATCGACTGCTGAACCAGCATCCCTGTCGGCAACTCATTTTTCTGGGTGATTTCCTTCATGGTCCGGGCTCTCATTCGCCCGGCACATTGAACGCGCTGGCGCAATGGCGAGCTCGCCACGCGGATCTGCCGATGACGCTGATCCGTGGCAATCACGACAAACGTGCGGGCGATCCACCAGTGGCGCTTAACATCAGAGTGGTTGCAGAACCGATGCTGCTCGGGCCGTTTGCCTTGCAGCATGAACCGATTCCTCATCCGGAAAGACATGTGCTGGCCGGTCATGTACACCCGGTTTATCGGCTGCATGGCAAGGGCCGGCAGAGTTTGCGTTTGGCGTGTTTCAGCGTGGGCGAACGCGTCAGCTTGATGCCGGCGTTCGGCGCGTTCACCGGTGGTTATGCGATCAAACGAGATGACAACTGCAGGATATTTGTCATCGGTGATAACGAAGTATGGCCCGTCAGTTGAAGCCTTCGAGGACTTCAAATGACGGGCCATCGCATGTGAGTCAGGCAACTGGCGCCGGTGGCGGCTCGTCGGGACGCGTCGGCTCACCCGGCTCGGTCGGTTGTTCGTTGGGGGTATCAGGATCGGGCTGACCGGGAATTCCCCCCGCCATGCTCAGGGTCGGGTGTGCCAACAAGGACCAGGCTAAAACGCCAACCTGATTGGGCTCAAGCCTTGCCAGTTCGGCAGTGATATGCGGATCGATCTTCATGGAACACTCCTCAGCGAAGGCCCGTTTTGCCAGAAACAAAAACGGGCAGTACACCCCATAGAGTGTCTGCCCGCCAAAGAATTCCCGACATCCGCCGGATGGACGATCAGGTACGCGGCAGAGTGACGCCACGCTGGCCCTGATACTTGCCGCCGCGATCCTTATAGGACACTTCACATTCCTCGTCGGACTCAAGGAACAGCATCTGCGCCACGCCTTCGTTGGCGTAGATTTTCGCCGGCAGGTTAGTGGTGTTGGAAAACTCCAGCGTCACGTGGCCCTCCCACTCCGGCTCAAGCGGCGTGACGTTGACGATGATGCCGCAGCGCGCGTAGGTGCTTTTACCCAGGCAGATGGTCAATACGTTGCGCGGAATGCGGAAGTATTCGACCGTGCTGGCCAGCGCGAAGGAGTTCGGTGGAATGATGCAGACATCGCTGTGGATATCGACAAAGCTGCCAGCGTCGAAGTTTTTCGGGTCGACGATGGCCGAATTGATGTTGGTGAACACCTTGAAGTGGCTGGTGCAACGCACATCGTAGCCGTAGCTCGACACACCGTAGGAGATCACCCGGCTGTCGTCGCTGCCGCGCATCTGGCGCTCGACGAACGGTTCGATCATGCCGTGTTCCTGCGCCATGCGGCGAATCCACTTGTCCGATTTGATGCTCATGGCGGGTGTCCTGAATAGCGAGGTGGAAAAATTCTGTCCGGCATCTTACCGGGCGCGCCGCCGGGTTCAAAGTGCGCGCTGCAATTCTCGCCGAACACGCTGAAAATACGGGTTCTGGAGACGAACTGTCGCACCGCTGATCCTTAAAACAGAGAAACCTTCGCAAGAAGCATTGGCACGTTCGGGAAAAAGGGTTAAGGTGGCGCCACTGTGCTGCTTGTGTCACTGAGAATCTCTACACGATATGTTGAATTTCGATCCAACCATCTACAAGAATTTTTCCTGCTCTTTGCACTCAGTCTCGGCCAGGGTTCTTCCTGCGTCGCAGTTATCTTTGTTCAAGGAGTTACACCATGTCTAATCGCCAAACCGGTACCGTTAAGTGGTTCAACGATGAAAAAGGCTTCGGCTTCATCACTCCACAATCCGGTGACGACCTGTTCGTTCACTTCAAAGCTATCCAATCCGACGGCTTCAAAAGCCTGAAAGAAGGCCAACAGGTTTCTTTCATCGCTACCCGCGGTCAGAAAGGCATGCAAGCTGAAGAAGTACAAGTTATCTAACTTGTAGCTTCTTTAGAAAAGAGCCCCGCCCTTAAAAGCGGGGCTTTTTTGTGGGCGCTTGTTTTCCAGGCGCAAAAAAAGATCGCAGCCCGCAGCAACTCCTACGCTGATTCTTTGTAGGCGCCGCCGCAGGCTGCGATCTTTTGCTTTTGCCTTACCAGGCCACGCCAAAGCCTGCGGTGTAACGTGTCTTGCTCAAATCGGCATCATCGGTACCGCTGATGATGTCGCGCTCAGCCTTGAGATTCAGCGAAGCCCAGTCGGTAACCTTGTAGCGCAGCCCCATTTCGGCATCCAGCGCGTAGTCCGCCACACCGGACAACGGCTTGCCGACCTCACCGTTAGTGAAGAACTCGACCTTCTTGCCAATCAGGTAGCGGTTGTAGTCCCACTTCATCGCGACGGAGTAAAAGTTGTCCTTGCTGCCATCGCTGTATTCATAGTCAGTGCGATTCAACAGCGAGCCGAGCGAGAACGCACCCAATTCGTCATCCCAGAACTGGTAGCCGGGGCCGGTACCCACGACTCGCTGACGTGACAATTCCTCGACGTGATCGCGTTTGTAGTTCAGGCGCCCCTGCCAGAACCACTGATCAGTCAGGAACCGGTCGAGTGCATACTCGGCGCGCCAGTTGTCGGTGGTGGTCACGTCATTCTGCACTTCGCGGTTGTATTCGCCTTCAGCGGTATGACGCCAGCGCCCATGACGCGCAGAGGTCTTGAAGCCGATGTCGTAATCATCAGTGTCCTTTTCGGCGCGCTGATAATCGAGTGCCAGGTCGACATTACCCTTCCACACCAGATCCTCGACCACCGGCTTGGGCTTGAGAATTTGCTGAATGCTCGCCAGCTCCACGGTTTTCGGCGCTTCGCCGTTGGCCAGCGTGACCTTTCCGTCGCCGGCAGCGGTCAGCGATTTGGCTTTCTCACCGTTATAGGCGTCCTGTTTGACCAGCAACTCCTGGTCACTTTCCAGGGTCTTGACCTCTTTCCAGTTGATCGAGACCGCACCAGCGTACTGGGTCTGAACCAACAGCTTACCGCCATCGAACAGGGTGATTTTACCGCTCAACTTGTCGCCGTTCTTCATCCAGACGGTGTCGGCAAACAGGGGCGTGGACGCACTGAAAACAGCAAGGCACAGCAAGGTTCTGGAAAACATAAGCGAATCGAGGGCTCAAGTTTGCGAAAAAGTTCGGCATTATCCGTAGGAATAAGACCCTGACAAGGACTGACCGGACTATTTCTATTGAGTTCATTTCTCAACTGCACGGTCTGCATTTACCCTTGAAAATATCGAACGAACACATTCAGGAACCGCGGACGTGACAGACCTGATTCACGAAAACGAGAGCGAAGCGCAAATCCGACGCACGGCGCTCTACTCGACCCTCGCCCAAGTGCCCGAGGGCAAGGTCGTCAGCTATGGTCAATTGGCTGACCTTGCCGGGCTGGGGCGTGCCGCGCGCTGGGTCGGGCGCACCCTGAGTCAATTGCCCGGCGACACCAAACTGCCCTGGCACCGCGTATTGGGCGCCGGCGGTCGGATCAGCCTGCCGGCAGGCAGCCCATCGGGCGATGAACAACGTGCGCGTTTGCGCATGGAAGGCATCACCATCCTGAACAATCGTGTGGATATTCAGCGCCATGGCTGGCGTCCGGTAGAGCACAGCGGTTAGAGTGCGCGCTTTGTTTTCGCAATCTTGAGGCAGACTTCAGCCCATGCCCCGTAAAACCTGGCGCGCCGCGCTCGCCGCCTATGCCAGTCCTTCGACACTCGTGCTGTTGCTGCTGGGTTTCGCCGCCGGCCTGCCGTACATGCTGGTGTTTTCAACGCTTTCCGTCTGGCTGCGTGAGGCCGGCGTGGCCCGGGAAACCATTGGTTACGCGAGCCTGATCGGCCTGGCCTATGCGTTCAAATGGGTCTGGTCACCGCTGCTCGACCAATGGCGCCTGCCCTTGCTGGGCAAGCTTGGCCGTCGCCGCTCGTGGCTGGTGCTCTCGCAGGTGCTGGTGATTCTGGGCCTGATCGGCATGGGTTTCTGCGATCCGCAGAAGCATCTGTCCTGGCTGATCGCCATCGCCGTTGTCGTCGCCTTCGCTTCCGCCACCCAAGACATCGCGGTGGATGCCTATCGCCTGGAAATCGCCGACGACAGCCGCCAGGCAGCACTGGCCGCCAGTTATATGTCTGGCTATCGCGTCGCCGCCCTGTTGGCGACCGCTGGCGCATTGTTTTTCGCCGAAGGCTTTGGCTCGACCGGTTTCAACTACAAACATTCGGCCTGGGCTGGCACGTATGCGCTGTTCGGCGCGCTGATGATTCCCGCCCTGCTCACGACCCTGTTCATGCGTGAACCGCCAGTGCCGCTGCGCACCCAATTGCAGGCCGGCCGCTACACCTTCATGCACCAATTGATGTCGGTATTGGTATTGATCATCTTGTTGGTGTCCGTGCCGGCGATGTTCACTCAGTTGTACAACACCGATTTCGCCAGCGTGCTGTTTGAAGGCGTCAGCCCGCTGGACCTGCTGCTCGAAGACCGCGCCTTCCTGCGCGCCATTCTCTACACCTTGCTCACCTGGATGTGCCTGTCGGCCATGGGACGCCGTGGGCTTGCGCCCGTGCTGACGCCCGTCAACGACTTCATCCTGCGCTACCGCTGGCAAGCCCTGTTGTTGCTCGGGCTGATCGCTACCTATCGGATGTCCGACACGGTCATGGGCGTGATGGCCAACGTGTTCTACATCGACCAGGGCTTCACCAAGGATCAGATCGCCAGCGTCAGCAAGATTTTCGGCCTGATCATGACCCTCGTGGGTGCGGGCATGGGCGGCCTGCTGATCGTACGCTTCGGGATTCTGCCGATCCTGTTTATCGGTGGCGCGGCCTCGGCAGGCACCAACCTGCTGTTCCTGATGCTGGCCGACATGGGTCCGAACCTTAAGATGCTGGTGGTGACCATTTCCCTCGACAACTTCAGCTCGGGCCTTGCAACTTCGGCGTTTGTTGCGTACCTGTCGAGCCTGACCAACCTGAAATTCTCCGCAACGCAATACGCCCTGCTCAGCTCGATCATGCTCCTGTTGCCGCGCCTCATTGGTGGGTATTCCGGGGTCATGGTGGAGAAGTTCGGTTACCACAACTTCTTCCTCATCACCGCATTGCTCGGCGTACCGACACTGGTGCTGATCGCCCTGCACTGGTTCCAGGAAAGCCGTCGCGAAGGCCCGACACCGACGCCGGTTGCGGAAGAATCGTAAGACGTTTCGCCAACGGCGGGAGGAATCCCGCCGTTACCCCACTGCACTGACCACACTTCTGTACGGCAGCAAAACTCGCCGGTACACTGCTCCGTCATTTCCAGTCATAGCAACCGACAACGGCCAACCATGCGCACCAGTCAATTTTTGCTCGCCACACAGAAAGAAACGCCTTCCGATGCGGTCGTGATCAGCCATCAGCTGATGCTGCGCGCCGGCATGATCCGCAAACTCGCCTCGGGCCTGTACACCTGGCTGCCCATGGGCCTGCGGGTTATGCGCAAGGTTGAAGCCATCGTTCGCGAAGAAATGAACGCTGCCGGCTCTCTGGAAGTGTTGATGCCGAGCACCCAACCGGCCGAGCTGTGGCAGGAATCGGGGCGCTGGGAAGAATACGGCCCTGAGTTGCTGCGCATCAAAGACCGCCACGGTCGCGACTTCTGCGCGGGCCCGACCCACGAGGAAGTGATCACCGATCTGATGCGCAACGAGTTGAGCAGCTACAAACAGCTGCCCATCAACCTGTACCAGATCCAGACCAAATTCCGTGACGAAATCCGCCCACGCTTCGGTTTGATGCGCGGCCGCGAATTCATCATGAAAGACGCGTACTCGTTCCACACCGACCAGGCGTCGCTGCAGGTCACTTATGACCGCATGCATCAGGCGTACTGCAACGTGTTCACGCGTCTGGGCCTGAAGTTCCGCCCTGTCGAGGCTGACAACGGCTCGATCGGCGGCGCCGGTTCCCACGAGTTCCACGTACTGGCCGAGTCCGGCGAAGACGACATCGCCTTCAGCAACGGCTCCGACTATGCGGCGAACATCGAGAAAGCCGAAGCTGTGCCACGGGAAACTTCCCGCCCTGCACCGACTCAAGAGCTGCGTCTGGTGGACACTCCGGACACCAAGACCATTGCTGCACTGGTGGAAAAATTCAATCTGCCGATTGAAAAGACCATCAAGACCCTGATCGTGCGCGCCGAAGAAGAAGGCAAACTGATCGCTCTGGTGATCCGTGGCGACCACGAACTCAACGAGATCAAAGCCGCCCAGCAACCCGGCGTTGCCAGCCCGCTGGTCATGGCGACCGACTCCGAACTGCGTGACGCCATTGGCGCCGGTGCCGGTTCCCTCGGCCCACTGAACCTGCCGCTGCCAATCATCATCGACCGCTCGGTCGAGCTGATGAGCGACTTCGGTATCGGCGCGAACATCGATGACAAGCACTACTTCGGCGTGAACTGGGAGCGAGACCTGCCGGTTCCGACCGTGGCTGACCTGCGCAACGTGGTGGCGGGTGACCCAAGCCCGGACGGCAAAGGCACGCTGGAAATCAAGCGCGGCATCGAAGTCGGTCACATCTTCCAGCTGGGCAACAAGTACAGCAAAGCGATGAAGTGCGAAGTGCTGGGCGAGAACGGCAAGCCAGTGACCCTGGAAATGGGTTGCTACGGTATTGGCGTGTCCCGCGTGGTGGCTGCCGCCATCGAGCAGAACAACGATGCAAACGGCATCATCTGGAGCGACACCCTGGCGCCGTTCCAGATCGCGCTGGTGCCGCTGCGTTATGAAACCGAACAGGTTCGCGAAGCCACCGACAAGCTGTACGCGGAACTGACTGCGGCCGGTTTCGAAGTGCTGCTGGACGATCGCGACAAGAAAACCAGCCCGGGCATCAAGTTCGCGGACATGGAACTGATCGGCATTCCACACCGCATCGTGGTCAGCGACCGCGGCCTCGCCGAAGGCAACCTGGAATACAAGAGCCGTACCGAAGGCGAGGCGCAAGCGCTGCCGGTGGCTGACGTATTGTCCTTCCTTCAGGCCCGTATCCGCCGCTGAAACCAGATAGAGACGTCATGTTCAAGCGAAACACCTTAGGCCTCGGTGGCACCGCCCTGTGCGGTGCCCTGCTGGTCAGCGGCTGTGCCAATCACATGTCACAGCGCAGCGAGCACGAAGAGCGGGTCGAGCGCAAACTGCTCGATCACAGCCTGCAGATCGATGTCGGTGAGCCTAAGGTGCTTGAGCTGCCGCAGCGACGCGTGAAGATCAACGAGCAGAAAACGTTCGAAGTCACCGAGTTCGACGTCACCCGTCGTTACGATCGCTACACGCCTTACCAGCCCTGGCGGGAAATCTACGAGATCCCGCTGGGTGTGGTGGCCGTGGTCGGTGGCGTCGGCGCGAACGTGGTCAACGTATTCGCGCTCGGCAACTTGCCGGACAGCGTGACCAAGGACTGGCTCAGCTACGGCTTCGCCGGACTCAACCCGTTCATGAACGTGCAGTCCAACGGTCGTGCGCAACAGAACCTGGCCGGCATCGATGAAGTCCAACGCGACAAGCGCACGGAGTATTCGAGCCTGCCGTGGAGCGAGCGCCCGGTACAAGTCAAGGCTGGCAAACAGACTTTCGACATGACCACCGACCGCAACGGCGTGCTGCGTCTCAACCTGCTGGACAGTCCGTTCGCCGAAAATGACCTCAATCATGTCGGCAAATTGCAGATCAGCGTCGAAGACGCCAAGGATGACGTGCACTCTGACTCATCCCTGGTGATCAGCAGCCACCTGCGTGGCAAGCTGCTGGAAGCCCACGGGCTGATTTACGACGACCTTGAAGATGACGAAGTGAGCCAGTGGGTGCACCGAGTCAAACGTCTGTCGGAACTGGGCCTGGAAGAAGAAGCCAGCGAACTGGAACAAAGCCTGATCGAACTGACGCGTAACGATCCCGAGTTGCAGGCTGAATTTCTCAAGTCCTTGACCAAGGATGCGGGTCGCCTGGTGGCTGATCCAGGATCTAATTAAAAGCTGAAAGCATCGCGGGCAAGCCCGCCCCTACATTGGATCTGTGTCTTGCACAAATTCCCTGTGGGAGCGGGCTTGCCGCGAAGGCCGCCCCATATTCATCGCAAAACTACCGCTCAAACAATTCCATCTGCTCAAACCCGCCACGCAAATCCTCAAGCCTCACGCCAACCCCCAGCAAACGTACCGGTTTGCCACCCCGATTGAACGCCTGCGTGAGCATCAACTGATAACTGCCAAGATCCCGCCCTGCCCCGGCCTGCTCCAGCGTGGTCTGGGTAAAGTCGTGGAATTTCACTTTGACGAAAGGTTTGCCCGGGCGATAACTGCTATCGATTCGCGCCATACGGGTTTTCAGGGTTTCCAGAAGCTCTGGCAGCTTATCCAGGCAACTGCGCAGATCCGGCAGGTCAACATCGTAGGTATTTTCCACGCTGATCGACTGACGGCGACTGTCATTGTGGACCAGCCGCTCATCAATCCCACGGGCAAGACTCCAGAGTCGCTCGCCAAAACTGCCGAACTCGCGCACCAGCGCCAGCTTGTCCCACTCGCGCAATTGCATACAGTCGACGATGCCGAACTTGCCCAGCTTGTCGGCGGTGACCTTGCCGACACCGTGCAATTTGCTTACCGGCAAGCCGCTGACAAAATCTTCGACCTGATCCGGCGTAATCACGAACAAGCCATTGGGCTTCTTCCAGTCACTGGCGATCTTCGCCAGAAATTTGTTCGGCGCCACGCCTGCAGAAACAGTGATGTGCAATTGATTGGAGACGCGACGGCGGATGTCTTGGGCGATGCGCGTGGCACTGCCACCGAAATGGGCACTGTCCGACACATCAAGGTAGGCCTCATCCAGCGACAGTGGCTCGATCAGATCAGTGTAATCGGCAAAGATTGTATGAATTTCCTTTGAAGCTTCTCGATAGGCGTCCATGCGCGGTTTGACGATGGTCAGGTCCGGGCACAGCTTCAGGGCATGCCCCGATGACATGGCCGAGCGCACACCATAGGCACGCGCCTCGTAATTACAGGTGGCAATCACCCCGCGCCGATCTGCCGACCCGCCCACCGCCAACGGTTTGCCGGCCAAGCGCGGGTCATCGCGCATTTCGATGGCGGCGTAGAAACAGTCACAGTCGACGTGGATGATTTTTCGCTGAGTCATGTCAGAAAAGGAAACGTGGCGAACCGGATAGGCAGTATCTCACTGACAACTGTATATAGCACCAGTGGTCTGAATGTTCTTTTCCATCTATAGGAAAAGCCCTATGAATTTATTTTCTCAATCGAAAATCGACAACCAATAGAGCCGAAAGCCTTGTCCCACCTGACCTGTAGCGTGTTCCAACATCCCAATAAAACGCTAACCGATTGAACCTCAACACTTTTTATCCGGATTGAAGGTTGACAGCCCAGCGATCCTCTGTAGAATGCCGACACACAGACGCGGGATGGAGCAGTCTGGTAGCTCGTCGGGCTCATAACCCGAAGGTCGTCGGTTCAAATCCGGCTCCCGCAACCAAACATCAAAAAAGGCTACTCGAAAGAGTGGCCTTTTTTGTGCGTGCGTGTTTTTCAGTTTCAGCCCTCGCAGCCATGACAACCGTCAAACAGGAATTCGTTTCGTTTCCGAAACTTAACGCGCCACCTGCGACCGTTTGGCGCGATTCCACACTTATTTGACCCTTTACGGAATTAGCGGTTGACACCTCGCCGTTCGCCTGTAGAATGCCGCCACACAGACGCGGGATGGAGCAGTCTGGTAGCTCGTCGGGCTCATAACCCGAAGGTCGTCGGTTCAAATCCGGCTCCCGCAACCAAACATCAAAAAAGGCTACTCGAAAGAGTGGCCTTTTTTGTATCTGTGGAAAAAGTCCTTTCGCAACAATGATCTGTCACAGTGCAGTGAATCGTCCAGGATCATCAGGCCCACCGAGTTGCGACTATGCTTGGGTCGCGAACAAGACGTCTGCCATCCATGACTGCCCTCGCCGATACCCGGTGAGAGGCGTAGTATTTTGTGATTATTTTTTTCTACAGGGATTGGTAACTTGGCTGGATACCTCCATCCTGTCGCGCACAATCCAAGAGGTGATTGATGCGCGCCAACTCGTCTGATCCACAAGACACCGTCACAGCGGAACACCCGATCAAACCCGAGCGTTTGCGCTTGCTGGATCGGTTAAGCAAATACCGGCAACCGATTGGCCTGGCGGTCACGTTGCTGTTGTTTACCATTGCGCTGATTGCCTGTCGTCATTTGCTCGCCGAGCTCGATCTCGATGCCTTGCATGACTCGATTCTTGCCGTGCCCACACCCGTCCTCCTCGGTGCATTCGCCGCGACCGTGGTCGGCTTTATTATTCTGCTGGGTTACGAATGGTCGGCCAGTCGCTATGCCGGCGTGACATTGCCACCGCGCACACTGGCGCTCGGCGGTTTCACCGCGTTTGCGATTGGCAATGCCATCGGCCTGTCGATGCTGTCCGGCGGTTCGGTTCGCTATCGTTTATATGCACGACTGGGCCTGGGGGCGTCGGAAGTCGCGCACATGACCTTGTTCGCCAGCCTGTCGCTCGGCTGCGCCCTGCCCCCGCTGGCGGCTCTGGCGACCCTGAGCGATCTGCCCGCCGCCTCTCAGGCACTGGGCTTGTCCGAGGGACTGCTGGGTACGATCGCTGCGACTGTGCTGCTGCTCGGCGCAATCCTGATGATCGGCATCTATCGTCGTCGCCTGCCGGAACAACCGTATCGTGACAACCTGCTGGTCAAGGCCGGCCGTCGCACCTTGCGCCTGCCGGGTCGACGCCTGACTTTCCTGCAACTGCTCATCACCGCTCTCGACGTCGCCGCTGCTGCGACTGTCCTGTATCTGTTACTGCCCGAAAGCCCACCGTTTGGCGCGTTCCTGCTGGTGTACCTGCTGGCGCTGGCCGCTGGCGTACTCAGCCATGTGCCAGGCGGTGTCGGCGTATTCGAAGCGATCCTGCTGGCCGCGTTTGCCGACAAGCTCGGTGCCGCACCACTGGCCGCTGCGTTGCTACTCTATCGCCTGATCTACGTGGTGCTGCCGCTGCTGGTCGCCTGCGTATTGCTGTTGATCAATGAAGGCCAGCGCCTGTTCCAGACCCAGACCATGCGCGCGGCGTCCGGTCTGGCGGCGCCGATTCTGGCGGTGCTGGTGTTTCTGTCCGGCGTGGTGCTGCTGTTCTCCGGTGCCACACCCGAGATCGACACGCGCCTGGAGCACATCGGTTTCCTGATCCCTCATCGTTTGGTCGACGCTTCGCACTTCGGCGCCAGCCTGATCGGTGTGCTCTGTCTGATGCTGGCTCAGGGCCTGCGCCGTCGCCTCTCAGCCGCGTGGATGCTGACCACCATTCTGTTGCTTGTCGGTGCCCTGCTCTCGCTGCTCAAAGGCTTCGACTGGGAAGAAGCCACGCTGATGACACTCACCGCGGCGTTGCTGGGTGTGTTCCGTCGCTCGTTCTATCGCCCAAGCCGCCTGACCGAACTGCCGTTCTCGCCGCTGTATCTGGTGGCCAGCCTCTGCGTGCTGGGCGCCTCGACCTGGCTGCTGTTGTTCGCTTATCAAGACGTACCGTACAGCCATCAACTATGGTGGCAGTTCACCCTCGACGCCGACGCACCACGCGGCCTGCGCTCGCTGCTCGGCGCGGCGGTGCTGTTGCTGGTGATTGCACTGACCTGGCTGCTGCGCACCGCGCGCCCGGTGATTCATTTGCCGACGCCGGACGAAATCGATCGCGCGACGAAGATTCTGATGGCGTCCTCGCAACCCGATGGCGGCCTCGCGCTGACCGGTGACAAGGCGTTGCTGCTCCACCCCAACGACGAAGCGTTCCTGATGTATGCCCGCCGTGGCCGCAGCCTCGTGGCGTTGTACGACCCTATCGGCCCCGGCCAGCAACGCGCCGAGATGATCTGGCAGTTCCGCGACCTGTGCGACATCCATCACGCTCGCCCCGTGTTCTATCAAGTACGCGCGGAAAACCTGCCGTACTACATGGACATCGGCCTGACCGCGATCAAGCTTGGCGAAGAAGCCCGGGTCGACCTGCATCGCTTTGACCTGGAAGCCAAGGGCAAAGAGATGAAGGATCTGCGCTACACCTGGAACCGTGGCACCCGCGACGGTCTGTCGCTGGAAATCCACGAGCCGGGGCAAGCGCCGATGGATGAGCTCAAGGTTATTTCCGATGCCTGGCTGACCGGCAAGAATGTACGCGAGAAAGGTTTCTCCCTCGGCCGTTTCAGCGACGATTACCTGAAGCATTTCCGCATTGCGGTGATTCGCTTCGAAGGTCGTCCGGTGGCGTTCGCCAACCTGCTCGAGACCTACAGCCATGACTTGGCCAGTCTCGACCTGATGCGCGCGCACCCGGAGGCTCCCAAGCTGACCATGGAATTCATGATGGTCGGCCTGATTCAACATTATAAGAGTCACGGATACGCGCGCTTCAGCCTGGGCATGGTGCCGTTGTCGGGGTTGCAACCTCGACGGGGTGCACCGTTGACCCAGCGTCTGGGCTCGATGGTTTTCCGCCGTGGTGAGCAGCTGTACAACTTCCAAGGTTTGCGCCGCTTCAAAGACAAGTTCCAGCCTGACTGGGAACCCCGTTATATGGCCGTGCCCGCCGGACTGGATCCGCTGGTGGCGCTGGCTGATACTGCCGCCCTGATCGCGGGCGGCTTGACTGGATTGGTGAAACGCTGATGATTCAACGCTCCCTGAAGTACATCCTGGCCGCACTGATTGTGCTGGCCGTGATTGCCGGCGGCGGTTACTGGTACCTCAAACGTCCGGCACCGGAACCGACCCTCGAACAACTCACGCCCGTCGATGGCCCGGCCATGACCCGTGTGATTCCCGGCACCAAGCCCAAGGCTCAGGTGCTGGTGGCCGTCAATGACGACCAGAAACTCAGTGAAAAGCAACTGACCACCCTGAGCCGCAGCGCTTCGGCGCAGATCGTTCAGGTGGTTCTGCCCCAGGACTGCCTGCTGCAAAGCCGCGCCCTGCAGACGGGTCTGCGCGAACTGGACGGCCCGGCCACCCTGGTCAGCGGCATCGGCCCTGGTGCGGTGCTGGCGTGGCGCTGGTTGTCCGAGCAGAAGGACGACAAGGCCCAAGCCGTATCGGTTGGCCTGGCGCTGGAAAAACCCGGCTGCACCCACCTGCTGCCTAAATCCGCTGCCCACGGCCACTGGCTGGTGGCATGGAACGACAACCCGGACGACACCAGCGCCGGTTTCGTGCGCGATCAACCGAACGCCGAAACCAGTATCAGCGACTACGACATCAACCTGCCGCAAGTGCTGAACAACGAACTGCGCAAAATCCTCGTCGGCGGCGACAAGGCCAACGGTGGTCTGGCGATCCCGGTGGTTGAAGTCCCGGCCGGCCAGGCCAAAGACACCGTCACCCTGTTCCTGTCGGGTGACGGCGGCTGGCGCGACCTCGACCGGGACGTAGCGGGCGAAATGGCCAAGATCGGCTACCCGGTGGTCGGCATCGACACCCTGCGCTACTACTGGCAGCACAAGAGTCCAGAGCAAAGCGCGCTGGACCTGACCGAACTGATGCAGCACTACCGGCAGAAATGGGGCACCAAGCGCTTCATCCTCACCGGTTACTCGTTCGGTGCCGATGTCTTGCCGGCGATCTACAACCGCCTGCCTGAAACCGAGCAGCAACGCGTCGACGCCATCATCCTGCTGGCCTTCGCCCGCACCGGCAGCTTCGAGATCGAAGTCGAAGGCTGGCTCGGCAACGCCGGCAAAGAAGCCGCCACCGGCCCGGAAATGGCCAAGCTGCCAGCGGCCAAGGTTGTGTGCATCTACGGTGAAGAAGAGGCCGATGAAAGCGGCTGCACCGACAAGACAGCCGTCGGCGAAGCAGTGAAACTGCCGGGTGGTCATCACTTCGATGAGAACTATCCGGCACTGGCCAAGCGCTTGGTGGACTTGATCGAGAAGCGTCAGGCTGCGGGCAAGGTGGCTGAAGAGTGATCTGAAGCGCACCCAACAAAAAGCCCCCGTAACTTTGCAGTTGCGGGGGCTTTTTACATTCCAGTGGGCTTACATCTCTACCTGCGTCCCCAACTCAATCACCCTGTTCAGCGGCAAATTGAAGAACCTCAAGTTCCCGTTGGCGTTCTTCAACATGAACGCGAACAGCGCTTCACGCCAACGCGCCATCCCCTCAAGTTTCGAGGCAATCACCGTTTCACGGCTGAGGAAGTAAGTGGTGCGCATCGGGCTGAAATCCAGCTCGTCCAGATGACACAACTTCAGCGCTTGCGGCACGTCCGGCTCGTCAGTGAAGCCAAAGTGCAGGATCACCCGGAAGAAGCCTTCTCCGTAGGCATCCACTTCGAATCGCCGTTGCGGCGGCACCCGCGGGATGTCTTCGTAGACCACGGTCAACAACACCACTTGCTCGTGCAGCACCTGGTTGTGCAGCAGGTTGTGTAACAGCGCGTGAGGCACGGCGTCGGGGCGCGCGGTGAGGAACACGGCGGTGCCCTGGACGCGATGCGGCGGTTGCACACGAATGCTGCTGATGAAGATGGGCAGCGGCAAGGCGCCTTCGTCGAGACGCTCGACCAGCAACTGCTTACCGCGCTTCCAGGTGGTCATCAACACGAACAAGGCGATACCGGCAATCACCGGAAACGCACCACCCTGCACGATCTTCGGCACGTTGGCGGCAAAGTACAGGCCGTCCACCAGCAGGAAACCGATCAGCACCGGCACCGCAAGGATCGGTGGCCATTTCCACAGCAGCAGCATGACGGCCGACACCAGAATCGTGGTCATCAGCATGGTGCCGGTCACCGCCACACCGTAAGCCGAGGCCAGTGCGCCGGAGGATTCAAAGCCCAGCACCAGCAAGACCACGCCAACCATCAGCGACCAGTTCACGGCACCGATGTAAATCTGGCCCTGCTCGTCGCTGGAGGTGTGCTGGATGTACATGCGCGGGATGTAACCGAGCTGGATCGCCTGACGGGTCAGGGAGAATGCACCGGAAATCACCGCTTGCGAGGCGATCACGGTCGCCAGCGTTGCCAGCCCCACCAGCGGAATCAGTGCCCAGCTTGGTGCCAGCAGGTAGAACGGGTTACGTGCCGCTTCCGGGTTTTCCAGCATCAAGGCGCCTTGACCGAAGTAGTTGAGCACCAACGCCGGCAGCACCAGCAGGAACCAGGCACGGGCAATCGGCTTGCGGCCAAAGTGGCCCATGTCGGCGTAAAGTGCTTCGGCACCGGTCAGCGCCAGCACCACCGCGCCGAGGATTGCCACGCCCATGCCCGCATGCACCATGAAAAACCGTACCGCCCACACTGGATTCAGCGCATACAGCACCTCCGGCGTGTGGCTGATGCCGTACACGCCAAGGGCGCCGAGCACCAGAAACCAGGTGACCATGATCGGCCCGAAGAGAATACCGATCCGCGCCGTGCCGTGACGCTGGATCAGGAACAACCCGACCAGCACCACCAGCGACAACGGCACCACCCAATGGTCGATGCCTTCAAACGCCAGACCGACGCCTTCAATGGCCGACAGCACGGAAATCGCCGGCGTGATCATGCTGTCGCCGTAAAACAGCGCCGCACCGATCAGCCCGCAAACCACCAGCAATGAACGCAATTTCTTGCGCTCGCCCGCCGCTCGCCGTGCCAGTGCGGTGAGCGCCATGATCCCGCCCTCCCCCTGGTTGTCGGCGCGCAGGACGAACATCATGTATTTGATCGACACGACCCAGATCAGCGACCAGAAAATCAACGACAAAATGCCCAACACCCCGTCGTGATTGACGGGCACACCGTAACCGCCGGAAAACACTTCTTTGAGGGTGTACAACGGGCTCGTGCCGATGTCGCCGTAAACCACCCCGACCGCCGCGACCAGCATGCCGATCGGCTTTGCCGTCGAATGCTCGGCGCCCGCCGCCTGACTACTTGCCTGCCCCATCCAACACTCCTGATTCCCAGACCGGCTACTTCGAATGAAACACTATGTTGTGTGGTGCAGCATGCGCTGTTTTACTTGCTGTTACAGACGATTTGTTGACTGTAAAAATTTGGCAAGGCCCAACGGCGCGAAGCATAGCGCAGCACTCGTCGTATTTCCCGGCATAAAGCTGGTCAAGTGAGTTGCACGCCGCTAGAATTGCGCACTTTTTGATCAGAGGCGCCATTCAAGCGCCCGTCTCTCGATTCCTGCGTCAGGCAATCGATGTCACAAAATACCGAGGTTAGACATGTCCACCACTCCTGCGCCGACCAATCCAAAGGTTGGCTTTGTATCTCTGGGTTGCCCCAATGATTTTCTATCTATACCTTGATTTTTCAGGGCGCCCTGCCTGTCATTACCTCCTCAATCGTCCCCCCGGTGTCAGGATAGTTGTCGCCTCTCCGGTTTTTCCAAAAAAAGCATATCGGGGGCGGAAAGAGACTGGTCGTGCCGTACTATTCACCTGAACGCAGAGCCGCATTACTTAAGATGCTGCTTC